>JBBRNY010000111.1:0-7900 GCA_038229915.1 Kapaibacterium sp. (SeqCode) | reverse complement strand
CCGCAACATATCGAGATCGTTGAGACGATCGTTACGGAGACATTTCCGTTGTTGCCATATATTTTCTTTGACAGTGCCAGTTCACAACTTGCATCGAAGTACGAACAGATTTCATCCTCTGATCTTGATCGCTTCCGTTCTCGTGAGCTTCCGCACACTTCGCTTGAAGCCTATTATCAGATATTAAATGTGCTTGGGAATCGAATGATCGCCGAGCCTAACGAACGCATTACTGTTGTCGGGACGACTGATGGTGCAGAGGTAGCAACCGGTTCGAAATCGACAACACTTGCAAAAGAGCGAGCCGAGCGTGTCAAAGAATATTTAACCTCAACGTGGGCTATCGAACCCTCGCGTATTATTACGAAAACTGTTGTATCCGCGGCAAACCCATCAAGCAAAGTGTATGATGAAGGTGTTCAGGAGAATCGTCGAGTCGAGATCGTTTCAACGAACGGAAAAATGCTCGAGCCGATCGTCCATGAAAAATTCTCACGTTACGACGGATCACCGCGAGTCATTCCGTTTGTGATGAGTGCCAAAAGTAAACAACCGATCGCAACTTGGGAATTCAAGATCACTGCCGGTGATGCACTGCTCTATCATACCAAAGGTAATGACACACCACCAACAACTTTTGGTTGGTCTATCAGCAATGCCGATCTTCCGTCAATTGCGAAAGCAAACGACGACAAAGCAAAGCTCAGTGCCACACTGACGGTGAAGGATGAATCAGGATTATCGGATGCGAATAGTTTTGATGTGCCGGTTTCGAAGTCACGTTTCCCATTCGAGCTTTCGCGGCTATCATTGGTGGTGTTCGATTTTGATAAATCGACGATCAGCAAACAGAACCAGCTAATGATCTCAACGTTTGTTTCTCACTCGATCAAAGCTGAATCTGAGGCACGGATTACCGGCTCGACGGATAGACTTGGCGAGTTAGATCATAACCAAGAGCTATCACAAGCGCGCGCAGATGCCGTCGGCGAGCTTGTCAAAGCTGAGAACCCCGATGCGAAGCTGACGGAAATAAAAGGTATCGGACCCGCTGAAACCAGCGACCTCAATGCCACACCCGAAGGACGCTACTATTGCCGTACGGTGACTGTGCAGGTGCAGACGCCTTTGAAATAGCTGGAGATGTTCTAAGCATAAGTAACACTTCTTCGAAACGTAACACTTTTTAGCAGTGTTCTACTATCATGAAAAGTACTACTTCGACCGTGACTTCGAAAGGACAAATACTAATTCCTGCTTGGCTTCGAAAAAAGCTTGGTATTAAAGCTGGAATGCGAGTAAGTTTTACCGAAAAGGGAAAAAATTTGATCGTTCATCCCCTGAGTTCGGATTATTTTGATCAATTTGTAGGTATTTGGGGAAAGGGCGATAAAGAACTGAAGACATTACTCCGGACTCGAAAAGAAGACGCCAAACAAGAAGATGCAAAAGCACACAGAAATGTACGTTCTCGATAGTTATGCTCTGCTCGTTCTTTTTAAGCAGCAAGAAGGATGGGAAGAGGTCAAGAGACTATTGGATGAAGCTGAGCAGACCAAGCAGAAGCTTCAAATGAGTTTGATAAATTGGGGAGAAGTGCTTTATATTTCCTTGGTTTCATCTGGTAAAGAAAGAATGGAAGCGACCGAACGTATTATTAATTTCTTTCCTATTTCAATCATTCCTCCCGACCAAACAATAACCAGATTAGCCGCCGAATTCAAAGCAACGGGCGGAATTTCTTATGCTGATTGCTTTGCCGCCGCACTTGCTATTGAAGAGGATGCAACACTCGTTACCGGTGATCCGGAATTCAAACGTCTTGAAAAGAAGGGCCTCAAGGTTCTTTGGATATAGTATGATATTCTCATTGTAGCTGAACTTTCATAGTTCTCCTGTTCGTTTTATGCTCTCCACCACTACACGTTTAATTAGAGGAGTGAGTAATGAATTTTCCGTTAATGCGTGGCAAAGCCACAAAGCAGCCGCACGTCGCACTACCTGAGGGTACATTTGAAGAAGAGCACGGCAGAGAAGGATTCTTCGGCAGAGTATCGCATCTCTATCATGCCCATCCTCCGACAAGTTGGACGCGCATCGAAGGACCATTGCGCCCACATGCGTTTGATCTGACAAAGCTCGAACCAACCGATCTGCACGACCCAAACGGGTTGCCGGTGCCGATCCTCTATAATGATGATCTGATCTTACTTGTCTCGCGACGCTCGGCGCCACACACTGCTTACTTCCGAAATGCCGATGGCGACCTTCTGTATTTTATCCATAAAGGCAAAGGGAAATTTGAAACTGATTTTGGAGTCCTGACTTTTGAGCCGGGCGATTATGTCGTCATCCCAAGAGCCACAACCTATCGGATGATCCCCGAAACGACCGACAACTTTTTTGTGATGCTCGAAGCCCATTCCGAAATTCTTCCGCCGACACCGGAAATGAAAGGCTTGATGGGAATGCATGCGTTGTATGATATGGGAGCAATTACCTTGCCTGATTTTACAGAGTTTGACAAGGACAAGAGCGAGAAAAAAGAATATGAAATTCGCATCAAACGTTTGGGCGAATGGACTTCAGTGTTCTACGATTTTGATCCGATCGATCTTGTCGGTTGGCGCGGCGACTTGACAACATTCAAAATTAATATGCGAGATATTCGCCCGGTGATCTCGCCGCGCGTGCATCTTCCGCCGCCTGTTCATACTACGTTCACGATGCAAAATGCTGTGATCTGCTCGTTCTTGCCGCGCCCACTCGAAGAAGATCCTGATACACTGAAAGTACCGTTCTATCATCGCAATACTGATTACGATGAAGTACTATTCTATCATGATGGTGATTTTTTTAGTCGTGATAATATTAAAGCTGCGATGCTGACGCTCCACCCACAAGGCATCCATCACGGACCTCATCCGAAAGCACTTCGTAATCAGGACAAGCTCACTCGCACCAACGAGGAAGCAATGATGCTTGACACAAAGAATCCCCTCAAGATCGCTCCGGCAGCTGAATCAGTCGAATGGAAAGACTATTGGGCAAGCTGGAAAGAGAAAGAAGCTGTTGCGGCCAAGTAGATCGTAACTAAAAAGAACAAACGGCGCCTGACTTATTAGGATGTCACATTCGATTCAATAGAATATGCGATCGCTTTCAAATTCAACAGTATTCATCACCGGAGCTTCCAGTGGCATCGGGCGTTCGTGTGCTTATGCGTTTGCCAAAGAGGGTGCAAAGCTCTTGCTTTGTGCTCGTCGGGGTGAACGTCTTGCGCAACTAAAATCTGATCTTGAAAAAGAACATCCGGGGATCTCTGTCCTGACATTCGAGCTTGATGTTCGCGACCGTAATGCTGTCGAAGATGAATTGAATGCTCTGCCAGATAACTGGAAAGCAATTGATGTGCTTGTGAACAATGCAGGGCTTTCGCGCGGGCTGGACAAGCTTCACGAAGGTCTCATCGAAGATTGGGAAGAGATGCTTGATACGAATGTGAAAGGCTTGCTCTATATTACTCGCACAGTCGTTCCGTGGATGGTAGCTCGTGCAAAAGGTCACATCATTAATATCGGTTCGATCGCTGGGCACGAAGCCTATCCGAAAGGCAATGTCTATTGTGCGTCGAAATATGCTGTCGATGCCTTGACCAAAGGGTTGCGAATTGATCTTGTTGATACTCCTCTTCGCGTAACAACTGTTGATCCGGGGCTTGTCGAGACGGAATTCTCGATGGTTCGTTTTCACGGCGATGAATCTCGTGCAACGCCTGTCTATAAAGGCTTTACGCCACTCTCACCTGATGACATAGCTGATGCTGTTGTTTGGACGGCAACACGTCCACCGCACGTACAAATAGCTGAGATTATCATTTTCCCAACTTCTCAAGCGAGTGCGACAACCGTTCATCGAGTATAAAAAAAGAGTATATATAAAAAAAGCCCGCTTGCAAGAGCGGGCTTTTTTATTGTTATACGATCGGTTCTTTTTTCTTTCGCATCATCACTCCGACACCAAGTGCCAGCCCTAAGATAGCAAGGATGTTGGTTGCAAGAGAGATCGTTTTGCCGGATTCATATTTATGATCTCTAAAGGTTAGAGTGATCGTATGCTGCCCGGCAGGAACGGCAAGGGCGCGGAATGCCCAATCAGCTTTGAAAATTTTGATCGGAGTTTTGCCATCAAGGGTTGCTTCCCAGTCGGCGTGATAGGTGTCCGACATAAACAATAAGCGATTTGCTTTCGCATTGACTTTCATTTCTACCGTCTCATTCTCATATTTTGTAATATCAACGGTTTCACTTGAGTCTATCGGCTCATCGGATGTTGTGCCGATCCCTTCGGGTTGTTTATCGAAGAACATAACATCTTTCGGGTTGAACGCGGCATCGCGCATCAATGTCAAGAACTCGATCGGAGGCTTTACTTCAAAACCTCTGACAAAGAATGCTCTCGGAAGCACAGCATTATTCTTCCAGACGACCGTTTGTTGTGGTTTGCCGTCTCGTCCTTGGGCTTGCTCTTTAGAAATAAATACCGGCGTCATTCGTCCTTGAACAGAATCGACCGCACCATTGGCAATGATATATTTCGTATTAAAGAGACTCCAAACGAACGGATTAAAAATAACGGAGCCCCCGGTGTTGCCCGTAATATCTACGATGTCTTGATATGCTCTGACTTTCGCCGCACTATATCCGCTGATCGTTTGCAGACCCCATGATACGGGGACGTTCGAAGTCGGTTCGCTCACATCAAAGACTCTGTAAAGAGATTTATCTTGTTTGATAAATTCTACGTAATCGTGAGTGCGAAATGTCTCTTGATAATCGTTGGTCGAGGTGATCTCGAGCGGTCGGCTGTCAACTCTCCAAAGATCGATAACCGTCAGACCGAGCACAACAGATAGTGGAATGAGCGCATTTGCAATTTTACCACGAAGGTACATCCACAATGCCGCCAATGCCAGAGCGGCGATCAATGTGCAAACGAGTGCATCATTTAGTCCGACATTAATAGCTGTTTCTTTGAGTGCATCAGGATAATTCACGATCGCTTTGTTGCTCGCGGCAAGACCTGACCGTAAAGTACTTTCGAGAATACTGCGACCCAAGAGAAAAATAACGAAGAGCCCAGCTGCAGCGTACATTGCGTAGCCGGTAAAGGCTGTTAGTCTGCTCTTGAGCACTTTCTCGTCTTGATTTTTGACGACTTGAATAATTTGCTGCAATGTGAGCCCCGCGAGAATCGGGAAGCACATTTGCATCAGCACGAGCGCCATCATCGGGGCTCGGAATTTATTAAATGTCGGGAAATAATAGAACATCGGCTTATACACTAACGAGAATGTCGAGCCGAACGATAATAATAATCCGAAACCTGATATAATAGCGAGCGGCAGGATGAGCCGATCCTTTTTCTTTAATGTAAATATGCCGATCAGTGCAAGAAAGAACACAATGGAGCCGGTGTAGTTTGCGGCATCGGTCGTGGTCATCTGTCCCCAATACGTTGGGACTTTTGCGCCGGGTTGTACTTCGGGGCCGTCATACGGCATCCGACCAAAACCAAACCAACCCGGAACGATGAAAGTGATCATCTCCGCCGGACTGAATGAGTACTCAGTTGCATAATTCCAATCCAAGCCGCCGGTTTCCGAAGTGTTTTTGACCGGTGCTTGCTTTTGCGAGTTGCCGCCTTGCAGTTCTGACCTCTCAACCAACGGAGATGCACCGCGGATCGAATAGGGGTCGTAGCCAAGTGTGGCGAGATAGCGATCAGCAGACATTGCAAACGCGGTACCGATCATCAGCAGGGCTAAAATTCCGGTACGAAATACTCCGACGAGATTTCTTTTTGCAATAAGATCACTGACTAACCAGACGATAAAATAAATTAAGACGGCGAGCAACTGATAAAACACCATCTGCACGTGCGTCGATTCGAGAAGGAAATGGAATGCGATAGCCAACACTGAACCCCAGAAGAGCATTAATTGCCACGGCTGTTTTTCTTCTCGAAGCTTTTCGATCGACAGTAAAATATAGGGAAAGCACATCACCGCAAATACTTTGGTGTTATGGCCTATCATCGAGTAGGTCATGATCCACGTTGAGAACATTGCACTAAACCCGACAAAAAGCGCAACCAGATGCGAGGTCCTCCTTCCAAACCTCATTAAGAGGTACATTCCCATTCCGAAAATAAAGTAATCCCAAATATGGATCAGTACATCGTTGCCACCAAAGACGGCAACAGGAATATCTCTTATAACATCGAACGCCCCGTGAACCAGATCATACGAGCGCTTGCCGGTCGAAAGTAGCGCCGCAAACGACGGCATACCACAGAATATATTTGGTATCCATTGGGGTACATCGACACCTGTGGCTTGGGCGGCCTTAAGATAGTGAAAAATACTCTCACTTGCGGCATTATCACTGGCGTTGAGCGTCTTGCCTTTTGGGAGAGCTCCAGCGAAAAATAGCAGTACGGCTGCGAATAAAGTAATGATCGCAATGGGCGTCCTAAACTTTACGGGAATACCACCCGAAGATTTAGAGGTGTTACTATTGCGCAGATCATCTAATGATTGCTGCTTTTGCTGAGGAGTTTTCTTTTGTTGAGCCATTCTTGCAATAAAATTAAGGTAGTCTATAGTAAACTACAAAAATCCACCGAAATTCCATCATATTTATGAAAATAGCGAATCTTTGCGCATTAGATCGTAAAATTCACGAATTGTGGAGCAGCTCGTAACAATAAACTAACAGAACGATAACAGCTTGCTAACCAAGTTTTGAATCTCTTCGGTGTTATAGCTGGCAGGAAAAATCACTTCACCTGAAAAAAAAGACTGTTGCATATCGCTCTGATGCCAAGCCCCTCGAACCCCTCTATTCGAGCATTCTCGAAGCCCAATATATTAACTTCACGCTATGACAACCTTCTTTCGTTCTTCGATAGCCGCGATCAATCCACAAGACATTGATATTGATCTCGATATGGTCTATGATCAAGATCAAGCTGAAGATCATCTCTCGAAAGTCCGGCTTATTGATACAATGATCATTAGTGATATTCATCTTGGCTCGGATGTGTCGAGATCGTATGACGTACTGAAGATGCTCAAGAGTTATAGTTTCAAACGATTGGTGCTCAATGGAGATGTCTTCGAAGATCTAAATTTCAAACGCTTACAGAAGGATGATTGGAAGTTTCTTTCTTACATAAGAAAACTCTCTAATCCGAAACGCGAGATCGAAGTAGTCTGGGTTGCCGGGAATCATGATGGTATTGCTCAAATACTGACCCACTTGCTTGGTATTCCAGTGTTTGACGAATATTTATGGGAGTATGATGGAGAAAGGTATCTTGCGATACATGGCCATCAGTTCGATAAATTTCTCAATGAGAATGTGATCATTAGTGAGATAGCCACGGTGTTTTACAAATTCTTTCAGAAGATCGATTCCGACAATCAACGTATCAGTCGGTGGATGAAGCGTCGGAGTAAAACATGGTTGCGTGTTTCCGAAAAAATTGCAACAGATGCAATAGCCTATGCAAAAACTAAAGGCGCACAGCACGTTTTTTGCGGACACACACATCAAGCAATGGAGCAGACCGAGGGCTCAGTACGATATTACAACTCAGGCTGCTGGACCGATAAGCCTGCTCATTATATCACGATCAACGGTGAATCGGGAGTGGTGATCAAAGAATACAGGTAAGTTTATTTTTTCTTTGCCGGCTTTTTTGCCACCGGGGGCGGAGCAATCGGATAATCAGTATCGACATCGCCACGTTTCATTCTACCGAGTTTTCCTTTGAGAAGTGATTGCTTAAAAGCACTGAGGTACTCGATAAAATACTTCCCGTGTAAATGATCGAT
>JBBRNY010000110.1:0-7933 GCA_038229915.1 Kapaibacterium sp. (SeqCode) | reverse complement strand
TGGTGTACCTGCAGTCCCAACATTTAGAACACTCACACCTTCAGATGTTAATGCATGGGGACTGACTGGTAACAGCGGTTTAACAGCATGGAACGGCACAACAGGAAATTTCTTAGGTACGACCGATGCGACGGATGTTGTTATTGGAACAGGGGCAACAGCACTAACTCGTGAGAAAGTTAGAATCACCACAGCAGGTAATCTTCAACTCAGCCAACCTGGTACACAATTCAGTTTTCTTGGTACGAGTACTGGTGTTACAACTTTACAAGCCGGTGCGCAAGGTGCAACGAATCTTAATTATACTTTGCCTATCGCGGCTCCGACTGTAAGTGGTCAAGTATTGAGTTCTACAACGGCTGGAATTTTAAGTTGGGCTTCGGGCGGAAGCGGCACTGTTACTGGCTCCGGCACGGCAACACGAATTGCATTCTGGGGACCCGGACCAGGTGTTACATCTAATTTACAAGATAATGCAAACTTGTATTGGGATAATACTAATAGCAGAATTAGTATCGGTGCAGGTACGACTCCGACTGCAACGCTTCATGCGCTCACCTCGGGTGCAAAAATAGTCGCGACGACTGGTGGTCTGTTTAATAATACTTCAACTTCTGCGACCAATGCGATCAATAAGATCAGTTTGGATATTCAATCAAGCGGATCGTGGGGAAGTGGTGTTGCATCGACTTCGAACAATATCGGTCTCAATGTGAATGTAGTGGGTGCAACAAATACCGCTAATAATATTGCCGCTCTCTTTAATGGCGGCGATGTAGGAATCGGAAATACACAGCCGGCAGTCTCACTTGATGTAACGAATGACTTCGCAACCAGAGAGTATAACTATACCACATCTCTTGCCGGGACTGTTAATAATATAAATTTTGATGGCTTGAGTAATCAAATGGCAATGGTTCGTATTCAGTCGGCTAGTGCTCCGATATTGATCACAGGTATTGTTGGCGGAGCCAATGGTAAGCACTTGACGGTCTATAATGGCTCAAATCAGAGTATGACGATCGTTAATCAGAGTGCAAGCAGTACAGCCGCGAATAGGATCATTACGGGTACGATTGCAAATATTCCTGTACCATCGACAGGTAGCGCGAATTTTATTTATAGTGCCCAAGAACAACGTTGGGTCTGTTATGCCGTTAGTGGTGTGAGCGGTTGGCTTTATACTGGTAATAGTGGTCTTACCGATAATGTCAGCAATTATCTTGGTACACTTGATGATGTGCCGATTCGTTTTGTGTCGGGCGCTACCAGTGCACCAAATACTCGTATGTTACTCGATATAAATGGAAATTTATTGTTCGGTGCGGGAGCAGGAACAAGCAGTTTTGCTGCCGGTAGTGGACGTTTTGCTTTTGGAGATGCATTAACGACAGCTCGCCTTAATAGCGTCCCAACGTTTGGTGCTCGTGTGTTTAATATGATCGATGCAAATGCCGTACTTCGTGTATGGCGATTTAATTCGAATGCTGGTGGCACCGATCCTGCTGTGGAGTTTGTCGGTGGCACAAATGATGACCAAGGTAACGCATTGAATAGCTGGTGGGATATTCACGTAACAGGAACACCAGGCGTTCCAAATTCAGGTACCGTACCTACTGGAGAACATATGAATTTCCGTCGTCGTACCGGGACTTCTGATTCTGAGTACGTCTCGATCTTTTCGGGTGGAAATGTTGGTATCGGTGATGATGGAAATAAAGGAGTACCACTTGCGGATGTACGTTTAAACGTAACCCACACCAATGGAGCTACAGCGACGGTTACTTCATTATTAGCACTTAATCATCGTTCGACCGGAACACCTGCCGCAGGCTTTGGAAGTGGTATGTTATTTAGAGGTGAATCTACTACTACCAATGACCAGAACATGGCTTCGATCAATAGCATCTGGACGACGGCAACCCATGCCAGTAGAAGCGCGGCGCTGACATTTTCAACTGTTGATAATGGGGGCTCGCTCACCGAGGCTGTACGTATTATCGGTAATAATTATGTAGGTATCAATGCCACCGATCCTGCTGTGAGTGCCGATATTAACGGTGGCTATGCTACTCGTTCATCGGCTATTGCACTCTCGAACGGTACAAATAATAATATTGCTACTGGGAATACAAGTTTTGCCCGTATTACAGGGCCGACCGCAGCGTTTACTATTTCGGGCATTGCGGGTGGAAGTAATGGTAAGCGTTTAACTATTCTCAACACCACAGGAAACGATATGACGCTCGCTTATGCAAGCGCGCTCTCTACTGCCGGAAATAGGATCGAGACAAATGCCAACGCTGATATTACGTTCAAAGGGACACAACCAATTGTCAACTTAATCTATGACGCAACTGGTACACAGTGGCTGGTTGAAAGTTCAAATGCGAGTCAGACAATTGGGCCGGTTGGTAGTATTCAGTATGATGTAAAAGCCGCGGATCAAACTGTTACAAACTCCGCCGCATTGACGAATGACAATGACATTGCATTCACGATTAATGCTAATGAAACTTGGGAAATTAGCGGTGTACTTGATGTAAGATGCACAAATACCACACCGAACTACAAGTGTGCCTTTACTATCCCGACGGGAGCTATTATGAAAATCATGTATAACTCTGTCTCCGATGGAACTGCAACTAATGACAATGGCGGCCAACTAACGGCTTCAGGTGTTGCAAAAAATATTAGTGTGGCTGCGAATGTGCCAACAATTATCTCGTTTACCGGGATCGTCCGTGCCGCATCTTCGGCAGGTACTATTCAATTTAAATGGGCGCAGAACGCAAGCAACGCAAATGGAACAACCGTAAAAGCAGACTCTTATATGAAAGCTATTAGAATGCAATAAACGTTATTTCTTTCTAGAGTCCTCAACCATCTCGACAAACTTCGGGTCACGTTTGCGGAGCTTCTCATGGTCTAAGCGTTTGCTTCGAGTCATCATTTTATATGCCATTTCGATCGGAGAAAGATGTATATACTCTTTCAAGTTCTCGAACAATAATAAACTGTCATACGCAAACTGTTGATATTCATCAACAATAGGACGACGCGCTATTTCATAATCGGCAAGAGCCGAAGCAACATCAGAATATTTAGTAAATGAATTAAAAAGAGCAATTGAGTCTTCGAGCGCAAGTTTTGTACCGCTACCGATGGAAAAATGTGCAGTGTGCACGGCATCGCCGATCAAGACCACATTATCAAACACCCAATGCTTATTTTTGACCAGCAGGAAATTTATCCAGTTTGATTTGTTTGATAATAATGTATGCTCCCCAAGATCATCGGCAAAAACTTTCTCAAGATATGCCCGAGTCTGAGAATCATCCATGTTTGCAAAACCCGCCTTCTGCCAAGTGTCGAGATCACATTCTACAACGAATGTACTGGTGTCGGCATTGAATTTATACGAATGTGATGCAAACACGCCGTCGTTATTTTCGCGAAGTGTTAACGTTAGTGCATTAAATACTTTTTTTGTGCCATACCAAATATATTTATTGGTACGAACACTGAGATCGGGTTGAAATTTTGCTTCATAGGTTTTTCTGATCAAGCTGTTTACCCCATCACAGGCAACGATCAGATCTGCACCATTACATTCCTCAATATTATGAATGTCTTTATTGAATGTCAACTCAACACCAAGTTGTTCTGCTCTGTCTTGCAGAATGTTGAGCATTGCCAGACGTGATATTCCCGAAAACTTATTGCCGCCTATGGTGATATGTTGGTTCTTGTGGACAACCTCGACATCCTCCCACGTCTCGAATGATTCGATGATCGTCGCGGCAGAAATGGGGTCATATTCTTGTAGATGTTCGAGCGTACGATCGCTAAAAACGACACCCCAACCGAAGGTATCATTTCTTCCGTTACGCTCGGTGATATGAATTTGCCAATCAGGAAATTGTTTCTTTGCGAGAATAGAAAAATAAAGACCCGCTGGTCCACCACCAATAATTTCTACGTTCATTTTATTCGGCAGGTTGCGCACGATCTAATGCTGATTCCGTAATTTCCTTAAGAAGATTACTAAATGATAATTTAGCAGCTTCGGCACTGCGAGCTATTCCTGTGCCTTCAGAAAGATTCGGGTTGGGATTGACTTCAAGAATAAATAACTCGCCATCTTTATTGAGACGCATATCAACTCGTGCATAATCACGTGTGCCCAATACTTCGGCCGCTTTGAGGGCGTATTGTTGTGCAAGCAAAACAGTTTTTTGCGGAAGTTCAGCAGGGCAGTTTGGTATTGTTGTGTGGTATGCGGCGTGGTGAGTATCCCACTTTGCTTGATAGCTTACGATCTTATAAAGATTGTCAGGCATCGTATCGAAGACGATCTCAGAGATGGGTAAAGCACGGCGTTTGTTTGTGTTGCCGAGCACAGCAACATTTAATTCTCTGCCTTCAATATATTCTTCGACGAGTGCATCCATCTTAAAATCATCGAGCACAAATGCTACTCTTGCTTTTAAGGACTTGAGATCAGAAACAATACTTGCATTTTCTATTCCGCCGGAGCCATCTTCGCAAGCAGGTTTGACAATGACCGGATAGCGGAGCGAGTGTCGTTTCGGAAATTCATCCATCGAACGAACAGTAAATGATTTTGCTGTTGGCAATCGGTGTGCACGCAGTAGCTCTTTTGCTAATGGTTTGTTTTGGCACGTTGCCAGCGCAAGAGGTGGTGCGCCGGTGTAGGGCACTTGCACGAGATCAAAAAATGCAGCGACCATCATTTCGTTTTCCGGTCGGCCGTGAAAAAACTCGATGAGATTAAACACGACATCAAACTTACGTCTGGAAATAAAATTAAACAACCGTTCGAAACGATCTTTGACGTTATAGCTAATGACTTTATAGCCAGCTTTGATCAGTGCTTCTTCGATGCTGGCATATTCTTGTTCGGCAGGAGTTTCTTCCACATCAAAGTATGGACGAAAGCCAAGGGCTTCCGGCGAAAGATCGATCTTCTTTTTTGAAGTCTCTGTCGTCGGAATATCGTTGTACAGTAATGCTACCGTTATTTGCTTCGCCATAGGCTGAATGTTTTCTGCAATGATTCTTTAACAACACAAAGTTTACACTACAAAAATACTCTATTCTTCACTCATTGATACCAGAATCTATGAAAAATATTATTTCAATTTCTGACTTTGCATCTGTTGATCTGCGCGTCGGAAAAATTATTTCGGCAAAAGAGTTTATTAATGCAAAAAAGTCGGCATATATTTTAGAGGTCGATTTTGGAAATGACATCGGTGTGAAACGATCGAGTGCGCAGATCACAAAAATATATTCGACCGATGAATTAATAGGGAAGCAGATCATCGCCGTCATAAACTTTCCGCCAAAACAAATTGCGAATATGATCTCGGAAGTTCTTGTCCTCGGCGTAGCATCCGATGACGGATCGGTTGTATTATTACAACCTGAAAGGGAAGTCGCACCCGGTAGTGCTATCTCTTAGACCGCGATGATTTGTCATCCTGAGCCCAACGAAGGATCTAATACTGTAAGCTAAACTCTTGTTTATTTTTTGTTTTTATTGGAAAGAGTAGATAAATGCCAACTCGATCGATCATATTTTTGCTTCCCTCCAAAAGAGGTCTAATTCATCTAAGCTGAATTCTGACCAATTTTTACCGCTTGACTCCACTTTTTGCTCGACAAACCGGAAGCGGGTATCGAATTTCTTTGTCGCATTCCTGAGTGCTCGTTCGGCTTCTATACCGCTGTGGCGGCTGAAATTGACGAGTGAGAAGAGCAGATCACCAAATTCTTCTTCGCGGTGCTCCGCTGTTTTGGCTTCAAGGAATTCGTCGATCTCTTCGCGCACCTTTTTTAGCACATCTTGGGTGTTATCCCAGTCAAAACCAACCTTTGCGGCACGCGCTTGCACCCGCTCTGCGCGTTGCAATGCCGGCAGCGAGATTGGCACGCCATCGAGAATGCTTGTCCGCCCCGATTCTTTGCGTTTGAGCAGCTCCCAGTTGCGGGTGACATCCTCGGCGGTATCGGCTTTGGTATCCGAAAAAATATGGGGATGGCGGTAGATCAGCTTTTCGCACTCGGTTTTGATCACGGCGTTCAGATTGAACAGTCCTGCCTCGGAGGCAAGTTCGGCTTGAAAGACAATATGAAGCAAGACATCGCCGAGTTCTTTTTGTAGGTCTGCAAAGTCTTTGTTTTCAATAGCTTCAACGACTTCGAAAGCCTCTTCGATCAGTGGCGCGGCAAGGCTTTCGTGGGTCTGAACCTTGTCCCATGGGCATTCTACTCTCAGCCGCTTTACGATCTCAATGAGGTTATTAATATCAGAAGCCGGTAGCACTGGTGGTGTTTTCATATCTTGGGTAACACGATGGGCGAAAAGGTAGTTTTGTTCGCCCTCTACGGTTTTTTTACATTAAATATCCACTATTTTTGAATAAAAATAGGTTTGTGGCTCATTTATTGCTTAAATTTGTAGTAAAGTACACAATTGTAGTCAAAGTTGCGTATTTTTACTGGATATAGAGTGTTGTGTGCGTAATCTATCATGTTTTTACATTAAACTATACAGTTATGGCAGATGCAGTAGTCAATCGTGGTGCGCGAGTAGCTCCGAAAACTGGAGCCAAACGCGGAGCCAAAGCGTCGGGTATGCCGGTGATGTTGTTAACCGCAATATTTGCTTTAGTAACCCATATTCTTTTATGTATGGCTGTTGGCGGAGCCGCCGATAAAGTCGAATGGCATCCGTGGGGTGTTGAAGCCAATATCACTTTTGGTGAAGCCCAGTTTATTCTTAATGGTATTGTCAGCTTTATTCCGTTCGATATATTCTTCGGATTCTGCTTTGCCGTGCTCGCAGGATTTGCGTTGCGCGTGCCGTTCTTCCGTGATCGTGTTTATCATACCGTTATTTCGCTCAAAAAGCGCTTGATGGTACAGCTTTCTGCTTCAGCAGAAGAAGTAGAGTCGATCCTTCGCAACGATCCAGAGAACAACCAGCGCTTGCTTGCACGTCGTGAAGATGTGAATCTCGAGAGCGTCGAGTCTGAAATTCAGTATATCAATATCGGACAACGCTACCTCGAAGGCAAAGGCGGATTTATGGGTGGTATTGCTACCTATATGAAATTCCACTTCGTTGAGCATTACTCAAACGTGGTGCAAGGTCTTGCGTACGCCGGAGCAGCTTTTCTTATTATCGTTGTTGGTATCCGCGGTTTGAAATTTATTCCTGCGGTAAAACCTTCACCGATCTTGTTCGCACTTGGTATCGAGTTCTCGATGCTATGCTTGCTCGCTCTTGCACTTCTTTATACCGAAGAAGAAGAACGTACCGATCGTATCTTGAAGCAGATGGTTGATGCCGTTAAAGGTGGCAAAGGGCGCCAGGCAGTTGCAGCGATGGAAGAGGAAGCAGCAATGCTTTCGCGTAGCGACTACGAAAAGATCATCCGCGATCAAATGGACCAAAAGATTATCTCGATTTTGCAAGATAAAGATCAGGACGCAGTCAGAAGGCTCGCTCTGGACCTCGTTGCAAAGAAATAACAATACACTTCAAACTACTTGCCGCAAACGCCATCTCGAAAGAGGTGGCGTTTGTGTTTTAAATGATGACTCCCACGAAGCTCGGTTTCGGGGGATTTTTTTTTAGAGGCGCCTGTTGCTCTCATAGATACATCATCAAAGATATGAGCTATGAAAATGTTCTCGGTTATTTTGCTTGCAATGGTCTTGTTTTGCAATAATAGCACTGCTATTGGCGCGTTTGAATTATCATACTCTTCCAATGATCAACCTTTAGTGAGAGAATCAACTCAGTGGGAGGTAGATAGTTGTAAGCATTTGTTTGCTTGGACATCAGTATCTGCTGCAAATGAGAATGAACTAAGAATGCAATATGATACACTAAAACATT
>JBBRNY010000109.1:0-7950 GCA_038229915.1 Kapaibacterium sp. (SeqCode) | reverse complement strand
GATCACATTACCGGTACTTCCCTTCGAGCCATCATCGGTCGCATAATGAATATTATGCAAGTATTCATCGGCAAACATATCAGCACTCCGTGCTCCGTAGTATGTCTCGAATGGAGTGTCTTGTGCTTGAAGTTGTTGTGTCAGAAGAGGCATTGATGCAACTCCAACTCCGCCGACGACCAGAATTGCCGTAGTGTAATCGTTACTATTAATATCCCACGGCATTCCAAATGGTCCGACCACATCACAAATTTCGCCGACAGAAAGATAGGATAATTCGAGCGTACCTTTTCCGTGAATTTGAACGATGATCTCTATCCAATTGTCATTACGGTTGTAAATACTAAATGGTCGGCGCAAGAGTGGGTCGAAACCGGAACTACGAGGTAAGACATTTACAAATTGACCCGCGGTTGCCAAACGTGAAATCTCCGATGCTTCTAATCGAAGGACGAAGAGATTGGGCGTAATATATCGTTTTTCAAGTACCGAAGCAAGCACGAACTATTGGTCTAAGTGATAGATACCAAACACAAAATTTTGATAATCATTTCTTCGGTGGTATCGGCTTGGGATCTGGCTGAGGAGCGCGGCGTTTATCAAACTCCTGTAAGGCATAACTATAACGTGATTTTACCGCAACCGAATACTTTGAGAAAGGATATTCTTTCGTTAGTCGAGAATAAAAATACAGTGCGGAGTCGCTCTGTTTTGCATCTTCATACCCAATTCCGATCGCATAGATAGCTCTTGCAGCAACATCCTCGCGAGGATAGGTCGAGACAACAGCAAGCAATGCGGGTTTTGCCGATTCAATATTTGAAGATCGCAACGCCGCCGAAGCACTTCTGAATGCAACCTCACCAGGCGAATCTTTGTCACGCTTTCCCCCATACTCAAGCCCGGCTTGTTGGGCATAAACCGTTTCACCAAAATTATGCGTCAATATCTCGATCAATGAGTCACGCTCTTCAATTCGTCCTAATTCATGGTCAAGCTGTACCCACGAGAAAAGTACTTGCGCTTGAAGCTTGGTCGAGGCAGTATCAGGATAGGAATAGACGCTTGCAAGTGATATCTTATACTCTTTAATGGCATCAGTATATTCTTCAAAACTTTCCAATGCTCTGCCGATCTCGAAATGTGCTTTTGCTTCAATACGATGCACACTATCAATAAATCTTGCCGTGTCGGAAAAATTGATCGAGAATACATTTATTCCGGCAGTTTGCTTTTGTTTTTTTGTTTTCTCGATCAGGATATTGATCTTAGCTTCTTCTTCCGGAGTGAACGTATAATTCTGCGTCGGGCTCCATTTACTTCCGACAAATTCTCGAATTGCATCATTTCGCAATTCTGCTTCTACGGTTTCCATCATTACATTACCTGGGCGGCGGAGCTTCCGCAATAATCTCTCTAAGGTATCAATTCGAGTGAGTTGATATTTCCATTCGGCAAAACGAGTGAGTGCGCGCATTCTGTCGTTCACAAAATCATTCATCTCCGGTGTGGAAAAATCTTTGGTGCCAATAATAATGTTTGCTATTCTCGCCGCTGAATCATATTGTCCGGTCTCTCGAAACAACTCCGCTTGTCGGAACCGCGACCGAACCATTATCGCTTGAGAGACATTGCGATAGGTCGTATCAAGGGCGGCATAAGCCGACTTAACCCCAGGCATCGTCGCAGAAATAAACTCAGGAGTGCGGATGACATTTTGCACTTTTGTACGTACTTCAAGATCGGTAGTATATGTTAATTCATATTGCGAGGATGGTGCTGTTGGTGCATATCTCGTTTTCGTCACCACTTCAGAAAAGGTTTTTTTTGTCTCATCAAACTTATTTTGTCGGCGCAATGATTCGGCAAGACCGGACATTGCTTCACCTTGGAATGTTATATCAGTTGATGTGGCAACGGCATTCCGAAATGCCTGTTCTGCTTTTTCCCATTTGCCGCTTACGAAAAACAATCTACCGCGATCAAACTCCAACTGGGAGTATGCCAAACCACTGAGGCCTTGTTCGGCAAGGAGTAATTCTTCGGTCGCACGATCATAAGTATCGTATGATGATGAGACTAACAGATCGGCAAAGGTTTTATGAATATCGGAACGTAGTTTTACCTCACTACTCGTTTCATGCTTCAGAATCGTTTCAAGTGATGCGGTTGCCGAATCGGTTTGCCCGGTCTCGACTAACGACTCTGCAAGGAGCATACCTGTTTGATCGGTATATTTTGTATCGGGATAGCGGTACAATAATTCATAAAACTTACGTTTCGAACCTTCGTAATCGTTCTTGTAAAATAAAGCTTTCCCGACAATGAACAATGCGTCTTCCACATATTTCGTAGGCTTCTTATCAGCAAGAATTTTTGAGCCTAAGATAATTGCTGAATCGAGATGCTGCGAAGCGGCGCCTTTTATTAGGGCAACCTTCGGCTTGGAAACAAGATTAAACGCGACAATGGGTACTCCATGCTTGCGACGTATCAAATACGTTTGATACTCCTCTTCAAGCCAATGATGGGTATATGCAGTCGCGACAGCTGCGTTTTGAGTTGAGGACTCGGCAGATAATTGCTCTTCGTAAATATCTAAATGCTTTTGGGCAAGATAGAGCACATTAAAATACGTCGTCACGTTACGAAATGTCGAGCACGACACCAACAACAGTGATGCCACAAGCACGGCTTTCCAATTCCAAACAATACTCTCTTTTCTTCTTCCCATTGTTCTTGCAACGACTTTATATTTCACTCAGTTCGCCGAAGTACGAGCATGCAACAATTTTTACACTTCTCAATCGATTTTCAAAAGACGCTTTCTATTACGATTAAGTCTTAATTGTGCTTTTATTAAGACTCAGTCTAAATTGTCGTATCTTTGTAGTGAAAGTAATTGACTTTGGAGAAAATGGCAAAGAAATACATACTAATAGCATTTGTTCTCATTATTACGGCAACTGGCGCTTTTGCGAATCGTCGTCATTTCTCGTACGTCTATGAGTCACCTGTTCTGCCGCGTGGTGCTCGTGAGATCGAGATCTGGAATACTCTTCGCACCGATAAGAATAAATTCTACCGTGGCATAAATCACCGTATTGAATACGAAATGGGGCTCGGCTCTGGCTTCCAAACTTCCCTCTATCTCAACCTTTCGACCGAAGCAACAGGCGACCCGATCATTTGGGGAAATGAATTGAGCATCTCGAACGAATGGAAGTTCAGCATCAGCGACCCGACTGCTGATATCATCGGTAGCGCTATTTATGCCGAATGGACCCTAAAGCCTGACGAGACCGAGCTCGAAGGAAAGATCATTCTCGACAAACATTTCGGTGATTTTCTCAGCGCAGTAAATTTTACTATTGAGCATGAAATTCCGGGTCACGGCTCCGAAGGTGCAGACATTATCGAAGCCGTCGGCGCATTGAGTTACGTAATCAACAGTAATTTTTCAGTTGGTTTTGAGGCACGTCATCATACGATCTCCGAAGATGATCTGAGCACTTCTGCACTGTTCGTTGGTCCGACATTTTCGGTCAGCGATAAGTCTTGGTGGGCTACTATTTCTATTATGCCTCAAATAGGGCTTGGGAGTAATAAAGAAAACACGACCAGTAATCTTGAACTGACCAAACACGTGAAACTTGAAGCAAGAGTATTGCTCTCGTTTGAACTATGATCGGTCTGAAAACAATAATTTCTAAAGTTGGGGCATACCCGCTCCTAATTGGGATGGCGTTTGTGTGGGTTTCCTGCATGAGCGCTGTCCCTCATTTATCGAAGCAACAACTCGATATTGGGATGAGTCAGCATATTGATCTCGAAGCTGGAAGAAGAACCTATATCAATAATTGTTCGGGCTGTCACGAACTCCATACACCCGCCGAATATAACGAGACCGAATGGAAACAACTCTTCGGAGAGATGTCAACAAAAGCACACCTCAGCATACGCGACAGTACCGAAGCCCTCGCCTATCTCATCACAGTCGCAAAACCAGCCAGGGCGCATTAAGTTATTGTTTAGACACCAAAAATTTTCTTGTTGTCTCCCCGTTTGATGTGTGAAATACAATAGTATAAACTCCATTTGACAACTCTTTTGTTTGAATATCAAAAGTAGAACTATATCCATTTGATGAACTTCGTGCTATATGACTTTCATCCAAAATAGCTCTCCCTAAAATATCATAGACAATAACAGATATATCCTCTTTTAGATCAACTGAGTAGAGTCCGTAGAGCGAGCAATGTAAAATGCCGCCTTGAACAGGGGTTGGATTTAGACGTATGTCTAAATATTGATTTGATGTTGCACCAAAGTGAACTTCAGATACTGAAGATGGATGAATTACTTTTCTCCAGAATCCTACCAAACTTGTAACAAGCACCGTGCTATCATCTACAAAATATGGATGAAGAAGTCCCACCCTTTGATTTCTATCGTTCAAGTATGTTACTACTTCAGTATTCCAAGTATTTCCGGAATCGGTTGAAGTGTATATTTCTCCTTGATCACCTGCAACAATGCCTATTCTCTTATCTTTGGAAAATGACATATCACCTAAAGTAAAATTTGAATAGATTTCCGGGACTGCCGTCCATGTGCTCCCGCCATCTAGTGTTTTTAGTACTTTTCTTTCAAGATAGGCACTTGGAGTAGTTGGAACACCAACATTGACAAAGCCTACCTGAGGTGACAAAAAATACAAGTCATAGACTAACATAGTTGTATCAGGTAAGTATGTTGTTTTCCAACTACGACCTAAATCTGTTGATATTCCCAGTGCTGAATGGTAGACATAGATATCGTTAAAATTTTTACCAGAGTACAGTGAGTCTGAGACAACAGCAGAGACAACAATAACAGAGTCATCAACTGCCTGAATCGCATTCAAAATACTCGAAAGTTGCTTTCTATTAGTGGGTTGGTTTTCATCCATAAAAAATTTCGAGATCATATTCCAATGAAAACCTTTGTCTTGAGAAACAAAAATAGAGCTATCACCAATAATAAAGATATTTCCGAATGAGTCAACGGTACTCCTTGTAAAATTTCCTCGTGGTGAGTCAACCACTTGCGTCTGCCAGTTTTTTCCGTTATCTGATGTATTAACAAAAGGGTAAAAATATTGTAATTTTCCAGTTTTTGTAAATAGAACACCATTATTTTCATCCGTAAAATGAAGCCCAAAATATGTAGCTGCAGCATGACCTCCAGTATTAATTACATATCGTGAAAGCCAACTCACACCTACATCAGCAGAAATTCCCATAGGACCTCGATTACAAAGAGCCTTAATGTGTTTTGGAGTATTACTAATAGGAGAAATATATACAGTTTGTGAAGTATAGGGAGTAATTCCTAATCCCATAGAGCAGTGATGGAGGAATTTCGTAGCACCATTTTCATTTTTTAATTGATACACTGTACCAAAAGAGCCACATAACAATGCTTCCCCGTGTCCATTTGTAGAAATGTCCATAAATTGAAAATCATTCAATAATTTCAAATTTTCGGATGAATCCTTGCTTAAAAGAACAAAACTCCAAGTCTTTCCGAAGTCAATACTTTTAATATATTTTATACTCTTCCTTTGGAAAGCAACAATGGAGCTATCATCAAAAAAAGCTATTGATGATATCAAATTGAATAAAGAATCAGAGGCAATATTGCTCTTAAAGGTATTCACCCAAGTGTTTCCGTTGTCTTGGCTTTGAAAAACTCCGGATGTACTTGTACCAACAACTATGTTTCCACTTCTACGGCAATCTACTGATAAAACATCATCTGTGGTAGGTAATTGTTTTACATTCCACTTGTTTCCACCATTGTTATTAATAAGAAGTTTGCCACCTGAGCATCCAATGACCGTTATGTAATTCTGGTCGGAATGAATCGCTATAAAATTATTTATTTCCGGTGGATGAATTTTTTTCCAAAGATTTCCTTTATCCACTGACTGCCAACAAGCATCTGAAGTTATAGACACTACGGTGTCCCGCGAAAGCCAACTCACGCCAATAACTGAGTTATCATTTTCTAAGCTTGTTTCAGTCCATGTTTTACCAGCATCATTAGTTACGTTAATCTTTCCACTATCACTACCAACCGCACCTGTTCTTTTATCATAAAAATTGATCGATGTAAACATTCTCTTCAAGTCTATGATCTGACTTTGCCAAGTTTTACCCGAATCAGTTGTTGTATATACTGTCCCTGCATCCGTACACATAACATATTCGCTTGCACCTTTTGACGAGATCGAAGTAAAAGAAATCGGTCCCACCCTCTCCCATTGTGCATAGACTGAAATAGGCAAAAGGAAAAAAATGTTTAGTACGAAAAATAATATTTTTTTGTTCATAATTTTCATTAAGTTGTCTACCAATTAGTCTTGCTAATTGGCAGACATGACTATACTTATTTACTGTGGACAAGATATCTGGTTACAATTATTATTGCAATATCCCCTAATAATACTCTCAATCCATGTAAAGGTCTTGGCGCCTGTTACAGGGTCGCAACACACATTCATTTTCGTTAAACACCAAGCATCACTTGAGCTACAAGGTTTAGCTACATTCATATAGTTAGAAAGATCTTGATTAAATATTACATCAGTGCTCCAACATAATGCGTTTACTTCTCTATAGTAATCGACAGTTGACGGACAAGCGGGACAAGGGAAACCAGCTGGATTGCGATTCAGTAAATCAATCCATACGTTGTCTATCACTTGTTGGAGTGTAGAAGATGGACAACATGATGCGGGCCAAGCTATCTGTGTTATTGTGTAGTCAAATGCAAAACTTGATGTCGCTCGATAGCAATAACAAACTTGAACATTACAGGGTGTTCCACAGCCTAAGTCAATTGCCACAATATAACTTCCGGACGTCCATCCAATTGTTGTTGGTGGCACACTTGTCGGACAGCCCGGACAAGGAGGCCATTGCGCTCTACCAACATCAGAAATAAATATTGACAGTAAAAGGAAAAAAGTAGAAAGCAATACCCTTCTTGAAAAGGGATTCCTTTTCATTTCCGATTTTGAACAAAGAGTTTTACCCTTATGATGGTATGATGGTATGATGGTATGATGGTATTCATGTTGTTTTAGGTTTTAATTTGGAGTCCTGATTGTTAAAAATACAAACTAGACAGGACAAAACCCAGTTTGTAAAATTTCTATGTTTTCAAGAAACAAAACTCAAAATACGAAAATGTTAAGAACTTTTATCAAGTCACAGTACAAATATACAACAATTTTTATTAAAATCCAAATTTTTTTATTTATTTTACAAAAAGGCAATAACTATAATTTTATATTTAAAATATATCCAAGCTTGACCCTCTAAACGTTTACTAAGGTTATTAAAAGTCGCTATTTCTTCGCTTTGAGCTTCCTTTTCTTCAAAACAGGTTTTGCTTTTTTTGCAGATATTTTTTTTCTTTTCCCGAATACATATCCAATTGCTTGATCTACGGTTTCGATCGGGATGATCTCTAAACCTTCGAGGATCTTCTTCGGAATCTCTGTGAGGGTCTTACGATTTTCTTCGGGAATGAGTACGGTCTTGATTCCCTCTCGCTGTGCGGCGAGAAGTTTTTCTTGTAAGCCGCCAATTGGCAATACATTCCCGCGAAGGGTGATCTCGCCGGTCATTGCAATATCCCCTCGTGCCGGGTCGCCAGTCAATGCCGAGAGCATTGCCATCGAGAGAGCAACACCTGCACTGGGTCCGTCTTTCGGGACGGCACCTTCAGGAAGGTGGACGTGAATCTCCTTGTTCTTCATAAAATCGGGTTTCAAGCCGAGCTCCTTTGCGCGAGAGCGGATGAAGCTCAGTGCCGCTTGCGCTGATTCCTTCATTACATCCCCAAGCTGACCTGTAAGTGTTAGGCGTTCACTGCCTGTCATAACTGTTACTTCTATAG
>JBBRNY010000108.1:0-8187 GCA_038229915.1 Kapaibacterium sp. (SeqCode) | reverse complement strand
TAGGTTGAATGATCCATCGACATTCTTCGAAGGTATTCCCAAGACTTCGAATAGATCAACGTTGGTGAGTGCGACCACTCGATGCGTATCCCAGAATTCCCACGGCCAGAAGAAATACCAACCCGGTCCCCGCATAAACGTACCAAGAACGATCAAGGCAACCCACAACACTAAAAACCCGATCGCAAAAATACTGATCGCGAACGGACGTTCTTTCAGAGTGTAGTAACCGTTACCTTTGGTATTAATATCAATATATGGAACAAGGATGAGCCCGATGAGAATAAAAGTCGGAAGCATTACGCCGGCGATCCATGGATCGAAATACACCAACATCTCTTGCAAACCGAGGAAATACCAAGGTGCTTTTGACGGGTTTGGCGTGAGTGTGGGGTTTGCCGCCTCTTCAAGCGGTGCGTTGATGTTGATCGCCCATACCGTAAGTACGATCATCACCAAGATCGTGACCAAGAACTCGATCTTCACGAGGTAAGGCCAAACCTGCACCTTATCAGATTCGAGCGCTTCCTGAATACCATGGCGGTCATTTCGACGAGCTTGCTTAAAAGCAAGCCACGTATAAAAAGACACTAAAATGATCATCAGCACGATCGGCACATTGTCCGGTACGCTTAAGATCTTCCAAAAATTATGTAAACCTTCACCCATACGTTTTTATCGAAAAGAACAATGATACAATCGTATTGAAATCTACAATTATTTTTTCAGCCACGGCGGTGCAGGCTTCCCTGCTGTTGGCGCCGCACCTGTTGCTGGTGCTGCTGAGGCGGCAACCGGAGCTGTCGCAGGCTTTGGTGCCGCTGCCGGAGCAGGAGCTTTCGCTGGTGCTGGAGCTACTTTGCCATTACCGTTTGTCGAAACGCCTTTTATTTGCGCAACACGTTTTTCTGCCATTTTCTCAGCGATGTATTTCGCGCCAGCACTGACCTTGGTATCCATCACCGGACCCGAAATGCCACCGTCTTTACGAATACGCCAGAAGTGAACTGCCATTAACGTGGCCGCTATAAATGGCAAGAAGATACAATGCCCGACATAAAAACGAAGTAGGGTCGGCTCGCCGACCTGTGTGCCGCCAAGCAAAATAAAACGAATGTCATTGTCGGGACGTAGTCCGAGATAATTCGAGAACGGTCCTTCAGAGCCTTGTAATGGTACCGATCGAGCCATATTCGTACCCACGGTCACAGCCCAAATAGCAAGCTGATCCCACGGTAATAAATACCCCGTGAATGAAAGAAGGAACGTCAACAACAAAAGAATAACACCGATACCCCAATTGAACTGGCGCGGTGGTTTATACGAACCGGTGAGAAATACTCTGAACATATGTAGCATCACCGTGATGACCATC
Source organism: Kapaibacterium sp. (SeqCode) (assembly GCA_038229915.1). Taxonomy (GTDB): domain Bacteria; phylum Bacteroidota; class Ignavibacteria; order Palsa-1295; family Palsa-1295; genus JAFDZW01. The sequence continues at coordinate 6,812 of JBBRNY010000108.1, read as the reverse complement.
GCATGGGCTGCCCATCGGTGCATATTACGGATGATCGGTCCGAAGGCGACGTCGTTCATCAACGCTTTCATATCTTGGAAAGCAAACGCTTCGGTCGGGCGGTAATAGAACATCAGGATAATACCCGTTATCGTCAAGACGATAAAGAGCAAGAACGTGATTCCACCCATTCCCCAGGTATAAGCAATGTTGGTCGCGTGACGAGTCACACGTACCGGATGCAAATGGAGAAAGACGTTATCAACGATCTGCAGTGCGCGGTTACGTTGATTGTCTTGATAGCTGTGCCGGAAGATCGACTTCCACGCTTCGTGTTGCGTGATGTCTTTCTTGAGCTTGTCGAGCGGCGGCGGCTTCGGCGGTACAAATGGAAGTTTCAGTGCCATAGGATATAGCTGTTCTTTCTCTTTGTATTACACTTTTAAGAATGAATCCGGTTTGTCCCAATCTCCGTTCTCATAACGGAATGTGGTGCCCTTATCAACGAGCAACTCACCCGTTTCGGTAAGAGTGATCTTTGCACGTTCGAGCGGACGCGGTGCCGGTCCTTCAAAATTGATACCTTCTGGTGTGAAGCCCGATCCGTGGCATGGGCACTTGAACTTGGCTTCAGTTGCAAGCCAACGCGGCGTACAACCAAGATGAGTGCAAATGGCTACCAGAGCAAATATTTTTTCTTCATCACGGCAGATCCAAACGCGTTCGGTATCTTTATACTTTTCCGAAACCGTATTCGGATTGTACTCTTTTGGCACACCAGCTTTGAATACTTTTGGTGGCTCATAGAGCGTGCGAGGAAACATCATACGCAATGCACCGATCGATGCAACAGCGATAAACCCAAAGAACGACATCCAACCCGTTGCACGTAAGAAACTGCGACGACCGAACTCCCATGTTCCCGGATCGTCGTCTTGCTTCGGCATTGGCTTTGCCATCCTGACCTGAGACGGCGGCGTAGCTTTGCGAGCTGTCGCCGAAGTTGGGTCAGCGGCTTTGGCAGCCATTTCTTTCAGTTCTTCCGGTGCATCCTTCATCGGAGGCATATTACTGGTAGTCGTCGGATGAGAACCCGCCGCTTCCGGTCTTGGGATACCCAAGTATGGAAGATCTTCCGGTTGTGCGTTTTTATCTATTTCTTCAGCCATAACAATAATATAAGAATCAGTAAGCTAAGCCCATAGCACGCGCTTCTTCAAGTTCAACAGAGTCGATCATCTCGATCGTTTCCCAAGGACAATAGACGGCGCACAGCTTACAGCCGATGCAAACATCTTCATCGATCATCACCACGCCATTAACCGCAGCGTGCGGGTTAGTCGCAAGGATATGTTCGGGTCCGGGGATGTGGTAGATGCAATCAACAGGACAAAACTCGACACAAACGTCGCAGCCAGTACAGCCTTCCATGTGAACAACCGCCAACAGTTTTACTTTTTTCTTTTTGGCAGGTGCGGCAGCCGGAGCTTCGATCGGCGCAGAAGCAACCGCTTCTGTAGTCGTCGCAACAGGTGCGACTGGTTTTGCAGCTGAAGGTGTCGGAGCACCCACAGTTCGGTCAGCACCGCTGCGTAGCCAAGGGGGCGTACTTCCTGATGATTGTCCTTGAGCCATTACTTCAAGTCGTCTCTTCGTAAGTTCTTACTATGTGAAATGCTCTTCTAACACTACACACATATGATTACCAACACACAGACAGTTCGCTAAGTGAACTATCACCATTGTTTGTGGGCGCTGAGGGACTCGAACCCCCGACCCTCTCGGTGTAAACGAGATGCTCTAAACCAACTGAGCTAAGCGCCCTAAATGCAATACGTATTGCTAATAGAATTACAAAAATACGAAAAAAATATCAAAACCATAGTAAAAACATAAAATTGTGGAAAGATGGGAAATAATTTATCTCCATCAATCGCTCAATAAACAACTTCTGCACCGAGTTCTCTCAATGCAGCAAGTCCGTCTGAAATGTTAATGATATGCCCAACGTGATTGCGTTGCAAGAGTGACGCCGCGATCATCGAGCGGTAGCCTCCGGCACAATGAACATAGATCGTCTCATCTTTCGGAAGCCCCGAAAGTTTATCGGAAAGATCACCGAGCGGTATGGTAATAGCTTCACGAAGTTTGCCTATTCCCCACTCACCGGGATTACGAACATCGAGAACGGTTGCGCCACTTCTATCGGCTTTCAGAAATTCAGCCGGTGTTACGCTCACTATACTTTCAACTTTTTTTCCGCTTGCTTTCCAAGCTGTCATTCCGCCTTCGAGGTATCCTGCAACATTTTCGTAACCGATGCGCGCCAACCGAACAACAGCTTCTTCTTCGTTTCCTTCTGATGCAACGAGCAATAATCTTGTCTTTGTGTCTATTATCGTTCCGACCCACGGCGCATATTGTCCGTTCAAACCGATATTGAGTGCATTGGGGATATGTTCATTACCATAGACCATACCATCGCGAGTATCAAGCACAAGTGTGTCGGTCATCGCCGCCTGACGCTCGAACTCGTTTGGCGAGAGCGCGATAAAATTTTCTTTCATCACTGCATCGAGTGATTGATAGCCTTCGCGATTCATCGCCGCATCATAAAAGAAATATTTCGGTGCCGCCATCAGTCCATCGGTCACCTCTTTAATAAAATCTGCTTTGCTTTTTGCCTTGAGCGCATAATTTGTTGCGCGTTGCATCCCGATCGTCGAGCTGGTCTCCTTGCTGATATTCTTTCCGCAAGCCGAGCCTGCACCATGTGCCGGATAGACAATAACTGAATCAGGGAGCGTTAAAATTTTTGTATGCAATGAATCATAGAGCATTCCGGCAAGATCATCTTGCGTGAGGTCGCTCTTGATCGCCAGATCAGGTCTGCCGACATCACCGATGAACAGTGTATCGCCGGTAAAAACAGCTTGCGGCACATCATTTTCATCGATCAACAAATAACACGACGACTCAGGCGTATGCCCTGGTGTATGCAACACTCGCAACTTAATATCACCAAGCAACAACTCTTCGTTATCTTTTGCGATGTGAGCAGCATACTGGGGAGTAGCTTTGGGACCATAGACTATCGTCGCGCCGGTCTTTTGTGCAAGGTCAACGTGCCCCGAGACAAAATCAGCATGAAAATGTGTCTCGAGAATATACTTGATCTTGGTATTGCGTCGTTTCGCCATAGCAATATACGGCTCAGGGTCGCGAAGCGGATCAATGATAGTAGCCTCATCGCAAGACTCGATATAATACGCCGCCTCGGCTAAACAATTGGTATAAAGTTGCTCGATATACATATCTTTTCTACAGGTAGTGTGCAATAACAGATAAGAAGAACAATCTTTTAGCAATTGTCATTCGACAATTTGCACACAGTAGCTCCAACCAGTAGCTCCGACTTCAGTCGGAGCAAATCTTTGAACCGACTAAAGTCAGTTCTACTCGTCAATACAATTTATTCATCACCGTGATCTCACTGCCCGCTCCAAAATAGCTTCGCTTGCTTCGGTGCCGTCTTCGTTGGTACCATTTAATATGACTTTATAGATATAGGTACCGTTCGATACGTCATTACCTGCTTCATCGCGGCCATCCCATTCGATAGCATTGAGACCGACTCTCTGCCGCGCAACATCTTGCAACAGTGTTCTGATCTTTCGCCCGGCGACCGTATAAATAACCACTTTCACTGCCGCTTGTCCTGTCGAACGCATAATAAACGTAAAATTCGTTTTGTCTTTGAACGGGTTCGGATAATTCATCACGTGCTCAAGTCCGTTTTTATTTGAGACAATAAACTCGTTCTCGATCGTATCCGATTTATTTCCGCTCACATCTTTTCCGAATGCTGTAAAGAGATATGTCCCTGGCTTCAGTGATGGGTCAGGGTCAATCGTGAGCGAAGCCTGCTCGTTGCCACTTGCAAAAGACTGATACAACGTGATAAAACCATTTTGTTGTTGATTGCCTTTGAAAAACACGGGCGTATTGCTTGGCGGATCGATCTGCAATAATACCCCACCGATCGAAGCACTATCGGTGATACGAAGCGGACTTGCATCCGAAAGTGTAATTTCGATCTTTACCTTTGATGACACATAATCACCACGATTAATATGATGCCCGTCAAACACAACATCAAGTTTTGGTTTGACCGAATCACGTCCGACAAGAAGAGTCGTGCTTGCAGAGTTATTAAATGCAAGTTGCTCGTTTAAAATTTGCTCAGGATTGATCGTCGCCGTAAATATTAAAGTACCCTGCGAACCGAACGTCTTTACGGTATCAGCGAAAGAAACGAATGAACGCCCTGCAAAGAGATTAATAGTATGCTTGGCAACGGTGTCGATCTTCCCGTTATAATTTCTCAAGAGCACTACAGGCACATTCGAAGCATCGCGACAGAGAATGCTTTCGCATTGATAGCGCACCACCGCAGGAAAACCTTCTTCTACTATTGTTGGCTGAACTGAAATACTCGATTGTGCTATCGCAAATTCGGGAGCAACCTCATATTGCAGATCAAGCGATGAGAGCACTGGGCTGTCAGTCGAAGTACTATCACGAAGCAATACTGCGCTGATGCTGAGTTTATTATACTGCAATGGATTGATCAAACTGAGATCACTTTGCGAAACGCTCTTGCCATCAATGATCTGAAGCGTATCGAGTTGCCCCGTTTTTTTATCAGAGCCGATCACCGCAAATCGCAAGTCACTACCGTTACTAAAATTCGAAGCTGTCCAACTAAGCTTCCCATAAGAAGTCGCAACCGAAGTTGTGGGGAATTGGGCAATGCCCTTCCTACCGGAAACAACAACGGTATCGGCAACACGTGCGCCATCAGAACCACGACGATTAAAATCTTCTTTTGCTGTCCCCGGCGCATCGCCTTTATGGCCGATCATTGCATACGAACCAAAATATTCCAAAGAATCAAATCCGTTTCGCGAACCCAACGACTTTAACGCTGTCGTTACTTTTGGGTTAAGCGTAAAGCCAGGCTTGCTAAAATCTGAGCCTGCTATGAACGGTTGGAAATTTGTAAAGACTATCACTGTTCGTCCCGTCGGTGCCGCTGATATAACCGCCGTAAAACTATCGACGAGAACATTGATAGAAGAGTCGCGATTATCACCCGTATTCTCAAACAAATACACTTGCTCGATGTCTGATTGATCTGGCGTCAGGACAGCGATTCCAACACCAATAAAATTACTCCCGTGTAAAAATGGCGTTGTGTAGATCGGTTTTCCATTCTTAAATATTTCACTCACCGGCGACTTGTTGATCACATTCGTATCATCAACTCCGTGTGCCTCGACTAAGTATCTCAGTGTATCAAGCTGAGCAATATACAAACCGTGATGCGTGTCATCGGCTTGCAAACCCGATACGATCGTCCGACGTAACTGATCAATAGTCGTATAAGAAAATGATGAAGCGATACTGCTATTATCACTTGGTATCGTCAGCGACGACAATTGCCAATCGGATCTTTTACCCGAAGCAGTAGTGGTCCTTGTGCGAAACCAGATAACATTGCTCTGCGATGTTGGCAAAAGAATGCGTGCAAATGTATGATCGAAAAACTGTGTGCTTGTCTGGAATGAACCAAGTGTTGTCGGATGAGTGAACGCGCTGGTTGTATCGGCTTCGATCTCGATGCTTGGCGGCTGCGGTGATGTCGGCACGATCAAGAGTAAGCGAACCGAGTCTTTCGTAAGATCGCACATCCCTTTCGCGCCTTCAGGTGGATAGAGCGCAATTGCCGATGCCCCGCTCACAAGATAGGTGATCGTTGCTTCGTTGTCATTTTCGTTCGTCTCAGCATATTTATCAAGAGCATCTATTTTAATACGAAGTGTATGACTTCCGATCATCGTCGTATCAAGAGCGATCAATGCTTCATACGAACCCGTGACGAACAATCTATCAATCGAGTCGATCAGTGTTGTCGAATTACCATTCAACTCATCAACAATGCGAACGCTCACCTGCCCCGATGGCGCATAACCAAAATTGTTGAACGTTGCTTTTACACGAACAAACGAATCGGTAACCGAATAGACCGAGCGCGGCTCTCCACTGCGAGTCGAGAGCAGAACATTAGATGCTTTGGCTTCGAACTCTGGTTGTGGTCTGAATGCAAATCCCATCGCCGCATCACCCAAAATTGAATATTCGTGCAATGCATTATCTTGCCCGAAGCGCAACCCTAAATTTGGCTGAAGCACTGACTCGATATATTTTGCTAGAGTAAAGAGTATCGGATACTTTATCGTATGCGCGCCCGTTGACGAAGAGCGGACAGAAAGCGAATCACCGCGAAGGAAATTAAATATTCGGCTTGACATATTCAGATCGTAACCGATCTCACCAAAACCGGTCGTCCCAAAAGCACAGATCACACCCGATTCTTTTCCGCGAAGGTATGACTCATTGAGTGTAATAAGATTCGGCTCGGCAAACGCACCTGTTCTGCACGAGAGTGTGATATAGACCGGGTACAACCCTTGATTGCGAAGCGTGCCGACGTCTGGGAAAAGAATATCAGTAACATTGGTTGCGCCGTGACCAAAAAAATACACTAAAGATTGTCCGCGTTGGAATGCCGTCTGGATTTCTGCAACGTGAGTGCCATCGAGGTTCGAGAGCAGATCCGTCCGCATTACTTTTGTTGGGCGAACGAACAACGGGAAATTTTTCAATCCACCGTAGTCATTTTTATAGGTAATAGAATCGCCAAGAAATGCATCAACATATTGTGCAAGTACGGCATACTGAAACGACGGCGGCGGATCACCACCAGTAAC
>JBBRNY010000107.1:0-8272 GCA_038229915.1 Kapaibacterium sp. (SeqCode) | reverse complement strand
GAAAGTGTAGATCCTTCGCTCGTCGCTCAGGATGACAATGTTCAAGTTTGCGCCTTCAGTGGCTCCGACTTTAGTCGGAAGCAAATTCTTTTTGAGCCGACTCAAGTCGGCTCTACTGATTCAAATTTGTCATTCTGAAGGAGCAGACGTACATCTTCTTGTTACGGTGCTCTTTCAGCGACTGAAGAATCTTCTGCTTCGGTCTTTCTATTACTTGAAAGTGTAGATCCTTCGCTCGTCGCTCAGGATGACAATGTTCAAGTTTGCGCCTTCAGTAGCTCCGAATTTATTCGGAAGCAGATTCTTTTTGAGCCGACTCAAGTCGGCTCTACTGCTTATTTAAATTGTTGCTTGAAGTTTGTTAGCGATAGTTTTAAGCCATCGGTTACTTCTTTGCTGAGTTCTTTTACGTCGGCGATGAGCGTCAGGACATCGGCGTGGCGCAGGCGCATAAACTCGAGATACTCTTTTTCGAAACGTCCGACCTGAGCGATCTCGATATCATCGAGAAACCCTTGGGTACCTGCATAGAGCACCGCAACTTGTTCTTCGACCGGCATCGGGACGTACTGCCCCTGCTTGAGTAATTCCACAAGACGCTGACCACGACGAAGCTGCTGTTGAGTAGCTTTGTCAAGATCAGAACCGAACTTCGAGAATGCTTCGAGTTCGCGATACTGCGCGAGATCGAGACGAAGTGTACCAGCAATTTTTTTCATTGCCTTGATCTGCGCATTACCACCCACACGTGATACCGAAATACCAACGTTGATAGCAGGACGCACACCGGCGTTGAAGAGGTTAGGTTCGAGATAGATCTGTCCGTCGGTGATCGAGATCACGTTCGTCGGGATGTATGCCGATACGTCGCCGGCTTGAGTTTCGATCACGGGCAATGCCGTGAGCGAACCGCCGCCTAATTCTTTCGAAAGTTTTGAAGCACGTTCGAGCAAACGGCTATGGAGATAGAACACGTCGCCAGGATATGCTTCACGCCCTGGCGGACGACGAAGCAAAAGCGAAATTTCGCGGTAAGCGGCTGCTTGTTTTGAAAGATCATCGAACACCACGAGTGCGTGGCGACCTGAATCGCGGAAATGCTCGCCGAGTGTTGAACCCGAGTATGGCGAGATGAACTGCATCGGCGCAGGATCGGAAGCCGTAGCGGCGATGATCGTCGTGTATGACATTGCGCCATACTCTTCAAGCTTCGCTTTTACGAGAGCAACGGTCGAAGCTTTTTGTCCAATAGCAACATAGATACAATATACCGGCTCGACACCGCGGCGTTTTGCGTCGTCGCCGTGTGTATATTTTTGGCTGATGATCGTATCAATGGCGACAGCAGTCTTACCTGTCTGACGATCGCCGATGATAAGCTCGCGCTGTCCGCGACCGATCGGGATCATACTATCAACCGCGATCAAACCTGTTTGTAATGGCTGGTTCACCGGGCTGCGTTGCATCACGCCAAGCGCTTTGCGTTCGATCGGTAAAAATTTCTCTGCAACAATTGGTGCGCCGCCATCGATAGGCACGCCGAGCGGATTGATGACTCGGCCGAGCATCGAATCGCTGACAGGCATCGAAGCCACACGGCCTGTACGCTTGACGATGTCGCCTTCTTTGATAAGTGTCTCATCGCCGAAGAGCACGGCACCGACGTTGTCCTCTTCGAGGTTCAGCGCCATACCAAAGACATTATTCGGGAATTCGATAAGCTCGCCTGCCATGACCTTCGAAAGACCATAGACACGCGCCACACCATCGCCGACTTGCAAGACCGTGCCGACATCATAGACATCGACTTCTTTTTCAAATCCGCTCAGTTGTTGGCGCAAGATCGCGCTGACTTCATCGGGGCGTACTGCTGACATAATTGTTCGTTTCTAAGTATAAAAAAATTTGTGTCTTAACAACGGAGACTTCACCGTTGTCATTCTGAAGGAGCAGACGAACATCTCAAGTTACGATGCTCTTTCAGCGACTGAAGAATCTTAGGCTTCGGTCTTTCTATCACTTGAAAGTGCAGATCCTTCGCTCGTCGCTCAGGATGACAATGTTCAAGTGTTCTCTCAAAACTCAGTGGCTCCGAATTTATTCGGAGCGGATGCTTTTTTGAGCCGACTCAAGTCGGCTCTACTTTTTTGGTAGCGTAAACTCTATCATCTGTGTCGTGACGATGACCAGACCGTGCCCGCCTGGTCCGGCGGAGCGATAGATCATCTTGACAATGCCGCGACCGAATGCAAAGAACTTTCGGAAATCGCTGTTGCCGTGTGTTGTCAAAGTAACTAACACACTATCGAATCTTCCGACCGGCGTTACCAGCGAATCGACATAGCTGATAATACTGGTGCCGAGCGTATCGCCCGACATATTTTTCCAACTGTTGCCAACGACTAACGGCGATACTAAGATCGTCCGGTTTTGTTTTTGCGTGACGGAGTTATTGAACACCGTCATGGCTATCGAATCATCAACATAATATGACGATTCGCTTTTGTTGGTATCGCGTTTTGATAGGCGATACGAAAGATCTTTGCACACCATCAGTGGCAGGCCCTGCAATGAGAAGCGCGCCGTATCGATCACCTCTTCGTGCATATAGACGGTGTCGCTTCTGGCGATGACGCCGCTATCGGTGATGAGCGTTTGTATGGTCATCAATGTCCAATGTGCGCCGAGTTTGTTCGGGAAATAATATCCCGAGACGGTGCCGAGACCGTTGGTATGGGTCGGCTTAAAATTCGAGACGCTATCAACTCGTATGGTCGTGGTCGAAGTCGCTTTTTTCTTCTTTTTCTTCTTCCTCTTTTTTTCTTGCGCCGAAGAGAAGTCCGTGACCATCGCCACTGCCACCATCATCACGACCACGATCGTGAAGAAGCGAAACAGGGAGCGGTTACCGAAGATCGTCATTTAAAAATAAATCAAAGAACAAATCAAAGATCGCACATTAATTGAGCTGTGCCGCAATAGCACCGCTCTTGAAATCTTTGCGAAGCATTTCGAGCTGATGCTGTAAGCTGGCGTCGATGAGCGTATCGCCGATCTTGGCAACAAAACCACCGCGTATAGCCGGGTCGATCACATAATGAGCACGTACTTTGAGTCCGGTGCGCGTTTCGAGCTTCGTGACGATCTGCTGTTTCGAAGCTTCGTCAAGCTCGCGAGCACTGGTAATGTCAGCATTGATAACCTTGTTCTCGACATCGAGCAAGCGTTGAAACTCTGATGCGACCGAGACGAGCAACTGTGGGCGACCTTTCTTCACGAGAAGATCGATAAACGCCATAGTGTCAGCACTGAGATGGCTCTTAAAAATTTCGAGTAAGACTTTGCGTTTTGCGTCGGGACGGATAACCGGCGAGTGCATCACGGCGCGGAGATCGGGTGAAGTACGGAGCGTATCGCTGATCATATTCAGGTCTTTCGCCAGTGCTTCGAAGGTGCCTTTTTCCTTGCCGATACCGACAAGGGCTTGGGCGTAGCGGAGAGCGATACGATTATCCATTAATTTTGTTTGGTCGGAAGTTCGTTAATGAATTTCTGGACGATCGTGCGGTGCTTATCGTCGTTCATTGATTCATCGAGCAGTTTGCCGGCAGCGGCGATAGCCAAATCAGCGGCTTCGGAGCGAAGCGTAGCAATGGCGGTTGCGGTGTCGCGTTCGATCTGCGCTTTGGCTTGGTCGAGCAATGCTTTGGCATCGGCTTGCGCTTTTACTGAAAGATCATGACGCATTTTTTCGGCATATTCTTTGCCTTCGCGAAGCTGGCGTTGGAGGTCTTGTTCTTGGATGACACGCTGACGCTCGGTCTCGGCGATCAAACGCTCGGCATCGGAGCGAGCTTGCTGGGCTTTCGAAAGTGAATCGGCAATAGCCTCTTCACGAGTTTTGAGCGATTTGAGGATCGGCTTCCAAGCTGCTTTGGTCAGCAGGAGCATTAACGCTCCGAAAATGATGAACGTCCAAATCGAAAGTCCGGGATTAAGCTCGAGCATAGTAGTAGCTTGGTTTTGTTTGTCGAATTCAGTGGCTCCGACTTTAGTCGGGGCAGATTCTCTTTTTTGAACCGACTCAAGTCGGCTCTACTGATTCAAATTTGTCATTCTGAAGGAGCAGACGAACATCTTCTTGTTACTGTGCTCTTTCAGCGACTGAAGAATCTTAGGCTTCAGGTTTTCTATTACTTGAAAGTGTAGATCCTTCGCTCGTCGCTCAGGATGACAATGTTCAAGGTATTCGGCAGCTCCGAAATAGAGGCTCCGAATTTAGTCGGAGCGGATTCATTTTTTTGAGCCGACCGAAGTCGGCTCTACTGATTCAAATTTGTCATTCTGAAGGAGCAGAGTAACGTCTTCTCGTTATGATGCTCTTTCAGCGACTGAAGAATCTTAGGCTTCAGGTTTTCTATTACTTGAAAGTGCAGATCCTTCGCTCGTCGCTCAGGATGACAATGTTCAAGTTTTTCGGTAGCTCCGAAATAGTGGCTCCGAATTTATTCGGAGCAGTTTTTTTGAGCCAACTGAAGTCGGCTCTACTGAGCACTACATAAACAACAGACGCTCAGAAGATTTGCACCTCTAAGCGTCCGATAAAAAACTGATCAGAGGCTGCTTACTTACCTGCGAGAATGATGCAGATAACGAGTGCGAAGAGTGTTACGCCTTCGATAAGAGCCGCGGCGATGATCATCGTCGTGCGGATACCGCCGGCCATTTCAGGCTGACGACCTGATGCTTCGAGTGCTGCGGTGGCGAGCTTGCCGATGCCGAGTCCTGCGCCAACTACTGCGAGTGCAGCGCCTAAGCCTGCGGCCATGTATGCAAATGCTGAATTTCCCATCGTAGTATTCCTTAAATTAATATATCAGTGAAACAATAAGTATTTAATAACAATCTTTTTTTGCGAGCAGTCCTGATCTTATTCTAAGACCAACTCGCCGTGCTCGGCATCGTGCTCGACGTGTTCGTGTGCCATCATTCCGACAAACACTGCTGAAAGCGTCGTGAACACATACGCCTGAATAAATGCGACTAACAACTCAAGCATATAGATAAACAGGGCGAACGGTACGCTGACCGTAAAGCCGACTATAATAGACTGGAACAACATCGCCAGCGCAATAAGTGCTCCGATTACGATGTGGCCTGCCGTCATATTTGCGAACAAACGCACCATCAGTGCGAACGGCTTTGTAAAGAGACCGATGATCTCGATCGGGGTCATAATAGCGATCAACACAACCTTCATGAAGATCGGAAGATCCATATCGAGCATTCCACCCGTAAAATGCTTGAGGTACTCACCAATGCCCATGGCGCGGATACCCGCGATCTGGGTCAGTACGAATGTGCAAAGCGCCAAAGCCATTGTGACGGCTATCGCGCTGGTCGGCGTTTTGGTCAGGGGCACCAAGCCGAGCATATTCATCATAAAAATAAAGAAGAAGATCGTCAGGAAGTACGGCATTGTGCGGTCTGCCCATTTCTTGTCCATATTCGGATAGACGATCTCATCGCGAACATAGACGACCATTGCTTCGACCGCGTTATGAGCACCTTTTGGAACAGCATCTGTCTTGGAACGAGAACCAGCTTTGATCGCCAGCAAAACAGCCAGCAGCGACGCCAACAACATAAAGAACACGTTCGCAGTGATCGAGAAATCCCAGAACGAGCCCATCGGCTTGCCATCAACTCGTTTGAATGGCGAGACCTTCATAAAATTTGCGGTTTTCTTCTCCTCTTCCATCTGGTGACGGTTTTTGAGGGTGTATTCGCCTGAGTGTTCGAGGGCGTGGAGGCTTGGGAAGAAATGGAAACCCCTTGCATCAAAGAACATGATAGGCAACGGGACGTGTACGGTCACGAAATGCAATTCGTAGGTATCGTTCAAATGCTCGAGCACGCGGTTGAAGAGCTTTCCGGCATCGACCGAGTCGCGGGTGGACTTGTAAATGTCGTTCTCGTACTCTTCTTCTGATTGTTCTTTTTCGACGGCTTCAACGGCGTGAGTCTCGGAGGTTGATTCGGCAGTTACTTTCTCCGTGGCAGGAGCATTCCCCGTGGCAGGGGTATTGTTTTCTTCAGAGGCGATGGCTCTGCCGGTGAGCAGAGTCAGAATAATTACTGCGACGATGAAGCCTTGTTTCATTGAATATTATTGTCCGCGAATGAGCTGCTTTTTGTGGATATAAGCGATCTCAACAGTCAAATACGCAAAATAACTCGCGAACATTCCGGTCACTAAACCAAAGACCGAAAGCTTCAGCAGGAACTGCCCAACGGCGAAAGCGATGCAGAGCGTAAATAAACGCACAAAAATAGAACCGAAGGCGATACCGAGGAAAACTTCGTTCGGCTTATCGATAGCCCATTCGAGCAAGAGAAAACTGATAAAGCTCGTAATGGTGCAGAGCGCCATACCGACCAACGCGGCAGTACGGAAAGCAGGATCGGCGAAGAGATTCATCGCAACGATACCGCCGCCATAGAGCACAGCAGTAAGAGCTGTGAACCAGACCAAGAAATAACGGGTCGCTTCGCGACTAATGATCGGTTGTGATTTCTCCGGGCGTACTAACTCAAAAACTTGTTGTAATGCGCTCAATTTTATACCCTTTATAAGTTATAAATAATAAGAAACGATAGCGTTACTCGTATAGCCTCATTAAACGTAATTTAAGGGGTATTTTGTTTCAATTTTTTTAGGAAATATTGGGGGTATTGTGGGGTGGTAAAAGTGGGATTTTTGGGGTTTTGGGTGGGGGAAGCTTGGTCTCGCTACTGCATATTAGGGAGCCTCAGGTGAGCGGCACGATAACTTGATATGGGGTGATCTATATGAGGAAAATGGGAATATTAATGAGAAACATCATTATGTGACTCATAGTCCGTTGACTTATTTACAACAATCCCTTAGCTTTGCCTCGTGAATATTCGCACAAAAATTGGTGACCGCATCCGACAGCTCCGAAATGCCAAAGGAATCTCTCAAGAAGAGCTTGCCCATTTGGCAGACCTCGACCGTACCTACATCACCAGTGTAGAAAACGGAAAGCGCAACATCTCCATCGTCAACATCGAGAAGATTTGCAACGGGCTGGAGATTCCGATGAGTAAGTTTTTTAGTCAAAAGGAGTTTAGCTAATCTATGTTTGCTCCAGGTGACGTAATTTCCTATAATGAGATGTGCATGGCTGAAGGATTTTCCTTGCAACGAGGAATGAACTTCAAAGTCAATGGAGGGGTAAGTATCATTTTGATGTCATTAAGAAAAGGTGCACCGTATGAAGATCAGGTAGAAGACGACGGAAAAGTACTCATCTATGAAGGGCATGATGTGCCAAAGAATGAAAGCAAAGACCCAAAGAATGAGGATCAGCAAGAAAAAACATCAAGAGGCTTACTAACTCAGAATGGAAAGTTCTATGCCGCTGCCCAAGAATACGCTCAGAAAAAACTGCCTCCTGAATTAGTAAAGGTATATGAAAAAATTAAAGATGGCATTTGGGTTTTTAATGGAGTCTTCGAACTCGTTAATGGCTGGGTTGAAAAATCTGGCAGTAGATACGTCTTTAAGTTTAAGTTGGTAATTACCGATGGTACTGTTTTATTAAAAGAAGAAAGAAATTCCTTAAAGTTGCTTGAACATAATCGTGTAATACCAACATCAGTAAAACTTGCAGTATGGAAAATTGATAAAGGACAATGCAGAGAATGTGGGAGCAAAGATAACCTTCACTTCGATCATATTCTCCCCTACTCAAAAGGCGGCACATCATTAAAAGTTGAGAACATTCAACTTTTGTGTGCGAGACATAATTTACAGAAGAGTGCAAAAATTATTTAGACAAGACCCACTAATTTTAAAATATAAAAAGATCTATGAGGGTTTTATACATATTCTTGGATGAGGGAGGAAATTTTGATTTTACGCCCAAAGGCACAAAATACTTTACACTTACGAGCGTTACTCGTATACGTCCTTTTAAGCCTTATCCTGAATTAGTTGAACTGAAATACTATGTTTTAGAATCTGGCGTTGATGCACAGTATTTTCATGCTACAGAAGATAAACAAGCTATTAGAGACAAAGTATTTTCTATTATCAATAACCACATAGATGACTTTCGAATTGATTCGTTGGTGGTCGAAAAGTGCAAAACAAACCCATCTTTGTATGATATAGGAAATTTTTACGCAAAAATGCTTGGGTACTTACTTCGGTTTGTATTAAAAAAATACGATCTTTCGAAGTATG
>JBBRNY010000106.1:0-8313 GCA_038229915.1 Kapaibacterium sp. (SeqCode) | reverse complement strand
TCCCAGCGCTCGGAAGTGATGAATCCTTTAAGCAGTTGGAAGATATCGTTGCAAGACAAAGCGATGAAGGTAAATTGTTAAACAGCGAGCCGATTCTGTAAATAGGATAGCTTATTTGCTTCTAATATATACACTTACGCCGTTTTTGCAAAACACTGCCTCATTTCTTCGTATATTTGTATGAAAACATCCGTACAATAAGGATATTTTCATGCCGAAAAAAACACGTTCGAGCCTCTCAAGTCGTGCTGCCAAGACAGCACTTGATATTTCTGCCAAATTTCCACTCGGTGATGGTATAACCTATGATGACGTACTGCTCATCCCAGGATACTCAGCTGTACTGCCTCGTGAGGTTGATCTTTCGACTCAACTGACTCGCAATATCCGGCTCTTCACTCCGTTCATCTCCAGTGCAATGGATACCGTTACCGAATCGGCAATGGCCATTGCTATGGCACGAGAAGGTGGGATCGGTATCATTCATAAAAATCTTTCGATCGCGCGTCAAGCCGAAGAAGTCGATCGTGTGAAACGCTCGGAAAGTGGTATGATCCAACATCCGATCACCTTAACAAAAGGCCACACGCTCCGTGATGCATTGATGCTGATGGAAAAATATTCTATCTCAGGTATTCCCATCATTGGCGATGAAGGTCATCTGATCGGGATGCTAACCAATCGTGATATACGATTTGAATCGGATAAATCGCAAGTGATCGATCGCATAATGACGAAGACCAATCTCGTCACTGCACCGGTCGGGACGAATCTCGAAAAAGCAGAATCCATTTTACAAGCAAACAAGATCGAAAAACTTCCTGTGGTAGATAAACAGGGAAGGCTCAAAGGGCTGATCACGTTCAAAGATATTCAAAAGAAAAAACGTTATCCGAATGCGGCGAAAGATTCGGGTGGGCGTTTGGTGTGTGGAGCTGCTGTCGGGATCACCGCAGATACGCTTGAACGCATCGAAGCATTGGTCAATGCAAATCTCGATGTGGTGATCGTCGATACAGCACACGGACATACCAAAGGTGTGATCGATATGGTGAAGCTGGTGAAGAAACAATTCAAACACCTTGATGTCATCGCAGGAAATATCGCTACTGGCGATGCCGCTCTTGCGTTGATCGAAGCGGGCGTTGATGGGGTGAAGGTCGGTGTAGGACCAGGTTCGATCTGTACAACACGAATCGTTGCGGGTGTTGGTGTGCCACAACTTTCGGCGGTGATGCATGCGGCGAGTGCTGCCGCAAAAAAAGGAATTCCTGTTATTGCTGATGGCGGCATTAAACAAACGGGTGACATTCCGAAAGCGATTGCTGGCGGAGCATCGACGGTGATGATCGGAAGTTTGTTTGCCGGCACTGAAGAATCACCCGGTGAAAAAGTATTTCTCGAAGGTCGTGCTTATAAAACATATCGTGGAATGGGTTCGCTTTCTGCAATGGCGCAAGGCTCAGCAGATAGATACTTCCAAGACGTCGAAGAAGGTCTCGCAAAATTAGTCCCTGAAGGTATCGAAGGTAGAGTGCCATTCAAAGGCTCGCTCTCAGAAATTATATATCAGATGGCAGGTGGTTTAAGAGCAGCGATGGGATATACAGGTTCGGCAACGATCGCCGATCTTCAAAAGAATGGCAAGTTTATTAAAATTTCTGTTGCAGGTTTGCGTGAGTCTCATCCGCACGATGTTACGATCACGAAGGAGAGCCCGAATTATCATTTGTAGTTTGCTAGTTGGTTAGTCTTTAGTCGTTAGAGTTTTGAAGTTAGATGGAAGATAGGCAATACAACTCCTAACGACTAAAGACTAATACACTAACAACTACCTAAGCATCTCCCAACGTTGGCATTTCCAATTCTTCTTCGACTGAGGCTTCTTTCATTGCCATTACTAATTCGGGGAAGTAATGTTCTTCTTTGAGCGAGCGGCTGAGATACTCTGCCCAATTTGTTTCGCCCGTGCCTTTTGGTGATTTGGCCAAGTGTTTTGCGGCGGCTCTTAAGTGTGAGCCTTTCCATGCAATGATCTCTGAGTCGAGGATGACTAATTCATTTGCCAATGTTTGAAGCTCAAGTGGTGCTTCGCCGTTGAAGAGTGTTTGATAGAGAGAACGTAGATCAGGTTTTGAGACTCGTTGACGGAGTACTTGTTCGAATGCTAATCTGAAAGAATAAGGTTTGCGTTTTTCGTACATCTCATTGAGCCAATGGAGATGTTTCTCTTTAAATTTCGTGAGCGTCAACGTTGGTTCGCCGGTAGTAATATCACGCGCGGCTCGTTCCCAATAAAAAGTGTGGTCTTTGCTTTCTTTGTTGTGGCGTTCTAATCCGGCAAGAATTTCAATAGCTCGAAACTGAGCGGACTGAAAACCGCTTGTCGAACCAAAGGCTTTTCTGAATTCCATAAACGCATCGGTATCGAGGCCATAGATAAGAACGTCAAAACTTTGCGTTATAAATTTTATGATCCTGTTTGTTCGCGAAGCAGATTCGATGGCTGTCGCAATATCAGCAGGCTCTTGTAAGAGTGCTTCGATGCCGTGCTCGAGTTCGTGCAATGCGAGGCGAAACCACAACTCGGTTTGCTGATGATACATCAAGAATGTCAGCTCGTCGTGATAATTCGTGAGCGGGTGCTGAAGCGTCAACAATGTTTCGACATTGATGTAATCATCGTAAGTCATCTCGCTTCGTATGGCGAGTCCCTCGATATAATTGGCGGCACGATCGCCGTAACGGGCAACAAGTTTCGCGAGCGATTCTTCTAAGTTTGCGGTTGGTTTCATAATTTAAAAATCTCTGAGTTCTAATTCTTTGATCTGTTCACGGATGACTTTAATGCCCATATCGATCTCTTCTTTCGAGACATTAAGCGCAGGGCGGAAGCGGATAGAGCGGTCGCCACAGCCGATGATCACAACACCTTCGTCATAACACTTTTGGCGAAGGGCATCACGCATCTGTGCTTCGGCAACAGTGAAGGCACACATTAAGCCTTTGCCACGTGCATTTGATACAACAGCAGGGAATTCGTGAGCCAAACCTTTGATCTCATCTAACAGATAATCACCGACGACACGCGCATTTTCGACAAGATTCTCGTCGCGAATGATCTCAAGATATTTTTGTGCGCGCACCATATCAATGAGGTTGCCACCCCACGTTGAATTAATACGGCTCGATTTCATAAACACATTGTCGTGCACTTCGTCGATGCGCCTAGAGGCAAGCAAGCCACAAACTTGCATCTTCTTGCCGAAGGTCATTATGTCGGGCTTGACAAAATGTTCATGTGCCCACATCTTGCCGGTCAAGCCAAGACCGGTTTGCACTTCGTCATAGATCATCAGTGCATCATTTTCATCACAGAGGTCGCGGATGGTCTGATGGAAACGCTCGGAAAAATGATTGTCTCCGCCCTCGCCTTGAATGGGTTCGATGATGATCGCCGCGATCTGATCTGGGTAATTCATAAACGCTTCTTTCATCTGCTTGAGCGAGCGTTCTTCGGCTTCGTGTGCTTTGGTAATGTTATCCCCAGTTTGTGGGTAGAAGAGATAGGGGGCATCAATGCGAGGCCAGTCTTTGAACTTTGGGAAATAGAGCGTTTTAACCGGATCGGTATTGGTCAAGGAAAGTGTGTAGCCGTTGCGCCCATGAAAGGCATTACGGAAGTGCATGATGAGATGACCACGCTCTTGGGTATAACCTTTGAGGAAATTTTTGCGTACTTTCCAGTCAAATGCGACTTTCAGCGCATTCTCGACGGCGGCACTACCACCTTCGATCAAGAACAAATGGGGCAGATACTCAGGAATAGCAACTTGAGCAAACGTCTCGGCGAATTCAGCCATTTCGACGGAATACGCATCGGAGCTTGATGGCTTGTTTATTGCTGAGGTTACGAGGCGGTCGCGAAATTCTGGGGTCAGCATTGCTGGGTGGTTTAGCCCCACCGGACCCGAAGCAAAGAAGGTAAAAAAGTCTAAGAAGCGTTTGCCGGTTCGAGCGTCATAGATGAAGTTTCCTTGCGACTTTTTCAGATCGACGACCAGATCGAACCCATCAACAAGCATGTGCTTTGCAAGCGTCTCGTGGACTTTACCTGGGGCGATATGGACGGAAGGACGTGCGAGACTATTTAGCTCATGAGATATTTCGTTCGTGCTTCGTACTTCTATGATGTTGTTTTTTGACATCGCGCCGTCCTTTTTTATTAAAATCAATAAATTGCAGACTTCAGCTAAAGTAAATTCTACCTTAGAAAATACTTGTTTATTTTGACCAATTTAGTAACAAGAAGCAAGTAGTAATCGTTTGCTATGTAGATAATGAAAACCGACGCAAAAGTAGTGTACCGTTCGCCGTGCAAGATCAATCTTGGTCTTGAGGTTCTCTCTAAACGGGAGGATGGCTATCACAATATCAATACGATCTTTTATAGACTTGATTCACCTTCTGATATCCTGAAGGTATCCAGTTCGGATGGGTTTCATTTGTCGGTCAACGACACCTCGATCCCGACCAATTCATCGAATCTCATAACGAGGGTAATAGAGCGTTGTTCTCAGTTGAAAGACATCCCTTTGCCGGGAATTGAAATCACATTAGAAAAGAACGTCCCCATTGGTGCAGGGCTTGGTGGTGGCTCGGCAGATGCGGCCATGGCTATTGAGATATTCGCCGATCTGGTGAGTCCACTCACATCGAAAGAGAAATTTGAGATAGCAAGAAGCATTGGTGCTGATGTACCATTTTTTTTGATGAATAGTTATACAGCGGTTGCATCGGGGATAGGGGATATACTCACTCCGATAGATTTTCGATCGTCTTTACCGATCGTCGTTGTTAAACCCAAAGATATTGTTATTTCAACGTTCGAAGCATATAAAAGACTTGCTCTTCAAACGAGAATTGCAACAGATCTTGCATTGGCAATACGGCTACCAATAGAACAATGGCAGTACACAATTTTCAATGACTTCGAGAGCATTGCATTTGAGATGCAGCCATCTCTTCATCAGATCAAACACGATCTTTATGCAAGTGGAGCGAGTTTTGCGCTTATGAGTGGGAGCGGTAGCGCATTCTTCGGGATATATTCTTCACAAGAGAAGGCTCGGAAAGCATTTGAGCAATTTGGCAAAGACAGCGCCCTGCATTCATTTATTAATGAATAATTGTTAACCGTGCTTTGCAAACTTGCTTATCATCAGTATTGCAAAATGCAGAGATTTCAAATAAAAAGAGTGCGTCCTTTTCGTCGGTTATCTCGTTTTGTCTTTGGTATGATTCTTTCACATCGTATTATAATCAATGTCAATTATTCCATTGATACGATTTATTAACTAAAATTCATAAGTGTATGAAAATCATTCTTATAGCCGCTGTTCTATCGCTCGGTGCAAGCATATCCATCGCACAAGTAAACGATGCACCAAAACGTGACGGGCTGAGCCTTACGATCTATAATTCTAATCTCGGAGTGATTCGGGATATTCGAGTTTTTGATCTCAAAAAAGGTACGAGCGAGATCAAACTTCAGGACATCTCAGCTCAGCTCGACCCAACGACCGTCAAGATCACTTCGCCCAAGCATCCTGGGCAGATCAATCTTATCGAGCAGAATTACCAATATGACCTTGTCAATCAGGCGACCCTGTTGCACAAATACATTGATAAGAAGGTGATGGTCACTGATGATAAGCGAAACGTCACAGAAGGCATCTTGCTTTCGGCTGAGGGTAATTTTCTCACATTGCAGACCCCAACGGGTATTGTGATGCTCACCGGAAACTCCTCGCAGATCAGTGTCCCGACGCTCCCGGAAGGGCTCTTGACTCGGCCGACGTTGGTGTGGCAATTAGCTTCAACCGGAGCATATATGAATGAGCCGCTGGAAGTGACCTACCAAAGCACGGGTTTGAATTGGCATGCCGAGTATATCGTCGCCCTTGCTGATGACGACAAGTCGCTTGATCTTTCGGGATGGGTATCGCTTGAGAACAATAGCGGTGTGACCTATCCTGATGCGCACTTAAAGGTGGTTGCCGGTACGATACACCGAGCACAAGCTGTTCCCGATTATGAAACTCGTGCCTATGCGATGAAGGCATCGGGGGATATGGTTGCACCCCAACAATTCGAGGAACGTGGGATGTTCGAGTATCATCTGTATGACCTTGGGCGCACGACGACACTTCATAATAATGAAGTAAAGCAAATTTCACTGCTCAATTCGACAGGCGTACACTCTGAGAAAGCCTATACATATCATGGTGGTCGCAATATTGAGGTCTCGATCAAATTTAAGAACACGAAAGAGAACAATATGGGTATGCCATTGCCCGAAGGTGTGATTCGTGTAATGAAACGCGATAAAGATGGCTCGCTTGAGTTCGTGGGCGAAGACCGCATAGCACACACCCCTCGTGATGAGGAGATCACACTCAAGGTCGGCGATGCTTTTGATATTCTTGGCGAACGCACCGTGACCGATTCGAAAAATCTTGGCTCGCATTCGTCAATGGAATCGATCGAAGTTAATCTGAAAAATCGTAAAGACGAAGACGTTACGATCGATGTGACCGAAGATGTCGGTTATAGCTGGGAGATCACAAAATCATCTATCCCGTTTGATAAGAAGAATGCTTCAACGGTCATCTTTCACGTGCCAGTCAAAGCCCGTTCGGAGAAGAAACTGACTTACACGGTTATTCATACTTGGTAACGTTTGAGTATTATTTTGAGGAAAAAGGCAGAAAAGTAACAATTTCTGCCTTTTTTCTTGTCCTTTTGTAACTATGGGATGTTCTATTGTGTCTATAATAGAGTAAATAAACCTTAAACGTTGTCACCACTCAAAATCTAAAGCTATGAAGTTGACTAAGTTAGCGCTTGTTTGCGCTGTTTTCGCAGGTATGGTTGGTTGTAAAGCAACTGAACCAGTTACCCCGACTCAAGCACATCGTTGGTATGATGCCGACGGTACTGTATTCCTTGAGCCACCAGCTCCGGGCGAGGGAATTCAGATCGTGATCGACACTTTTGCCGTACCTAAAGGTACTGAAGTACAGGGTAATTTTTACTTTAAATTACCGATTACTGCGCCATTGAATATTGGGCGTATTGAGGTAGCAACCAATAGAGGCACTCATCACATGAATTGCTTCCGAACAGTTATTGAGCAAACAGCTGACGCGACAACTCAACCAAAAAACATCATTTTTACTCAGAATGGTAAAGTTGATACAGCCAACATCCTTTATCAGCCTACATTCTATTCAAATACTGTCTGGAATGCTTCTGATCTATTGATCGAGGCACAAGTAGATTCGTTTGTTTGGGAGCTTGCAAAGATGCCTGATGATTCAACAGTCCCTGCAAGCTTGCGCGGAAAGCAGACAACGGTAACGTTGCAGCCGAATGAGAATATGGTGGTCGAAACTCATTTTGTGAATGCGACATCGCAATCCACGCCAAATGGTAAAGGCAAGGTTATTATTAATCTTTATAAAACTCACGAAACCAACCTGGTCGCGGCTTCAATGATGGTTGCGCGCCGTACACCTCTCATCCTACCGCCTGGGCAAACCACGACTGTTGCGAAGACTTGTACCTTTCCTGGAGCCACTTTCCCAATTTGGATTTTGGGAATGACAGGGCATTATCATAGTCGCGGCAAGTCATTCTTTGTTGACGTTGTTAATCTGAAACGTCTTCCTAATGGTGATATCGATCCAAGTGGTGCCATTGACTCTTCGGCAAATGTTGCAGACAAGATCTATTCGAACGTTACCTGGAGCGAGCCACCTTTCACATCTTACCCTGTCCCGTACAAATTGAATTATGGTCAAACAATTCGTTATACTGTAACGTATTTCAACAATACACCGAATACGATTTTGTTCGGACCTCACGTTGAGACTGAGGAACATTGTAATTTATTTAGTTGGTTCGTTCCGGGTGATGGGCAAGGAACAACTATCTATGATACAAAACAATAATATTTTCTGAATCACGTTCGATTGTAGTTATCAAGATGAATAAGACAAAATTAACTCTTTTTGCTGTTGTTATGCTGCTATCGGTGTGTTGCACACCGATGGTAGCATTTTGTCAATTCCGTTTTTTTGACGATACCGCCCACGCAAAATTCAAAGCCTATTCTCAGCCTACTGCTGAGGTAGGTCCGGGCTTTGTCGTCTTTGATTTTGATAACGACGGTTGGGATGATATCTATACCGCTGGCGGTGTGGTTGAAGATCATCTGTTTAGGAATATGCACGACGGTACGTTTATGGA
>JBBRNY010000105.1:0-8441 GCA_038229915.1 Kapaibacterium sp. (SeqCode) | reverse complement strand
TTGTCAACTTATCATAGGCAAGCTTTTCTTCGGGATCGAATTCAAACATTATATTATGCAAGGAGAAAGGAACAATTACACTGTCAGCAAGAGCTTCACGATAAGTATAAGTTGTTATAATGGGACCAAGATTAGGTATTAAAACATTCTTTAATCCCTCGTCATATTGTCGTTCAGGTGTAGCAGAGAGCCCAAGGGTAGCATTGGTAGGTATATTGAAAATACTTCTAAATACGAGGGATGCTGCTCGATGGCATTCATCAACTATTAGAAAAAGCGGTTCTTTAGGAATTTTTTCGGTAGCGATTTTAGCTATAGTATTTATAATGCCGATATTTATCCCCGTCGTTCTTATCTTTTTTGAACCCGTAAGTACTGTAACCTCAGAAATAGGTAAATCAAAAAAGGCGATAATTTCTTCAACCCATTGATCAAGTAAAGCGGTTGTCGGAACCACAATTAGAGCTGTAGATGCTGGTACAATAGAACGATAATCAAGAAGGCATTGCAAAGCAAAGAGAGTTTTTCCACCCCCTGTCACTACTGAGATAATACCCTTACGATCATTTGCCAGCCACTTCTTCAATGCCTGCTCCTGCCACTTTCTAGGGGTAATTTTAGCTATTGGCATTTTTATCTCTCAAATTTTGGAGTAACTTCTTTGCTTCTTTTTCATTAAAGCGTGAGATACTTGTTGTTGCGAATTCCGCATCAATCTCAAATGATAACCATTTCCTCTTAAGTTTTTCTGCTGCTTCACCTGTTGTGTTACTTCCCGCAAAAGGATCAAGAACTATGTCTCCAGGTGAGGTCAAGAATTTAATAAAAAATTCAGGTATATCAATCGGCATTCTCGCAGGATGCCCCTTAACGTCATTTTCTCTGCAAAATCTTTGATAAGCTAGATTGCTCTGAGTATTCGACGCTTGTAATAGATTGGATGCTATTGCTCCCCCATTATTTTTAAGAAAACTAGTTTCATTTATTTTGTGCTCTGATGGTCTTATACCCGAATTATATTTTTGTGTTTTAAGTAATCTTTCCATGTGTTTACTATAGGGTCGTAATACATTTCTATTATTTGCTTTTGGACGCGTAGATTTTCCTAACCACCATATCTTAGTAGTAGCATCCTTAAGACGGATTCGGTCAATAGTAACCCACTGTGCTGGACTTGGCAATCGTGCAGGGTTATAGTACGTTATCTCTTGACATAAATTGAACTTCCCGGACTCTGTGAGGGCTAGTAATGATTTGTAAGGGAGTACCGACTGCACCGGACTACCAGACTCCCAAGCGTTGCCTATTTCAATTACAAGTGAGCCGTCCTTCTTCAATAATTTTGAAAAAATAGGTGCAAAGGAGGAGAGCCATTCTAGATAGAGTTCACCATTTAGATTACCATAACTTTTTTTCTTATTCAATGGAAAGGGGGGGGAAGTAAAAATAAGCTGTATTTGTCCTTCGTAATGTGGAAGCATTTTCTCTGCCAACAACTTTTCGCTCGCTCCACAATATAGTTTTCCCAGTTTTGTTGAGTAAAGAGGTCTGGTCATTAAATCAAGGTTTAGTTAGCGGTGACTTCATTCAACTTGGCAATTTCCGTCAGACGATGTTCATCGTCCTTATTTTCAATCCTTTGGATTTTGACACGAAGCAGAATATCTTTCATTTTCCGAATTGCATCTGGTTGCTGACTCGCAGTAAGCTGACGTACTCTAAATTCAGCGATGGCATCATAAATATATTGCTTGATAAGTTCTTCTACTCTATCTTCAGAATCAATTTCTTGGTAGTAAGGATGCCGTTCATTTATTGCAAGAGCAAGATATCCATTTGCCTGAGAGACAATCGCTACATAAGGATCATTCTCACTTCGATCCTGCAAGATTACTCGTACTTTTAGTACTGCACCCACCTCTATTTCATAGATTAAGTCATCCTCCCGTATTTCATCAACTTGTCGTTGGTTGTTTCTTTCAATGACATCTATAGGTGGAATTATTGAATTTGTTACTGCATCATGCATTTCATTAGACCCAAACTCTTCCTTAATTCCTTCAAGCATTTGCCCTAGCTTTTCTTTTGACCAAGGACTGGTGCTACGCTTGCGCATAGTTTTAGCAAACGATTTTAATAGTTGAGTTTTTTCTGCTAAAAATTTCTCAAGCTCTTCTTCCTCTGTTCCACGAAAGAGAATAGCATCTTTAGTGTGCGACACATCAAAACCGTTTAATATAATTTCACCTGTGAGTCTTTGAGCTATCAGTGTATTCGAACCTTCATCATCTATTCCACCAAATATAGCCCGAGGTTTACGTCTTCCGCTACACTCTCATAGTAAACAACGGTGTCCGGTTGTGCGCATAAGAGCGCCGAGAATAAGATAATTGCATTCATAGCACATCTAACATACGAAACGAGAATGATCTAAAGCTGAGCTCTGAGGCTATCGAGAGTTTTGAAGAGCGACTTGTCATAAGCCTCGGCACGTTGCGCGAAGCCTGCGGTGTCGGATACTGATACCGACGGTGATAAGTAGGTCTCGTGTTTTCCCATGTACTTGTGGAAAACTTCGATCTTAACGATGGTGCTGTCAATGTCCGATTTGATTTGTGCAATCTCAGCAGGACTGTGTTCTTTTGCACATCCTGCGAGTGCGAAAGCAGCAAGTAATGTAATTGCGATAGTTTTCATAGTGTTGTGTTATGCTAAACTGTAACCATCATTCGAGCCGTGTATCGGGTCGAGAAAATATTCGGGTGCTTCGGGAAACACCATTAATTTCATGTACTCTTCAAGATTGTATCTCCATCCGTTCGGATTTTGACGTTTTTTCTGGTAGGCGTCGTACCCGTATGGATCTGCCATTTTCATTTGCTCAATGTTTACATCTTCCGGTACACTATCGTAGTAAACAACGGTGTCGGGCTGTGCACAAAAAAGTGCTGAGAGTAGGATGATTGTGCTCATGAACGTAGATACAATATGTAAATGGTTATTCGAGTCTATATCTCTTATATGGTCTTAATCCAAATGGTTCTTTAGTACCATTTTTACCAGTATAGGGATTTACATTACCTTTAGTGCTCCAATTATCTATTTTGGTAGTGTTTGCCTTTGTTCTATGATAAGGCATAACGTAGGTGCCACTACTACGCTTAATAAAGCCTTTCACTCTGGTTGCCTTACCTTCAGTACTTAAACACAATACTATAACAAGAACGAGGGATGCAACAATGGTTTTCATGGCTACTATACTCCATTAAAATGTACACAATTATATAACGTAGCATTAATCGTGCCATAATTTAGAACTACCACTTTTAAGTTCAAAAAATGCATATAATTTGTAAAATTAGACCATGCTTTTAATCTAGACTTTGGACTCTTTAGCCCTGCTTTTTTGTTCTATGCCCGACCTTAAAGTGCTGATTTTACACGCATTTTCACTATTCTGAATGGCATCTATTACTGAAAGAATCCTACCTCGCGCCCTTGAAGATGAGATGCGAGAGAGTTACATTGATTACTCAATGTCGGTTATCGTTTCTCGTGCTCTGCCCGACGTTCGCGACGGCCTGAAGCCCGTTCATCGCCGCGTTCTTTATGGTATGAATGAGCTTGGTATGGCGCCGAACCGCGCATATAAAAAGAGCGCTCGTATCGTCGGTGAAGTGCTTGGAAAATTCCATCCGCACGGCGATACTTCGGTCTATGATGCGATCGTTCGTATGGCGCAAGATTTCTCGATGCGCGCAATGCTTGTTGATGGCCAAGGCAACTTTGGCTCGATGGATGGCGATAGCCCTGCGGCTATGCGTTATACCGAGGTCAGACTGACCGCGCTTGCGACCGAAATGCTGCGCGATCTCGAAAAGAACACGGTCGAGTTTGGTCCGAACTTCGACGATACGCTCCAACAGCCGCTCGTGTTGCCGGCAGCATTCCCAAATCTTTTGGTTAATGGCGCCACCGGTATCGCCGTCGGTATGGCGACCAACATTCCGCCGCATAATCTTGGTGAAGTGATCAAAGGTTGTCTTGAGTATATCAAGAACAACGATATCACCAGCGAAGAACTGATGAAGCACATCACCGCCCCCGATTTCCCGACGGGCGGCCTGATCTATGGCTACGAAGGTGTTCGCGATGCCTACACCGAGGGTCGTGGCAGGGTGATCGTCCGCGCTCGCGCAACGATCGAGACGCAGAAGAACGACCGCGAGTCGATCATCGTCTCCGAGATTCCGTTTATGGTCAATAAGGCAACGCTTCAAGAGAAGATCGCCGAGCTGATCCGTGATAAAAAGCTTGAAGGCATTTCTGATATTCGCGACGAGTCGGACAAAGACGGCGTGCGTATCGTGTTCGATCTCAAACGCGATGCCGTTGCGAAAGTCGTGCTGAACAATTTGTACAAGCACACCCAAATGCAAACCACATTTGGTGTGATAATGCTTGCGTTGGTCAAAGGCATCCCGCGTGTGCTCAAGCTCCGCGAGATGATCAAGTATTACGTCGAGCATCGTGTCGATGTGATTCGTCGCCGTACACAATTCGACCTCACCGCCGCCGAAAAACGTGCGCATATCTTAGAAGGCTATGTGATCGCGCTCGATAATATCGACGAGATCATTCAGCTCATTAAAAAATCGAAAGATACTGACAGCGCGCAACAAGGATTGATGAAGCGTTTCAAACTTTCGGAGATCCAATCAAAAGCGATCCTCGAAATGCGTTTGCAACGTCTGACAGGTCTCGAACGCACGAAGATCGAAGCGGAGTATCGCGAAGTGATACAGCTCATCGAGCAACTCAAAGCGATCTTGGCATCGAAAGAATTGCAAATGAAGATCATCTCCGATGATCTCAGTGCTATCTCCGAGCGCTTTGCCGATAAGCGCCGCACCGAAATAATTTTTGATACCAAAGACTTCACGATCGAAGATATGATCGCCGAAGAAGATGTCGTCGTGACGATCTCGCACACGGGCTTCATCAAGCGTTTCCCGGTTTCGGGTTATCGCCGCCAAGGCAGAGGCGGCAAGGGCGTGACGGGTGCTTCGTCGAAAGAAGACGATTTTGTCGAGCATATGTTTATCGCCTCGACGCACCACTACATTATGTTCTTCACGAACAAAGGTCGGTGCTACTGGCTCAAGGTACACGAAATACCTGAGGCAAGCAGGATCTCGAAAGGCCGCTCGATCGCTAACTTGCTCGAGAAGCCTGCCGATGAACACATCACGGCATTCATCACCGTCAAAGAATTTGATGACAAGCATTATGTCACGATGGTCACCGAGCACGGCACGATCAAAAAGACAGTGCTCACCGCGTATGGCAACGTGCGCCGCACGGGCATCCAAGCAATTTCATTGGACGAAAAAGATACACTCGTTGATGTACGCCTGACCGATGGCTCGCAAGAGATCATCATCGGCACACACGAAGGTATGGCGTGCCGCTTCAACGAAAAAGATGTGCGCGATATGGGTCGCACCGCAGGTGGTGTGCGTGGTATTACTCTTGAAAAAGGTGATCGCGTGATCGGTATGATCTCGCCGCGCCGCTCCGGTACGAGTGTGCTCGTCGTCAGCGATGAAGGCTATGGCAAACGCAGTGAAGTGAGCGATTACCGCCTCACCAAACGCGGTGGCAAAGGCGTCATCACGATGAAAGCAACCGACAAAACCGGCAAGCTCTTAGCGATCAAAGAAGTCGTTGATAACGACGATCTGATAGTCGTCACCAAAGATGGCTTGGTCATCCGTTCACACGTCAAAGAACTGCGTGTGATGGGTCGCAATACTCAGGGTGTGCGCGTCGTCAGATTGAACGAAGGTGATAAAGTAGCCGCAGTCGCCAACGTCCCAGCCGACGAAGACGAAGAGCTGAACAAACTCGAAAGCGAAGCCCCACCACCAAAAACCAAAACCCCCCCGCCCCCAAAACAGGCCGGGATCTTTGAGTAAAAGCTAACGAAGTACATTTAAATAAAACCCCTCTTCTTATTAAGAAGAGGGGTTTTTATTTTTTACTAGGGTGGATTTACTCGAAGTAACTCTATAAAGAGTAATGTTGTAGGAAAGTTAATTTTTAAATATTTTTTTTCGTATATTTGAATGTTAATCATACATCAAGTCTGGGATAAAACTTTTTGAGGTAAATTGGAGTGACGAAAGATTGAAGGCGCAAAAAAAATATCAATAAAAACATTGAAAAGTGCTTGTCTTAAATAAATTATCTCGTTAAATAACTATGGACATGTTTCAGCAGACTATAAATACATATATGAAGCAACAGCTGAATAAATCAGCTGTTTCTTTCGTCCTATCTTCAAGTGCACTGTTTGTTGTAGTATTCTGGATTCCAACTAAAGATAAGTATGCGGAGCCTATACCCTTGTTGTTAGGGATCGCTAAAGTAATAATTTCTTCATTTGCTTTGCCTCCCTTTCTTCTATCTGTAGGTGCTTTAATACGCTCAGCCAAATATTTTTTAGGGGGTAAGGAAATTAAAATTCAAGAGGTTTTATCTCATTATGGGGATAGCGAAAGAATTATTAACGAGCTTAGCAACCAAATGTTAGAGAATAAAATTAGTTTTCCAAAGTATGACCAAAAAAATAACAAATTTGTTCTTATAGGAGACTGGATTATCCTTCTTGATAAAATACCTACTCCCCAATTTGCATGCAATACTCATCTAATTATTAAGATTGTATTGGAGGATTCGAATGGCATTTTTGGTCGTGGTTATCATTTAAATATCTATCAGGCAGGAATAAAAGACTTTTCTTCACAATTTATGTTCTTTCCCCTCTCTTTTGAGAGTTTAAGAAATTTAAAAGATTTTTACAAATTGATTATCGAGAAGAATCCAAATATTTTAGTGGTTATCAAAGAAGACAAGAAGTCTAAGAATACTTTTAATGAGTGGCTGTCGTAGTGCCTTTTGGATTAACACACTACATAAGTTTACAGATTTTTCTAACCCCTCTTAAAACATTCGCCCCACTCATCCGTATATATAGATACAATGCTGAGCGATCAGCACTATTGTGGTAGGATTATTTTTGAATGAATAGGGTAGGATACTTTTAGATTATATGAATAAGCGGGCGCAGTATATCTTTTTTTCGGTGTTTTTTTCGATTTTTGGGCTGGTCAATTATTACATTTTTGTTCGCGGCTATCAGGGCTTGGAGGCGCTTCCGGGCGCAAAGACACTTTATACTATCATCTTTCTGATCGTCGCTCCGTCGTTTATCATTGGCAAATTTGTCGAGCGCAAGCGCGTTTCGATTTTTACTGATGTGATGATCTGGATCGGCTCATTTTGGTTTGCGTTTATCCTCTGTTTTTTCCTGACGATCGTTCTGCTCGATCTCTTGCGGCTTGTGAATTACGCGTTTAATATCGTCACCTTCACACCCGAACAATATCCGATGATAAAACTCTGGGTGCTGATCGGCGTCACGAGTGTGGTGTTCTTGAGCGTGCTCTACGGATATATTAACGCAAAAACAATTCGCGTCAAAACATTTGATCTGGCGATCAATAAAAATAATCCGTTGCACAAAGAATTGAATATCGTCATGGCGAGCGATATTCATCTCGGCACGATCATCGGGCGCAAACCGACGCGCAAGATCGTCGAGCTGATCAACTCGCTCAAACCCGATATTATTTTGTTGCCCGGCGACATCATCGATAGCGAAGTCGAACCCGTCGTCAAGCAAGACCTGGGCGAAGTTCTGAAAGAATTACGCGCAACCTACGGCGTTTTTGGTGTCACCGGAAATCACGAATACATTGGCGGAGTAGAAGAAGCCGTGAAGTATATCCGCGCCCACAACGTCGATCTGCTTCGCGACGAAGTGCGCGAGGTCGCGGGGCTAACGATCATCGGTCGCGAAGACCTCTCGTACAAAAGCAAAAACGGCGACCGCCGCAAATCGCTCGATGTGCTCGCGGCGAATATCGATCACACGAAAGCCGTGATCGTTATGGATCATCAGCCATTCCATCTCGAAGAAGCCGAAGCCCTCGGCGCCGACTTGCAAGTCTCGGGTCACACCCATCACGGGCAGATGTGGCCGTTAAGTTTTATCACCAAACGGATGTACGAAATAAGTTGGGGCTACCTAAAAAAAGGCAACACCCACATCTACGTCAGCTCCGGCGCCGGCAGTTGGGGCCCCCCCAGTAAAAATAGGCAACCACGCCGAGATCGTCCAGTTCCGGTTGAGGTTTGGGTAAGGGTGGCGTTAAGTAGGTAATAAATATATAATAAGACATTCAAAATAAATTGCTTACAGTAGATATTAAAGAATTTATCTCTATACTTTAATGCTACTATTTTTCAATATTATTTAAATATTCAATCAAATCTAGTATTCATTAATTTTATTCATGGGGTTTTGGGGTTTTGGG
>JBBRNY010000104.1:0-8546 GCA_038229915.1 Kapaibacterium sp. (SeqCode) | reverse complement strand
GAATCAGCACCACGCTTCACCATTCTCTTCACCAATTCGTCTTCGGGTGCATCCAAGACAACAATACTGACATTGTTAATATGCAACTCGGCAAACAGCGGCTCGAGCGCTTCTGCTTGTGGTACCGTTCGCGGAAAACCGTCGAGTAAAAAGCCTTTCCCTTCTTGTTGATCGGCGATCAATACTTCGCGCACCAAGCCGATAATCACTTCATCGGGTACTAACCCACCTGACTCAACATACTTCTTTGCTTCCAGCCCAAGTGGCGTCTCAGCTTTAATAGCAGCACGGAGCATATCTCCGGTCGAGATGTGATGCAAATTGTAATAGTCACGCAAACGCTCGGCTTGTGTACCTTTGCCGACGCCGGGTGGTCCGAAGAGAATAATGTTCATTCGTTAAAAATATCAGTAAAACAACACTACGAAAATACGAAGGGATCGGAGCCTGAACCGAGAATATGCAATAAAAAAAAACTCCTCTTTATACAGTTGTATAAAGAGGAGAATATATTTTTACTACAATGTAGAAGTTCTTTACTTTGTGATCGTGATCCACGAAGTCTGTGTAGAAGCTCCCGCACGAAGCACCACCATATAATTTCCACTCGTCAAATTACCTGATTGGAATGGAATGGTGTGGTCCCCGGATTCAAGTTTTGCACTGAGGATCTTCCCGACACGACGACCACCGACGTTATAAATATCTAACTCAACCGACGAAGTTTCATCGAGGCGGAAGTTGATCATCGTTGTGGTAGTGAACGGATTAGGATAATTTTCGAGTGTTGAAGTCGATGAAGGAAGATTTTGTTGTCTTACCCCATTAAGCTCAGGTACACTTTCATAAACACTCAGTCCGCGAACGGCTGCATAGTATCTACGATTCTTCGTATTTTGTACGATCTCGGCAACGTTGATATATTTCTTCGGATCATAGTTACCCGGAGTAAGTCCATCGCTGATATTGGTCCAAAGAGCATACGTCTTGTCTGAGCGAAATACTCCGCTATCGGTGTAAACAAAGATCGTACCTTCGTCATCATTGGTCATACCGAAATAATCAGTTGCCGGTTTACCATCGGTAGGTGGAAATATTTTATTCCAATTATTCCCACCATCAATCGAACGGATGATGCCGCCGCTCGCTCCACCAATTAAAGCAAGTACCGAGCCATCAGTATGCACAATAAACTCCTGAATGCCCGTAAATGGCGTTGAAATGGCTTCCCATGACCCGCCATTATTTATAGAACGGTAAATGTCACTGCTCGTCGTTGAGAGGAAGATCGTATCATGCGAACAACCGATTGCTCGAGGCTGAACTGAATTCGAAAGCGTGGGATCTTTGACCCAGGTTGCGCCATGATCTGTGGAAATTTGCAATCCATAATTATTATCGACAGAAGCACTGAAGAGTTTACCAGAGCCGCTCTCACGTGTCACCAACACAATATTAGTTCTTGATGGGTTGGTAAGATCAACGCCAATAACTTTTGCAAACGATTCGCCATTGTCGGTCGAGCGCAGCAAGCCATACGTATAGCCAATAAAAATATTATCGTTCTTCGCAATAAAAATACTTGGGAAATATGTTTCGCCATATTCAACAGAGAAATCCCACGTTTGACCATTATTGGTCGAACGGTCAAGTGAATACTCACTAATAGCAAAAAGATGTTGCTTGGAGTTAATCGCTAATCCATATTCAAAATGAACTTGGATTCCTTTGTTTTTATCCACCCAGGTTGCACCCAAATCTGTGGAGATAAACACTCCGTCTGGCTCACCTGTTTGGTAAACATATTTTTCGTCAGCTGTCGAAGACAGCGAAAATGGTTCATCACCACGTTTATTGGTGTCCATTGGTTGCCATGTTGCGCCACCATCAACTGAACGGATCGTTGGCCCGTGAGCATTTGCATATAATGTACCGCTTGGCAATACCTTCGTCAATTTATCAATATCATTTTTCCCATCTGATGAAGTATATGGACGCTCATAGACCGTTACCCAACCCGTATCAGCAGCAAGGTAAATCCTTCCTCCGAACTGTGGTGTGCGAGTATCATTCGCTTTTGTTGAAACGATGACCTTATGATTGGCATTAATTGCAACTCCGGTCGGTCTTGACAAACCCGGAAGCAGTTTCGGATAGGTTAACCATGTAGCACCAGTGTTTGTGGTAAAATACATCGTTGACGTTGTAGCGACGGTTGTTGCGATCGCTACTAAACAATATTCACCGCTAGCACCTTTGGCAACAGCATTCGCCGTTGCTTTCTTGAGCGAATCGCCCATTATATTCCAGCTACCGCCGTTATCGGTCGAGCGGAGCATCCCAACGCCACCATAAGCAAGAAGAACTTCGCCATCAACGTCGGTCGTTACAATATCATTGATCGGCGCACCATTGGTGTCAATGGGTACAACTTCCCATGACCATTGCGCGCGGGCCGTCAGCGTATTGAGTCGATAGAGTTGTTTCTTATCGATCTTCACTGCGAAGATCATCCCATTCTTTGCGGGGCAGATACGGAAAATATTTGTTTGTGGCAAGTTCCAATTCACGGCTTTCCACGTTTCGGCATGGTCGTCGCTCATATATATCCCACCCCTACCTGTAGCGAGCCATACATTTCCTATCGAGTCAGTAGCGATGTCAAGAAGCAATCCGCCTACAGGCCCGTTGGTCGGGTGCCAGGTGTGGACTGTTGGTTGGGCTATCAATGTCCCCAACTGTATCATACTAAAGGAGCATATCAGTATTGCTATATATATATATCGTTTCATAAGTATTGTCCCTATATTAAAAATGAGTAAACTCTCATAAACAAAGAACGGGTACTTTCTGAAGTTCCAAAACTTCAGAAAGATACCCGCTCCAAGTTGTAAATGCTGTTACGATCGATTATTTATGCAACACGAACTGAGCGGTTTGTGTCGTGGTCGGGGTCGAGAGGCGTACGGTGTAAGTACCACTCTTGAAGCCTTGAATACTGATCGGTAAACGATGCTCACCGAGGCTCGAAGGATTCATATAACGTGGTGCACTGATCTTCTGACCAAGCATATTGAATACTTCTACTTTCACCTGAACATCATTTTGCATTACTCTATACGTAAGGATCGGATCAGAGTTATCGCTGATCACGTTCGGCGTTACAGAGATGATACGCGTTGGGAGTTTATCACCCAAGTAATCGCGCAATGTTGTATCTCCGCAAGATGGGTTCGGATTGAATGTGCCAGGGATCGTATCGGCAGCAGCATAACAGATGAACTGATTTGCAGCATCATAGAACTTCACGTTCGAGATGATGAAGCTACTTGATACATCTTTGGCGATCATCACTTGCAGGTAGAGACGAGTTACCTCATCAAGATTTGCAATTGGTGATGCACTTCTCACATCAATACCGATCCTGTCATCAGAACCAGAAGGTGCCGTTGTTGGCGCAGTTTGCGTTGATGTATATCCAGATGTGATCGAACCTACTCTGCCAAGTTCAAAGAGATCTCTCTTGTAAGCGACATCAAAGGTTACACGACGTACATCAGCGTTTGCAGGAAGCGTATCAATGCCGGTGAAGCGAATTGGCACCTCGATACTATTACCCGTAATGTTATCATACGGAGTAGGAGCAATATCACTTCTTGCGGCTGTCAATACTGTATGTACCTGAGCACCAGTACCCGAAAGGATATTATAGACGGTGTCTAATCTCTTACCCAAGCCAGCACTGTCCCAGATATACTGTACCTGAGCCGATGCCGGTCCGCGGAATGACGGATGGTATTGTACAGGGAAGGTCAAAGACTGGTTAGCATCAAGTAGCTGATTGACAGTCAATTTCTTTCCGAGATTATTACCACTAGCATCAATGAAGTCGAACTCTCCAGCATCAGGATACGTCGCCGTCGACTTAATATTAACTTCAGTCAACAAGTACTTAACCTTACCGGCACTCTTATTCGTAGCCTTAACGGTACTTTGTGCCAGACGGCAAGTAAAGGTTACAGGAGCCGGCCACCCGGTACCTTGTAAATCTGTCTTTGACGCTATGATATGTACATAGACAATAATATCATTTGCACACTTATAACCTGTTAAGGTAATTGGAACAATAGTATCACCTGCATAGCCAAGCTGAGCTTCAACAGTGAGACTTAACAGTTGTCCTGGGAAGATCGTATCCCCAACTTGTAGCTTATTGGTATTATTAAGAATATCTAATACCGGCGGAATAAAGCTAATAGAACTGATGACATACGGTGCTGTACCAGTATCTGTTAACGTTGTGGTAATGGTAGAAAGCTGACCGATACCAACAACACCAATGTCAAGTGTCGTAGGATTAGCGGTAACTGCTGGATAGAGTACAACTCCCGTAATATCAATCACCGTAGAGTCAATGATCGAACCTGACGGATTAGTATTGAAAATAGCTTTCAATTTGACATGGCGATCACCAAAACCTTTTGATTTATCAGGTCCAAAGGTGTAATCGACCCAGATAGTGTCATTAGGCTTCATATCAAATCGTTCTAATGGATTGTATCCATTTTGAGTAGCAGTTATTGTGTACTCAGCTGCATCCGGTCCATCAAAGAAAGCCTTTGTTACGTATGTGTTTGCAGTTTGACGGTTCAAAAGGTATACTCGTCTTGTAACAGAGTCACTACAAGTTGTTGTATCAGCTTGTACCATGCGATCCCAAATTACACCAGGACGAATACCAATACCCTTGAGATAAGACCACGATTTGATCTGATCGGTATAAGGTGGTTTAATGTCAGTAAGCCAATCTACGGTTGTTGAATCCGGTCCAAGTACTGTTGGTGAGAAGCAGAAACGTAACTGGATAGTATCACCTGGATTTAATATTTTCGGTAAGCGAGCCTTGCTTCCCGGCGTCATATCAAAATCAGTAAGGTTATGTAATACCCATTTCTCAGTTAAGGTAAAAGGTAGATTTCCAACGTTCTTTACAGAAACAGTATCACACTTTGACTCACCTATAATAACCGAACCATAATCATGGTCTGTGGCATAAATAAGTGGTGTGCCGCCTGGTCCGACGAGTGTTACCGGAGCTTTAAAGCAATCCGTTGTGAACAAGAGTGAATCAATATGGACAGCAGTATCTTTTGGATCGAAGCACACTGTAATAGCAAGAGTGTCTCCTCCTCTAAACGATGCCGTGTCCTTGTGTTTGTTTCTACGAGCAGGATTCAATGTGATCGGCAATGGGGGTACTGTTTTGGTCACCCTAAAGCCAACATTACCCTTCTTCAGATCTGAAGAGACAATACCAATATTGGGGTCACCGTTTGCAGAGTCACCATTATTAATATAGTACAACGTAGCACATACTTCATCGCCTACTCCCGTAGGTGGATAGATAATACTATCAAAACCATTCGGGAAATTCGGCTTAATGACGAGTTGTAGTTTAGGTGCTTTGTAACGAAGCTCAACAAGATAGTCTTTACCATTATTATCAACGATATATAATGGGCAATATGCGGTGTCGAGTGGGTTCTTTACATAAATGTCAACGCAATAATCTGAATCGTTACCCGGAAGATTAAGCTCGCGTGTATTATCAGGGTCAACGGCAGGATCGAAGAACACGTTATGAAATTGACGCCCCGGACGAACAATATCGCCATTCGGATCATCGAGAATACTTATTTGCTTAATACCCGGCTGATTTTTGCCACGAACATGGGCACAGATATGCCATTTGGCACAAAGGGTATCAACATCAACAGTCAGTTTTGAAGAATCACTTGTTCCGCCAAGGAAACCGATCGGGAGTGCATAACCAAAGAAGTGATCATCACCGCAGAAATCGCCAAGATCACGATCAGGATCAATAGCACGGAAGCCATAATTATAGATCATAAATCCGGCGCCAGGTGCTGAAGAAGTATCAGTAGCATAATAAGCACCAGGTCCGATCGCAAAAGTGATACCCATCAACTCAGGATGATCAGGGATGGTACCAGCACCCCAAATTTTCTTTATTGAAAAACCGGCAGATCGAAGTGTGGCAAGCTTACCGCCATTGACGGCAATGAGAATTTTATCACTATTATAATCTCCTGGCCGACAGAGTACATTGATAAAATATCCTTGAAGAATTTCGAAGGTATTAGCAGGAACCGACCAAAGATAGGAAGTCTTCCAACGTGATATCGGCACAATGCTCATTTGGCTTGGGGCAGGATATGGTGCGCCTGCGCCTTGCATACGTTGGTCATATTGCACAACGTGGAATTTACCGCCGGCGTAGGTTTCATAGAAGTCTACGGGTGTTGTTACTCCAATTTTTGACGGGACAGGGTTAGGGAAAAGTGAGGTGGCAAGCGATACATTTTGTTGGATGTTACTATTCATCGTGATATTTGCCCCATTTGGCGAACAAGTAAAGACATGATATTCATCACCTTCACCGCCGGGAGCTGGCTGTTTCGAATCAACGAACGGAATAGACACATACCCTGTGGTATCCCAATATTCGCAAGGAATCATCTGCTCGATCATATAATCACGAGCTTCAAGAGTGATACCACCAATATCACTACCATCAGTAAAGGCATTTTCATGACCACCAATAACAGCAACCGGCTTTGAGCTAATAACCGATGTTCCAGAAATATCATTAGAGATATCACCGGCAGAGGATTTGACCATATAGCATTGGCCACGGTTCAAGCCGATCTGAAAAGGCTGAGGGCTTCCATTTGAACCATTGCCAGATTTAGCACCCGGACGACCTTTAGCGGTTGTCGTGTTTGGGGTGATCTGAACACTGGTACCATCAAAGGCACCGATGACCATAAAATATCCTGCGGCGTCTTCGTTCGAAGTCACACCACCGAGACCACCTGGGTTGTCATGATAACTTTCAACGATGTAATTCTTACCAAGCACATTCGTTGGCAAAGCGAGATAGCTACCACCCGAGCAAGAGCCGGTACTGAAATACTGCACATTGATCGCACTTTTGGCGACGATATGGCAAGCCTTATACTCGACGACTTCGCCTTTCTGGTCAGTCATCTTCGTATGGGAGATGTCAAGCGGTACGGTGATCGCACGGCGAGCACCGACGTTGTATCTTTGGCGGAATGCCTCGTTACCGGCATCGTCAAAGTAGCTGACGGTGACCGAATTAGCATAATAGCTTGAAATAAGCAGGTAAGCACCATAAAATCCCTGGACGTTGCGACCAAAGAAGCTGATGTTCTGATTCATAAATGACGGGTACAATAGACCTACATAGAAGTCTTTGCCGTCAGCGTTTAACTGGGCACGAGAGCTGTTCGTGAAACTTGTCAGCAACACTGCCGCCAGGAGTACCGTTAATCCAATGCGTTTCAGTATATTCATGGTTCTGATCTCGATTATGTATGAAAAAACCGGAAATTCGAAGAAATACACCTGTTGGTGCACTCCTCTATATAGTAAAACTATTAAGACCCCCCAAAGTTACAAGAAAAAATACACAAAAATGAAAATAATGTATTTTTTATGGTACAAACGACACAAAATACTCCCGTTAAGTGGTCTTATGTATAGAGTAAAGGTCAAAATGATAAAAAAATTCCCGTAATGCACTTTAAACGCTAATTTTATGGAAAATCAACCTTCCGGCAATATCCGCTGTTAGGAGACCTATGCTTGGATTACAATGCGAATCAAACGCCGAATGGATAACCAGAGTCAAGGATAATACTGCCTTGCTCCTGAGCGATCATGCCCATTGTGAGAAAAAAGCCTCGGTTATGGCTATCTCATTACTGAGCCGCTACCCCGAACGTGTTGAATTAGTGGATGCTATGGCAGAACTCTCGATCGAAGAGATGAGTCATTTCCAAATGGTCATTCGTAAACTCAAGGATCGTAACCTCCCACTTGAACGAGACCCGGGCGACCCTTATGTTCAAGCGCTTTTTGAGCATCTGAGAAAAAACGAACCGTTGCGACTTCTTGATAAGCTGATCGTTAGCTCGCTGATCGAAGCCCGCTCCTGCGAGCGATTTCAATTACTGAGCGAGCATACACCCGAAGAGGATCTCAAAGAGTTTTATCGGTCATTACTGGCAAGCGAGGCACGGCATCGAAATTTATTTTTGAAATTGGCAAAACTCTACTTCCCTGATGAAGAGGTTGACGAGAGATTGGCAGAGATGCAACAGATCGAGGCAAGTATTGTGAGGTCGCTCGATTCAAAAGCGGTGATGCACGGATAGGGTTATTTTTCTAAAAATCTTGCAATCCCCTTTTTGCAGTCTTCTGTCCCACGAGCAAGCGCATTCATTGATGCAGCGTATTCGAGTGCGGCTTCCATACCCATTCCGGAGATCGTCGAGAGTAATCTTTTGGTAAGAGCCACTGCCGACGGAGAGTTCTTTGCGACGGTCATTGCATAACTTTTTACCGTTCCCTCAAGCTCAGGGCAAGCAACAACGGCATTTATCATCCCAAGTGAATAGGCTTCTTCAGCAGTGATCTTTCTTGCTGAGAGTAAGAGT
>JBBRNY010000103.1:0-8604 GCA_038229915.1 Kapaibacterium sp. (SeqCode) | reverse complement strand
TGGAAGTGTAATAAAATAAGCGCCCGATCTCGGATCGCTCGAAAGCTCGCCGACATTCTTGCCGGTCTCAAGATCTTCCCATTTAATAGAAGCATTCAGCGGTGTGCCGTTTTCATCAGTGACAATACCGGTGATCGTTGCGACCGGTGCTGGTTTTGCGGCTTCGGAAAGCGTCATCATATAGATGTCGCCACCGCCATAACCATCAGGGCGGTTATCAAGGCTTAAAAATGCTGTCGAGCCATCAGTCGAAACGCGGTAACCAAAATTATCGGCAGCGTTATTTATTTCTTTACCAAGATTGACCGGCTCGCTCCAATCTGTCCATGAGTCATCTTTGAGGCGAGTCGTTTTGTAAATATCCATCATTCCGAGACCCGCATGTCCGTCCGAGCAAAAGTATAATGTCTTGCCGTCAGGATGCAAAAATCCTTTGCGTTCGGAATACGGAGTGTTGATCGTTTTACCGAGATTGATCGGGTCGCCCCAACTTCCGTCAGTTTGTTTAAGCGATACATAAATATCGGTATTGCCCCATTTATCACCATGGTAGGCATCGCCTTTTTTATGATAATCGCCAATGTTCCCCTCACGATCAGAGCTAAAGATCAATACTTTACCGTCGCTACTGATACTGCCATCGGCTTCGAGGGCAGTGGTGTTAATTGGCTTTGGGAAATGCTGAACAGGTCCCCAAGTGCCATCAGCTTGTTTATCAGAAAAGAAAATATCGCCACCGCCATAACTATCGTCGTAATTGCCAAAAAGCATTATCCGATTGCCGTCGGCAGAGATGCCGTTAACCGATTCGTTATCTTTCGTATCGATCGTAGTGCCAACGAGGCTTGCTTGTTGCCACATTCCTTCGCGAAACTCCGAGACCATCACGTCTTCGTCGTAACCATCTTCGGTGGTCGAATTGTCTTTGGTGAAATATAAACGCTTGCCATCGGCAGTAACGACGGGGCTGAACTCTTCATGCGAAGAGTTG
This sequence comes from Kapaibacterium sp. (SeqCode), assembly GCA_038229915.1. Taxonomy (GTDB): domain Bacteria; phylum Bacteroidota; class Ignavibacteria; order Palsa-1295; family Palsa-1295; genus JAFDZW01. The sequence continues at coordinate 7,613 of JBBRNY010000103.1, read as the reverse complement.
ATGCCTTTGCCAAGATTAGCAATACGGAGATTTTCGAGCGGAGCTTGTAAGATCGCAATGATCTTATCGAAGCGTTGCTTCATATCCGGAAATTTTGACTCATACTTTTGGTAGATGTCAACGGCATCTTTCCAACGACCTTCTTTAATGGGAAAATAGGCTAAGCGCTGTACCGCGACGAAGGCATCCTCCGACGGGGCATCGCTTTCGACGAACTGCTCGAAATCGGCTTTAGTATCGTCATTTGCAGCTTTTGAGATGTCAGGCTGGGCTTTTGCAACTGTAAAAGCTGATGCCATTAGTAAAAAAACGAAAGCAAGAATACGCATAGTGGTACGGGGGTTGAGATGTTTTGAATCACAATAATACAAAGAAAATCCGACCTGCGATCACAAGTCGGATTTTTAATGCAATAACAGTAAATTAGTTTTTATGAAGCTTGCTCGTGGTGAGCGTACCTGGGGCTTCAAATTCACCAAATTCAACGTCTTTTTTGGTTTTACGATGGCGTTCTTCGTCAACATTGTAGCCACGAATACGGGCATACTCGATCAACTTCGACCGAAGCAGTTTTCTGCCTCTGTGCAAGCGCGAACGAACCGTACCGATCGGGCAATCGACGAACTCGGCGATCTCTTCGTAGGTAAAGCCTTCGATGTCGCAAAGGATCACGACCGTACGGAAATCTTCCGGTAATGACTCGACAGCGCGTGTAAGATCGTCATCGAGCAAGTTGCGATACAGACGTGCTTCCATATCGTTCGGATCAGTATATTCCGAACGGATGGTATTGTAAAAATTCTGGATGTCTTCGTAATCAACTTTATCCGGTTCTTTCGATTCTTTGCGGTAAATATTGATATACGAGTTCTTCATAATACGAAAAAGCCACGCTTTACAGTTGGTGCCGGGCTCAAACTTGTCCCAGAAGCGGTACGCCTTCATATATGTTTCTTGTAACAGGTCATTCGCATCATCCGGGTCACTGGTCATCCGGAGTGCGAAGTTATAGAGCGCCGTGACGTGGGGCATAGCCTCACGCTCGAAGTCGCGGTGTCGCTCTCGTAATATTTTATCGTCCAACATATCTTGTCCTTTTCATCTGGCGTTAGCGCCACGATTCCTTTCGTTATATACACCCTATCTTACACACCGGGATTTATTCTTGTGGGGAAAAGTGTTGTTTTGGGCTATAAGCCACACTCCCTCCGGTCCGTAATTAAGTTACAAAGATACAACATTTTGGAGCACTTTCGACAAAAATCGTTCCAATTATTTGGGAAGGGAGACTTTTGTTGAGGTTATCCACAGGTCATTATTCGTTTATTTTTGTGTTAAGTTTCGTGAGAAGCCACTTGCCAACGAGCCCCTCATCTATAATGACACCTAATCTGACAAAAAGTCTTACGCTTTTTCCCCTATGAATAAGAATTAACCCTCGATCCCATCTCCCAAGACCATAGGCACAAATATTTGACCTAACCGCCTCCCCACCAAACCTTTGCTTAAAACAAATATTTTTTACACACGCACCTGCAACCACCAGTTAACAAACAACTTACAACCCTAAAAAACCAACACCCCATTCAATGTCATTCCGAGGAGCGGCGTAAGCCCGACGAGGAATCCCCTGAAGATCGCACGCCCGCCTCTCTACAGAACAATACAAACCCAGCCCTATACATTCTTACACACCCACCCATATCTCATTAAATAACATAAGCTTACAATCCCAAAAAACCTACACCCCAATTCACCGTCATTCCGAGGAGCGGCTTCAGCCCGACGAGGAATCCTCTGAAGAATGCACGACAACTTCTCGACAGAACAATCCACTCCACCACTTACAATATACAAAATGAAATCACATTTGTCAAGGTGCCCATTGCATTTATTTATTAGTTTTTTATTGGTGATTATTGTAACTTTCTATGCCCTCAGAAGTTTATACAATAGACACGCTTTCGCAAATTGGTTGCCGGTTATTAAACATCACATCAGACATATATTATGAAACACAGTGAAAACGCCCCAAACCCCCACATCCCCCCCCGTCGGTTATTGAGCTTTCGCATGAGCAGATCGAGTATATTCGTAAGAGGCTGATAAAGCGATTCAAGTATATGGACGAATATATCGAGATCGCGCTTACCGAAGCGAGCACCGCGACTGATACCAAGCGTGGTTCAGACACGGTAGGGTTTGTCTATATTATTGCAAAGAATAATATATTGGATGAACTCAAGCGTCTGAAGAAGTTCAAAAAGCTCGAAAGCAATGCCGGTGCGCCGACAGCGAAAGAATTGATGGTCGATAGCCCAGAACTAACAATTCTTGGCGATATTGCCGAGCAGGAAATGCTTGCCACGCTTACACAAAAGCAGCGAACCGTTGCTCTTCTTCGTGAAGATGGATATTCGATTGATGAAATTGCGGAGAAAGAACAGATTTCTTATGATGCGGTGAATGAACGTTTGAAAGCTATCAGAAGAAAGTTTAAAAAATATTTATGACCGACCTACCAAATCCACCCCTTTCAATCGTGTTACTATTGATACCCATCTATTGCTTTCACAAGACGACGGGTTTCAGTAACAATTTCGAATCACTAACCATACATTTCTTATGAAAACGAACCGTTTTACCAAACGCGCAAGCGGGCTTTGTCTCGCTCTGATGGCAGGTTTCTTTGTACTTTGTACGACGACAGCCAGTTTCGGACAGATCACGATAAATAATACCGCATCTTGTTTCAGTTTAGCTGCAAGTAGCGATCAAACGCCTGCCTGCGGTCAAGTATGTAATGGCAGCAATTGCGACAATTGTGCAACTTTTGATATGACAAACACCTCCTCAAATTGTGATATTACAAAGGTTGAAATTACATGTAATACTTCAGGAGTTTGTTGGTCAACCTGTTGCGCTCTTGTGTTTGGGAGTCCTGATAGTACAGTGTGTAGTGATCAACCCAAATCCTATAACGGGCATTTTCCCCCATCTGCAATAAATCCGCCGCCTCATATTGCGAGGTTTACTATTTGCTATAGCGGTGCTGGTCCGTATACATTTAAAATTGTTGCTTCCGGAGTCGCAAATGGACCCGGTACAAATGATTGCTGTCCCGCTGCGCCTGCAAGCGGAAGTAGTGCTTCGGTGAATTCTTAGATAAAGTGCATACTTACTTATGTAGTTAATATGAACCGCGATTTATCATTAGATGTTAATTCCCCTTCTCTATCTACAAAAATAGAGAAGGGGGTTTTTTCAGTTTGATATATATGAAACGGCGAAAGGTATAACAATTACTTTGTAATGTTTTTTGGGAATTCCATAATCTCTCTATTTGCTTAAAAATATGAAGAACAAATTAATTTTGTTTCTGCTCCTTACCACTCTCCTCTCCTCACAGAGTTGGTCACAGCCCTCAAATACCATTGAATGGCAAAGGTGCCTCGGTGGAAGTAATGTTGAATATCCAAAGAATATAATTGCTACACACGATGGGGGGTGGGTGGTCGTGGGAATATCACGATCAAGCGACGGTGATGTAAATGGTGCCCCCTCTGTTCTTGATTTCGGATGGATTGTTCGCCTTGATCAGTTCGGAAATACACTATGGTCAAGATGCATTGACGGGGATGGAACGAGCACTCTTTATTCCGCTCTCGAAACTGCAGACAGCGGGTTTATACTCGCAGGTTCTACACGCTCACTATACGTCGTCGGAGAAAAAACCAAAGGGGGTAATGATGCATTGATTTTAAAGCTCAATAAAGATGGTGCTGTTGTTTGGCAGAAAGTGTATGGTGGCTCAGGTAGCGATTATGCTACATCGATAGTTGAAAATACTCGTGAAGGGGGCGGGTATATTTTTGCTGGGGGTACAACCTCTCTTGACGGGGACGTTTCGGGAAGACATACCAGCACGGCTAAAGATTCATCTGATATATGGGTCGTCAAACTTACCTATTCAGGTGAGATCGAATGGCAACGCTGTTATGGTGGCGAAAAAGGTGAATCTGCAAATGCTATGATACAAACACCTGACGGTGGTTATGCTTTTGTCGGAAACACTGCTTCCCATACCGGCGATGTCGTTGGTCACCATATCGATTCTATGGGTAGTTACGATGCTTGGGTTGTAAAACTTGGGGTGACCGGAAATATTATCTGGCAACAATGTCTTGGTGGGTCGAGAGATGACATTGCATATTCCATTGCAAATGCTTCAAACGGTGAGCTTATTGTTGCAGGCAGAACATACTCCCCCGATAATGGTATGTCGAACTTTCATGTCAGTACGTTAGTATTTGGCGCAGCTGATGCCTTTTGTGCTCTTTGCAGTAAAGAAGGTTCTATTATCTGGCAGAATTGTTATGGTGGCAATGACGAAGACGAAGCTTACTCTATTGCATATACCGATGATGGTGGTTTTATGTTTGTTGGAAGTACATCATCAAACGATGGCGATGTCATGGATTGTCATTTGATTTTGTTAGGAGGAGGCTTTTTTGATCATGACGTGTGGCTTAAAAAAATAAATGCTAAGGGTATGATCGAGTGGCAACAATGTTTTGGCGGTACAAATAATGATTATGGTTTTACCGTTATCCCAACGAAAGATAAAAAAATTCTTTTTATGGGTCAAACATCGTCCTCAGATGGTGATGTGGAAGGGCTTCACGGAAGTTCCGATATCTGGGTAGTAAAATTGGGAATTAACGCTGGGGTTACCGTGGCATCTGGTTTTGATTTGACGGATCTTGTTCGCGAAAAGTTTCTAAAAATTTATCCGAACCCTGCCAGTAGCAATGTGCATTTAGAATTATTGCCGTGGTTTACGGCTCAGGGTGTTGAGTTGTATAATCTCTTGGGTACTAAACTGTTAACAGAAACTACTGTGAGCGAGAACAACGCAACGGTCAATACAAAAGCACTCCCGAACGGCACCTACATCGCCAGAATATCTTACACTACTGAAAAATCAAGCGGCGTATTTACATTGCCGTTTATTGTGTATCACTGAGGTGATGTGTAGTTATAAGCCTACTTTGCGGTGCTTTGTCCCCGTCTCGAAGCAGGAGTGGTCGTTGGGGAGGAATTTTGCGGGGTTGAGGAGCCCCGTAGGATTGAATGACGTGCGCAACCGCGACATCATCGCAATGTCGGCTTTTGTGAACATCCAACCAAGAGCTTCTTTCTTTTCGATGCCTACTCCGTGCTCGCCGGTGATCGAGCCATTCTTCTCGATGCAGAGCTTCAATATATCGGCACTCGCTTTCAGACACCGCCTTACACTTTCGGGGTCGCTCTCATCATAGAGTATTGCCGGATGGAGATTGCCATCACCAGCATGAAAAATATTCGCGATCCGAAGTGAATGTTTTTTCCCGATACGATAGATCTCTTCGAGCACTTCGGGCAACGCATACCGCGGAATAACCCCATCTTGGGTATAATAACTTGGGCTGACCCGACCGAGCGCGCCAAAAGCTTTTTTTCGTGCTTGCCAGAGTGCATTTCGCTCGCAATTGTTTTGCGCAACTCGCACCGTCCGGGCATTATGCAAGCGGCAGATAGTCTCGATATTTTTCACGATCCGCGGAAGCGAATGCTTCCGGCCGTCAAGCTCGATGATTAATAACGCGCCTGCATCAGTCGGGAAACCAAGATGAAAAGCTTCTTCAAGTGCATCAAGCACTTCGGAGTCGATCATCTCAAGAGCAGCTGGGACGATGCCGGCAGAAATAATGGTGCTCACTGTTTGCGAAGCATCGCGTGGTGTCGGGAAATCAACGAGTAATGTTTCGACCGATTCAGCAAGCGGGGTTAGTTTTACTTTCGCTTTCGTAATGATACCGAGTGTGCCTTCACTGCCGATCATCAATGACAACAGCGGAGCGGTCTCATCTTCAGTATTAAGACTGACGACAGTACCATCAGGAAGAATGACTTCGAGTGCAAGGATATGCTCTGCGGTTGCGCCGTATTTTAAGCAATGTGGTCCGCCAGCATTTTCAGCAATGTTGCCACCAATCGTCGATGCAGCTCCACTCGACGGGTCGGGCGCAAAATGCAAACCGTACGGTTTTGCAAGTTTCGAAAGCGTAGCATTCACGACTCCTGCCTCAACAATTGCGTATCGCTCTTGGGCATTGATCTCGATAATATTCTTCATCGCCGACGTAACGATCATCACACTTTCATTACAAGCAAGTGCGCCGCCGGAAAGCCCTGTGCCTGCGCCGCGAGTAACAATTGAAATATGATGGGTTGCACAATGCTTTACGACCGCCTGAATTTCTTCAGCTGAGTGAGCAAGGATAACGAGCGACGGGTCGTGGCGTTCGAGAGTAACCGCATCAGCATTATAAACGAGTCTATCGGCATCGCTCGTCAGGACGCGATCTTTTGGGATATACTGATAAAATTGCTCAGCGCGAAGCATGGCGTTGCTTAAAGCGAATAAAAAACTTGATGACGGGGTCAGCAGTATAGAGCACGATCATCGCGAGCACTGCACCACCGGCAATATCAATGACATAATGATAACGAAGATACACGGTCGAAAAAATAAGTCCACTGCCGAGCACAAAGATCAGCCAACGAGCACGAACTCGAAAACGGAATGCCAGTATCATTGACAGTATAGTAAGTTCAGTGTGCCCGCTCGGGAACACATCACGAGTAACGGTTCGTGCGGCTTCGAGGCTGGTCATTGTATTGGTGATATTTTCGCCGGTATTGATCACCCATCTGATCGCATCAGTCAGCAGTAGCCCTGGTAACTCGTGGTCGTAATTCAGAAATTCATGAAGTGTAAATCTCGGCCCGATACCAGGCATAATAAGATAGACCAAATACGATGCCAGCAAACCATAGAGCATTATAAATCTGAGATACTCAAGGTTTTCGGCAGAGTGATCGCCCGAGAGATGCTTTTGGCGACGAACGAACAACTCGGCAGTGATGATCACCGGCAAAAAATAATACGAAAAATAGCAGATCTGCAAAAACTCGATGAAGGCTGGCATCACCGGAATGTGTTGATAGAGCCAGATGGTGGGGTCGAAACCGAATATCGAACGATCGACCATAATAAGTACAGCATCATAGTCATGCCCATGAATCGGGAAAGATAGTTTTTCGACCGTCTTAAAAATGATGATGATCAATATCAGTAAATAGAATGTGTGCAGGATATGCACCCATTTCTGTTTGCTATAAGCAGCCGCCCAATTGACGATCACGATCGTTGCCGTTGCGATACCAAAACGACTGAGTATCGAAGCGACATCAACGCTCTCACTATATATGAGGGTAATGACACCAAGCACCAAAAAGAACGCAAGGCTCACAAATTCGACCGGAGTAAACTCGGCGATTATTCTACGAATGACAGAATTCTTCTGTAATAATTTTTTATACACGCTACAAAAATACGATTAGCTTTGAGACGCCCCGTAGAGCAACCCATAGAGTTCAAGGAAATCTGCGACACTGAGTTCTTCGGCACGCTTTGTTAAAAACCCGGTGATGAGCGGCTCAACTTCAGCAAAATGAATATCCTGAAGTTGCTTGAGATTATTTCTGATCATCTTACGCCGCATTGC
>JBBRNY010000102.1:0-8648 GCA_038229915.1 Kapaibacterium sp. (SeqCode) | reverse complement strand
TTTTACTTCGTCGCAAATATTCTTCGATCTTCACCCGATCACTCGTGATCTCCGCATATAATTGTGAACGTTCCGATCCTGCAACAGAAAGTGCAAGCACACCAAACTCATCGAGCAACTCCAGCACCCGTTTGATCGCAACACCCTCCCTACCAAGGGCTTGGGCAATTTGTGTATGAGTAAAGAACAACGGTTCATCAAACAATCTTCCCAATTGGTCCCGCGCCGATGCTAAGAGAACTCCGTAAACATCGCGGATGTCATCTTCGCTCGGATAGTTGCGGCCGATCATAAATTCTTGCGAGCGTTCATCGCCCTTGTTATACAGCAAGATCGCTAATGCATCACTGCCATCTCTTCCGGCACGACCCGATTCTTGATAATAGGCTTCGAGCGTACCTGGCAGATCATAGTGGATCACTGCACGAACATCCGGCTTATCAAAACCCATTCCGAAAGCACTGGTCGCTACAACAACCGGTAATGCACCACCAAGAAAATCATTCTGGACTTTGGTACGAACATCGTTTGCGATACCACCATGATACGGCGCCGCTTTTATTCCGAGCTGGCGGATCATCAGTGATACTTTTTCCGAACGAGCACGAGATGTTGTATAGACGATAGCACTTCCCTTAATTGAATGCAAAAGATCGATCAATCGAATATCTTTTTGCGCATTTGTCAATACAGCATACCGAAGATTTGGGCGCTCGAAACCCGTGACGATCTCAAGAGGATCTTCCAATTGCAATTGATGAATAATATCCTTGCGTACCTCGGGCGTAGCGGTTGCCGTAAGCGCGATGATAGGCGGGCATTCACCATTTTTGAAATATGGAAATGACAGTGGCAAGCGGCGATAACTTTTCCTGAAGTCATGTCCCCATTCACTAATACAATGCGCTTCATCAACGGCAATAAATGAGATACGACTGCGACCAAGCAATTCTAAGAATGCTTCGTTCTCGAGACGCTCTGGCGAAATAAATAATAATTTTAACTCGCCCGTGTCAAGCATCCGATATGCCGTGCGAGTATCTTCGAGTGTTTGCGCGCTATTGAGCGCCGCGACAGCAATACCAAAAGCTTTGAGTTTATCAACCTGATCTTTCATCAAGCTGATAAGCGGAGAGATCACCAGTGCTGTGCCTTCAAGCAATAATGCCGGGAGTTGATAACAAAGTGATTTGCCGCCACCGGTCGGCATCACGACAAGGGTATCGCGACCGGAGAGTATAGAAAGAATTGCTTCTTCCTGACGAGTTCGAAAAGAAGTTAAACCAAAGTTGGAAACAAGTGCATCTGCGACAAGAGCTTTCACGACAATTTATGCCTTGCTGAGAGTCCCCATCATTACCGGCTTCTCATTCATCGCTTTCAACTCGTTGGCGATCTCTTCTGCCTTCGATGCCGAAGCGATAATTATTAAGCCGATACCAAGATTGAACGTGCGGCGCATATCTTCTTCGGGCACGTTTCCGTTTTGTTGAATGAGGTCAAAGATCGGCAAACGCTTCCACGCTGACCAATCAATATCAAGTTTCAGATCATCGGAAAGCACACGAGAAGTATTGCCCACAATACCGCCACCGGTGATATGGCTCAGGGCATGAATATCATCTTTCGGACTAAACTTTGAAAGGAGATTTTGGATAGGATGCAAATATGAGCGATGCACTTTCAGGAGCGCATCAATAACACTTTCTCCGCCAAGAATATCAGGCTTTGCGTCAGTAGTGATCTCCTCGGTAAGAGCGATACGCGCAAGACTAAACCCGTTGGTATGCAACCCAACGCTCGGCAGGCCGATCAAGACATCACCTGCTTGCACATTCTCACGCGAAAGCAATCCGTCGCGCTCGACGACACCAACGATCGTCCCGGCAAGATCAAAATCATCACCGGCATACATCCCCGGCATTTCTGCGGTCTCGCCACCAATAAGCGCACAGCCATTCTCTTGACATGCCGTCACAAAACCGGAAATAATATCAGTACCGCTATCAACATTCAACTTCCCTGTTGCAAAATAATCAAGAAAGAATAACGGCCTTGCGCCGCAAACTAAAATATCATTAACACAATGATTGACAAGATCCTGACCAACGGTATCATAGCGTTTTGAAGCGATCGCCACTTTGATCTTCGTGCCGACACCATCGGTGCTCGAAACGAGAACAGGATGCTTCATCTCCGGGAAACGCGCATCATAGAGTCCGCCAAAGCCGCCAATATCGGTTAAGACATTCTTGTTAAATGTTTTTCTGACAAGCGGTTTTATTCTCCTGACGATCTCTTCACCGGCGTCAATACTTACTCCCGCTGTTTCGTAGGTCAGCACTTGGCTGACGTTAGATTCTTGCATAGACTTATCGTAATGGGTTTGCGTTGAATGTTAATGTGAGATTTGCAGTAAAGTTTACTGTCGCAAGCGGTGCTTTCTTTGCTTTAAACGAGACAAGAAAACTTCCATTCGAATTTTTCACATACTTCTCAAAATCAAGACCGCTCAGCGTGACCGAGTCAACGGTGCCGCTATAGGTCGCAAGCGTACTAGTTGATACACCGTCGGTTGCGGCAAGAATGATCGTATCAAAACTGCTCACAGGATAGGCAACGGAATCGGCAGAGACAAAAGTAAGCTTGGTCAATTTTACGGTCTTAATTAACGACAGCGAAGTGTTGTTCTTCGCTAACTCTGCACTATCGAGCCCGATCGGGATTGCCGGTGAGGTAAAGAATTGGCCGACCGGTGTGAGCGGTACTACCGGAAAGTCGAAGCTCTTACTGAGATTAAAGCTAAAGAGCGAGTCGATACCCAATGTCGAACAAGCCGAAAAAAGACCAGTGACCAAGACTAATGCGAGGACAGAATATTTAATATTTTTCATAATTGTATGTTTTTTTCCAATACCTATCAAAACAACACCGTCTTGCGCCCCCTGTAACGAGTTCGTTCGGGATGCTGTTCCGTTGTTTACTCACAACAATTATTATAACAATTTCTATGCCGAAAGCCGACGCGAGCTATCCTGAGATCATTATTAAGAAGAATCACGAACGCCGATTGCTCAAGGGGCATCTTTGGGCGTTTAGCAATGAATTAGTCGAAGTTCGCAAGGATCTCCCTGCCGGAACGGTCGTCCGTTTGCTTCGAGAGTTTGATAAAAAGCCGTTCGCATTGGCATTCTATCATCCGAACTCGCTCATTAGTGCTCGTATCATTTCGAGAGATGTCAAGATCGAGATCGACAAAAGTTTTTTCAAGCAACGAATTGCCGATGCCGCTTCGAAACGTGCATTCTTGCTCAAAGAGCGTAATGCTGTCCGTTTGGTTCACAGCGAAAGCGATCTGTTGCCTGGGTTAGTGATCGAGCAATATAATGATATCATTACGTTCCAGATCGTCTCGGCGGCAATGGAAGCATTTAAAGATGATATTGTTGCCGCGATCAAAGAGTTATTCAAACCGAAGTCGATCATCGAGAAAAATTCTTCCCATCTGAGAACACTCGAAGGGCTAGCCGAAATAGAAGGAATTGTCTTTGGTACAGAAACGACGACCTCGATCTATGACCGAGCCGGCACCAAATTTGATGTCTCGCTTCTGGCAGGACAAAAAACCGGATTTTATCTCGATCAGATGGACAACCGTGTGGCTATCCGCCGCTATATAAACTCAAAATCAAAAGTACTCGATCTCTTTTGCAACGAAGGTGGCTTTGCGCTCAATGCCGCGCTTGCCGGTGCTTCCCATATTACGGCTGTTGATAGCTCAGCAGATGCGCTCAAAGGTTTGGGCAATAATATTACGCTTAATAATATTACAACTGAGATCAAAAGTGTTAAAACAGATTGCTTCGATTTTATCCGATCAAACGATGAATTTTTCGATCTCATCGTACTCGATCCGCCGTCATTAGTAAAATCAAAAAAACATATTCCGGCGGCGACCAAAGCCTATTTCGATCTTCACCGCGCTGCGATCAAACGCCTCAAGCCAAACGGAATTCTTGTCACGGCATCGTGCTCGCATCACTTCGGAAGAAATGACCTGCTCGATGTTATTCGTGATGCTGGCGCAGACACCGCACGCTCGATCACCATCCTCGAAGAGCACGGCGCAGGAGCCGACCACCCTGTGCATACGATGATGCCGGAAACAGAATATCTGAAATTTTTTATATTGAGTGTGGCGTGATCTCATCGTCCTGATGTAACTTTCCACACGTATTGCCCGTTAATATTAGTATGAAGGTCGGCTTACGATACGGACTGGTCTTGGCGGCGTTGTTGCTGCCTGCGTCGGTGTTTGCGCAAACGCCTACGGGTACTCCTAAAACGAGTTCGCCGCAAGATTCGGCTATTGTCTTTTCTTCGCCACGGCCGCTACTCGAAAACAGTGACATCCAAAATAATCAATATCTCAACTCTTGGGGCTTGGCAGGCTTTTTTAATGATTATGGGTGGGGTCTCGGTTTATATTACCGACATATTTTCAATAGCGATATTAGTGCCATAGCTCAACTCGATCTTGGTACAGCCAAAGGCAACCGCGAGTTCGGGGCTTATAATGAGATCAAGATCAATCGTATTTTCGTTTTTCCGTTGCTCGTGAGCGCACAATATCGCCTCTTCCAATCAACACTCGGCGAAAGCTTTCGACCGTATGTCACTGCCGGTGCTGGTCCTGTTTTTGTTATGACCAACGACGGACAAAAAGAATATTTTTCGGCTCTCCCACACTCAACATTCCATACAACGTGGGGCGCAAATATTGGGATAGGCTCATATTTTGGTTCAGACCCAAAAACCACGTTCGGAGCCAGCTTCAAATTCTTTATCATTCCCTATCCTGCCCCGGGAATCGAAAGTACACTCGGCAACTTCCTCACCGATTTCAGCGGCATAGCACTCAGCGTCAGTTACGGCTTTAATTTTTAAAGTTTCGTTAGCGTCATCTCGCGTTCGTAACTTTCAACAGTGGAGAATAGGTTGGTAGTGTTATACAAGAATCTCGGAAGACTTTCACGAAGTGAAGATCGTCAAGTTGGTGAATGAGTAATCCTCATAGCAGAAATATCGGTGGAGTATAAGTCCACCGCACTACTAATAACTAAAGACTAACGACTAAAAACTACCGATCAATGCCTTACAATGATCTCTTCTTTGCGAACGATCGCGCCGCCTGAGAAGACGACGACGTGGTAGCTTCCGTTGGCGAGGGTGTGGGAGTCGAGAATGAGTTTGTCCCCTGCCGGTTGTACGACGCCGATGACTCTGCCACCGACGTCGTTTATCACATCAACCTGCACATTCGGATAGAGACGGATATCTACATCAATGATGCAATTATCCTTCACCGGATTCGGATATGCGGGCTTCGAGTGAGGGGGCTGGGCAACTTGTACGCCGTTTTGTTCGTACGGCGATGGTAATGCGATGGTATATGATGAAACTTTGCTTTCGCTATTAAACAATACTTGCGTGGTATGCGTAATGCCATCACGAGATTTGACGATGACCCGAAAGTCGATCGTTCCGTTTTCGGCCACAGCACAGGGCAATGGTCGAAGCAACTCCACAGCAAAATGTTCGGTATCGGCAACGGAGATCGCTTGGATCGTCGTTGCAGAGCCACTGGGGTTTGCGATAGAATATACTCTACTCGTATCAGTTGCTCTACTCGCGCTGCTGAGACAAATCAGCAACAGTATTACCGGCAAAACTCTTAAATAATGCACCATCGTAACTTGGCACCTCATTGATTATGCAAAGAAATAATGCTCTTTTAACGTCCCCGACATAACTCGGGAATGCAAGATACGAAATAATTTAAGAAAATCCTAATTGGGGAAAAGTGGGGAAATTCATAATTGTCAACCACTTGGAGGAATTCGCAAAAGTGGAAATCCAGGTTTTTAAAACATTTAATATTACGGGCACCTATTTAAATTTGGATTTCTCGTAGAAGTTGCTTATATTAGTACGTGCTTTAATGAGCACCTATTTTACGAAAGGGATTAATAATGGCAAAAACAGCGATTTCACGGTCAAAAACGGCAGCTGAGCTCCCCCAACGGGTCGAGCTGCCACCAAGACAAACTGAAGTATTGAGCTTCATCGAAGAATTTATTGATATTTCTGGGTATCCACCCTCTATTTTGGAGATCGCCGATGCCCTCGGGGTTGCATCGACCTTCGGGGTGCGCAAGCATCTTGATGCCTTAGTCAAAAAAGGCTTCCTGACGCGCGGCGGCGCCGGGCTTTCGCGCTCAGTGATGCCGGTTCGTTCGCCGATGGCATCAGGGGGCTCGATCCCTGTGCTCGGTCGTGTAACCGCCGGAGCGCCCATTCTTGCCGTCGAGCATATCGAAGGCTGGCTTGCCTATAAACCTGCCTCCGAGTCGCGCAAAGTGTTCGCATTGCGTGTCCAGGGCGAGAGTATGAAAGACAAGGGTATTATGAATGGCGACTATGTTATCTGCCGCCAACAAGCCACTGCCGAAAACGGTGATATTATCGTTGCCCTGCTCGATGACTCGGCTACGGTCAAGACTTTTCGCAAAAAAGGTAAGAATTTCTTCCTCGAACCCGCCAACGTGAAGTTCAAAAATATCGAGATCGACGAAGACAGCGGCTTTAGTGTCATCGGCAAGGTGACAAGCGTCTATCGAACCCTCGATGAGCGCAAACCGGGGATGCTACAATTACGGTATACTTAATTATAAACGCTAGAATACAATGCTTACACTAATGATCGCCGAAGCGCCTCACGTAATGCCATTTGAACACATTCATAGCCAGCAGATTCAATGCGTCGCCGGAGGAGAGCTTACCTTTCCTAAAGCGCCGTTTCGCGAATCAGGCTTTGGCTCGACAACCTATGGAGTGTTGGGATACCGAAATGTCGAGACCCAAGAGCTAAAAGACGATAGCTTCGATCTGGAGTCGCGTCTTGCGATGCTCTGTGATAAGTTACGAGCAAGATACTGATAGATCTCGGGAAAGAAAAAAGCACCGAAGGCATCGTCATTGTTTCATTGTTGAATGAGATGCCTTCGGAGTGCTAAAACATACTGAGAGCTTACTGTCCTTTCATATTCGTCGCCGCCGAACCCACTGCATTTCCGATTCCTTTGAGAATGCCTGCAGACATCAATACTGAAATATTTTCAAATTTACCTTTTAGGAAATAGGAGTGGTCTTCGCCCATTACGATCTTCACCATCTCAACTTCAAATTCGCCGCTATAAAGCATGTGATTGTCATCTTTTTTCTCGGCTTTGGTAATGGTCGCAGTCGCTTTGCCGCCTTTTTTACCGGTAAAACTCTGCCCGGGTAGATTCACGATGGCGTTCACATTTCCTGTGGTGCCCGTCTTACCATCGATAAAATCTATCGTCAGAACGTAATCGCTCCGATTCTTCCCATGTACAGTAAAATTCACGGTGTTGATCTTCGTCTTGCCATCATTGGCAAGACCACCGAGGACAATACCGCCCCATTTATTCGAGTCGTTTAGTTCGATAGGCTTGCCGTCAAATGTAGCGCTATATGAAGCATGATTCGGATTTGGATATTGTGTACTTGAGCTAGAACTGGTCTGCGAACCTGTCTGGGTCGAGTCGTTTGTTGTCCCCGTGTTCGCATCTTTCTTGCCACAAGCAGCCAAAAGAATTGCGAGACTGACAACAGAAAGTAATCTTGTTTTCATATGTGTATGGAATGGTATTATAGAATGATTTTATACAAAGATAAGTGTTTTTTTCTTTGGCTGAAGTAAGATCAATGTTTTTGGTTTCATATATCCAGATACCTAAACGGGGCACTTGTTTCAGGAAATTCTCTCACACCAATTCGGGTTTACATGGCGCTAATCAATTTATTTTAGGAGTACATATTATGAAACGTGCCGTGTTGTTGTTCTTAATAGTGGTCTGTGCGAGTGTTGGGTATGCACAACCAACCGTAAAACTTTTTCCTGTTTCGGGCAACTCGCAAAGCGCCCAAAGTACGTCTTATTATATCGACCCCGTTGCAGTAAATACTGCCTATCAATCTTCGCATATTATCGTCAGTGATATGTCTGTTCCGACATCATCAGGCTCAGTGTTGGTCACACTTGACCTGCAGGAGTTTTCGGTTGTCGGTCCTGAAACCCATTTCGTAATGATTCGCGGGAATGAAGCATTTGAAGCGCCACTCCCGACCGTGAAAACATATCGTGGTACGATCAAAGGCGAGCCGTCGAGCCAGGCATATTTGGCGATCAAACCAAATGGCGATATCACAGGCACCCTCGCTTTGAACGGCGAAGAGTTTAATATCAGTGCACCGCAGAGCGGGCAATATCACTCGGTCATCACTCCGACCGCTTCGATCCCATACTTTAGTGACCACACACAATGTGCAATGACCAATGCGGCATCATACGATATGAAGGCGCATTATAATAATCAAATAGATCACATTGCTACTTCATCGATGCCACAAAGTACACAAGCAGCAACAAAAACAGCGGTTGTTGCTTTCGATGTTGACAATGCTTGCTACCAAGAGTATGGCGATGGCATCAATGATTATCTCGTTACGCTGATGGCTGCTATTACAACAGTATATGAGAGTGAAGTTGATATGGCAAT
>JBBRNY010000101.1:0-8971 GCA_038229915.1 Kapaibacterium sp. (SeqCode) | reverse complement strand
TGAGCTGAAGTCGCAGGAGAATTTTATTACACTCATGAATCAGATCGAAGGTGCGGAAAACCGTGTCTCGACCGAACGTAAGAATTATAATGAGCGTGTGAAAGACTTTAACGCAAAGATCCTTTCATTCCCGGCAAGTATTATCGCGGGTATGTCAGGCTTCAAAGACTATCAATACTTCCAAGCTGCCGAAGGCGCAGAGAATGCACCGAAAGTTAACTTCGGCACAGAACCTGCCCCGGCAAACGGTGCAGCACCGCAAGAAGCACCAACAAACCCCGCACCAAAAAATGGGGTAGCAAGACCGTCAAAGTAAAATAAATCTTCGATCATAAAGCCCCCTTACAGTTCACACTGTAAGGGGGCTTTATCGTTTTTTGCGATTTTCTCTGTTGGGCAAAAAAATGTTGTATGTTTGTAGAGTGAGCTCTATCTTCATTTCTAAAACAAGAAAAACAATGAAAAATTTAATTAACATTGAGCATAAATCAACAATTGTACGGTTTATAGCTGTCTCCATTTTCTTACTTTTGGTTGTTTTCGCTGGGCACCGGGCAGTAGCATCCTCGCTACAAAATGATAGCACCTCAATTAGTATTGTTCAATCCGCACCTTGGCCTATTGATACAACATTTAATCTATTTCCATTTACTTTCTGTCAATTTACAATAACCATCAAAGCAGTAAAGGATAATCCATGCCCACCTCTTTTACTTCCTCATGAAAAGTCAGACATGAGTTTACAAAGCTCACCATGTTGTTGTTATGACATTACGATCAAAAACAATTCAGTCGATATAGATATTTGTAAATTCATTATCGATTTTGGTGGTGATTTAGGTTATTTTTGTTCCGGGTGCAATTTCCCAGATGGCTGGAGTTATAGTACTGGTATCCCGCTTGTAATTGAGGCATATGACCCTACAAAAAGTTTAAAGCCTGGCACTTCTAAAACATACCGAATTTGTGGATCAAACGGAACTGACTTCATTACATGTCACGCGACAGCCATAGAGTGCAACGGGCTTCTCTTTTGTGATGTGTTCAGCAATACAATCCCAACAAGCCTGATTTGTGTAGATTTTGGATTTGGATTAGTACCGACTGGCGATCCAGATTTAGATATTTCAAATTATTTGACAATTGGGAACGCGGCACCAAACCCTTCGCGGGGAAGTGTCTCTTTTGAATGTTCCCAGAAAATATCGGGTGATTTAGCTGTCAAAATATTTGATTCAAAAGGTGAATTGTTTAATGAACGTTCTTTTATGTTGCCATTCAAAACAAAATATGCAATAAAATTTGAAACGAATAATTTGGCTCCGGGAAATTATACTGCAATCTTTACCACTAGAGGTATATCAGTGGCTCGAAAATTCATTGTATATAAATAAGGGGTAACGGATGAAACATTTATACCTGCTATTACTGCTCATACTTTGCCAAACGGCTTTCGCCCAAAAATCAGGGCAGCTCTACATTTCTGGTTATGATAAATCAACACCGTTTTATTTTTGCAATAACATCGCCCAAATGGGTGGACAAAATATTATTTTTGCCTTCGTCAACACCGATCAACAATCCGAATTAGTAATAGACTCATTCCATTATGATTGTGATAGAACAATCTTCCAATTGTCTGGTATTGATACGATGACTCACTTCGATGTTGGTTTAGTTAGTACACAAAACATATATTATGTTCCCAAAAAAGAAGGAAGTGATACAGTCACAATAACAGGTTACTACGGCAGCTATTCTTCGAGTGCGACTATCATTTGTCACGCTGTTGAAGCCCCACCTATTGCTTTTTATGGGATAGAGACTGTAAAACAAAACTTAGGGCTTGGATACGTGTTGGGTGTTTCTGATGAGGTGCTAACGACCGATACACTCCATTGTTATTTTCCGGGTCCGATCTACCCGAGCGATACTGCTGTTAATCTTCGAAATTATACTTATAATACTCAAATAGAAATACGTGCGTGTGGCGAAAAGATTATAGACAGAATATACCGTGTAGGTGACTCTTCCGAGATCACTGTTTTGGGTATTCCCCCGACACCATATACAATGCCCTCAGGCAGTGCTCTAATCATGCACTATTCATTTATTCCTCATATTGCGGGCAGAACGCCGCATTATTTAGTTGTTCATACAACAAGCGACGACTATTTAGTGTGGAGCTTTGAGTATAAAGTACAAGGCGGTAGTAATGTTCGGGAGTATAATGCACCGAGCACATTGCTTGATGGAGGCATCTATCCAAATCCTGTCAGCACTCCTAAAGCAACGCTTGAAATTATTTCAGGCGAATCGCTAAGTGCTAATCTTCGAATGATCGACTTAAGCGCAAATCAAGAAATTCGCATCGGCAACTATATGCTTGAAAAAGGGACTACAGCAATATCAATTCCTACAGAGCATCTTCTCAATGGTCTCTACTTAATACTAATAGAGACAGACAAAGGCGCAATTTGTAGAAAATTAGTAGTAACTAGATAATTTAGGATTGGTTTTATTCGCTAAAAGCCTCCTTGGGTGTACCTTAGGAGGCTTTTGCTATATCTATATATTGATTATTTAAATAACTATAGCTTCTTTTCTCCCCTGCCTTTTTTGCTTTTAGGGAGTAGATTCCATCATATTGATTGTTTAGTGAGGCTTATGAGCTCAACCATCAAAATAACATTCCCCGACGGTAACGTCCGCGAGTTTGAACGCGGCACCACCGGTATGCAGATCGCTAAATCAATTTCGCCGCGTCTTGCACAAGTTTCGCTTGGTATTTATGTTAATGAGAAGCCCTACGATCTGGCAACTCCCATCACTGATGATGCGGCTGTGCGTATCGTCAAATGGGATAGCGACGAAGGCAAGTCGATCTTTTGGCATTCGAGTGCCCATTTGATGGCAGAAGCCATCGAGTCGATCTATCCGGGTACTCGTTTTGGTATCGGACCTCCGATCGAGAACGGTTGGTACTATGATATGCAATTGCCCGAAGGCGTAAAGCTTCAGCCGGACGATCTCATTGCCATCGACAAAAAAATGGCAGAGCTTTCCGAGCGGGACGTACCGTTTGCTCGTATCGAGAAAGAGTATGATGATGCCGTAAAATATTTTACTGAGAAAAACGATTGGCTCAAACTCGAACTGCTTGACGGTCTAAAAGGACAACCGATCACTTTCTACGAGCAAGGCGAATTTGTTGATCTCTGCCGAGGCACACACGTCCCATCAACAGGAAAGATCAAATTTTCGAAGATGTTGTCGATAGCCGGCGCCTATTGGCGCGGCGATGAGAAACGTCCGATGCTGACCCGTTTGTATGGTATAAGCTTCCCGACAAAGAAAGAGCTTGAAGAATATCTGCACGCTCGCGAAGAAGCCGAAAAGCGCGACCATCGCAAGCTTGGCAAAGATCTTGAGCTGTTTATGATCACTCCGAAGATCGGGGGCGGTTTGCCTGTGTGGCTTCCGAACGGTGCCGTACTTCGCAATCAGCTCGAAACATTTTTGCGTCGTGCCCAACAAAAAATGGGCTACTCGCAAGTGGTGACTCCGCATATCGGAAATATCGAATTGTATAAAACCAGCGGACACTATCCATATTATAAAGACTCGCAATTTACTCCGATCGTTGTCGATGACGAAGAGTATTTGCTCAAGCCCATGAACTGCCCGCATCATCACATGATCTACGACTCGAAGCCGCGAAGCTATCGCGATCTTCCGGTGCGTTTGGCAGAGTTTGGTACGGTGTATCGTTACGAGCAATCGGGCGAGCTCAACGGGCTTTCGCGAGTGCGTTCGTTTACACAAGACGATGCGCATATTTATTTGATGCCAGAGCAATTAAAAGATGAGTTGTGCAGTGTGATCAAACTCACACAACACGTCTCAAGAACACTTGGCTTTAATGATTTTAATATCCGCCTCTCATTCCGCGACCCTGCCAATACCACAAAGTATGGTGGTACCGATGAGCAATGGATCCAAGCGGAGAAAGATGTAAAAGAAGCCGCTGATGCAATGGGGCTTGATTATAAGATCGCACCAGGCGAAGCCGCTTTTTACGGACCAAAGATCGACTTCTTGCTCAAAGATGCCCTCGGCAGAAGCTGGCAGTTGGGCACCGTACAGGTTGACTATGTAATGCCGGAGCGTTTTGATCTGGAGTATATCGGCGCCGATAACAAAAAACATCGCCCCGTAATTATTCATAGAGCCCCATTCGGCTCGTTCGAGCGATTTATCAGTTTATTAATAGAGCATTATGCTGGTAATTTCCCGGTTTGGCTTGCCCCTGTTCAGGTAGCCGTTTTGCCGATCACTGACAGCCAAACGCCTTACGCGCAGGAGATAGTAGATAAGCTGATCGAAATGGGCGTGAGGGTCGTGCTTGATGCCTCAAACGAGAAGGTGAATGCTCGCATAAGAGACCAAGAATTGATGAAAGTCCCGATCATGCTCGTCGTGGGTGGCAAGGAGCTCGAAGCCCGTACCGTCTCGCTTCGCAGGCATGGAGTAGGGAATATTGGAACGATTCCGCTCGCAGAAGCATTTTCGCTCGTCGGTTCGGAATCCGCTATTCCCGGATAACGAATGATTTTTCATATAATGATAGACTACTTGATATTGTCAATAACTGTTTTTACTCCTTGTGTTAACCATCTTACATCAGTAAATGGGTAAACAAGTGTTTTTAACACCGACCCCGAAACCGAGCCCGCGGCAAAATCGCTTTAGCCGTGAAATGCCGGTCAAGAATTATGGGGTTCGCCTCAATGAGCAGATTCGCGTACCGCAGATCAGACTCATTGATGATGATGGTGCATTAGGGATCATGACACCGCAAGATGCGATGAAGATCGCTCGCGAACGTGGTGTTGATCTGATAGAAATTTCAGCAAATGCCGAACCACCGGTTTGTAAATTGATGGATTTTGGCAAGTACCGCTATGAGATGCAAAAACGCGACCGCGTCGCAAAAGCATCACAGCATAAGCAGCTGATCAAAGAGCTTCGTTTTCATCCGGGTACTGATACCCATGATTTCGATTTCAAGTTGCGACATGCTCGTACCTGGATCGAAGAAGGACACAAAGTAAAGACGACCGTACAGTTCAAAGGTCGTGAGATCGCCTATAAAGAGTTTGGCGAAAAACTCTTGAATCGCTTTGCCGAGCAAATGTCGGACATTGCGAAGATCGATCAACCGATCAGTCTTTCAGGAAAATTGATGTCGATGATGTTTTCATCAGCCGGCAAGAAAAAATCTTCCGACAAGAAGCAGAACGAAAAATCTGCTCCTTCGGGACCCACCGAGTTTGCTGAGAAACTCGTGAAGGTCGTAAAGAAAGTAAAAATAGAACCCTCAGCAGAACAAGCTCCGGAACAACCATCGGAGTCATCAGAACAAGTTTAATATATTGTAAACGACCATGCCAAAAATGAAAACGCACTCCGGTGCAAAAAAGCGCTTTTCTGTTACTGGAAGCGGAAAACTCAAGCGTAAGAAACCATATCATAGCCACATCTTGACCTCGAAGACCGCAAAACGCAAACGCGGCTTGCGCCAATCGACGACTGTCAATGCTTCTGATGAGAAGCGCATCAAAACAATGTTGGCGATGTAATTGATTGTTGATCAATTTTAAAAGGCAGGTTGCAAAACCTGCCTTTTTCTATTTAGAGCCGTCCTTTTGGGTATATTTGTATAGCCTGATATTAACTACTTTTTTATACGATGAACATTTTTAAGCTCAGCATTGCCATAGCCTCTATTGTAAGTCTTTCGTTACTATCTTCTTGTAGCACTTCGACCACACCGACCGACAATAATAATAACACTACCACAACGCCAACAGGCATCATTGACCTCGTTACCAGCGATCTTTCATTTAAGATCACAACGCTTGATCTGGCGACCTCGACGGCAACGTCAAACCTTAATGGGCAAGCACCGGAGCGGACTTCCGACGGCACGCTGATCTATGTTGACGATAATAATGATCTGGTTGAATCGGCACCGAACGGCTCTGCGAAAAGAGTGATCGTCAAAATGGAGCCGCTTGTTCCGGTTGATGATCGTCACGATGATTTTTTTAATAATCCACGCCTCTCCCGTGATGGAAAGTATGTTGCTTATGAAGGCTATGGCGGCGGGCTGTATGTCGTTAATAGAACCAGCGGTGCTGTCGTTGCCTCGTGGGAGTTTTTGCTCAGTCCTTTCGGCAGTTATACCAGTCCGTCTTGGACATCCGACGGCAAGCTTATCGTCACCGGGGGCAGTGTCAACCCTGGGGTGTATCTCTTAAATATTTCCACCAAAGCTTCAGTACCTGTCGGAAGCGGCTTGACAAAGCCGACAATGAGTAATGTTAGTTCAGACGGACAAAAAATTTGTTTTGTGATGAGCAAAACCGTTTATACCATGAACATCGATGGCAGCTCAATGCAAAAATTATCGGACTCGATCACCAACACCTACTTTCCAAAATGGTCACCTGATAGTAAATGGATCGCGGTGCTGGCAAACAATAGCTTACTGCTCGTTCCCACTGGCACTGGCTCTATCATCGACGAAAAAAAGAACATACCCGGGGTGTTGTTCGATAATACATCAACGCAGATCAGTTGGAAGTAAAATGTGTGCGTATTCGAAATATTTAAACTTTTCCCCGATCTAGTATCTCTCATTGGCTGAGATACACTTTACATTTCGTTATGCGAAGATTTTTTTGTCTGGGGTTTATTCTGTTATTACTCGGTTCGGCTTCGGCACAGCCAGCGAATACTAATATTACGGGCGGGATACTATTTGATGGTGAGCCTTATCTTGCTATCAACCCCTCGAATCCGAATAATATGGTAACGGCTTGGATGTCGGAAGTCATCGCTGATAAAGCGGTCGGTATTCGTACCAAACGGACAACCGATGGCGGTGCGAGCTGGGCCGATCAAAACATTTTACCTCATTTCGGGACACTGTGGCACTCGGCAGATGTGTCGATGGCATTCACCAATACGGGTACGCTGTTTATCAGTTATATAGATTCTCGTCAATCGCCTGATTCGGGCGGCATCTATGTAGCGCGCTCGACTGATGGCGGCGCAAGTTGGGGTTTGCCTGTCAAAGCATTTTCGATCGATGATGTTGCCGAAAAGCTCCCGATAGATCGACCGTGGTTGGTGGTGGATAATTCTCCTTCAAGCACACAAGGCACGCTCTATATCACGACCAAGCCTGCGCCGTGGGTGCTCCCACCGAACAGACCATACTTCAAACGCTCGACCGATGCTGGGCAGACATGGTCGGGGATCGCTGCACTTGACGGCAACCCGTATCCCGTTGGCAGCGTCATTTCTGCTCCGATGGCATCACCGACCGTAACAAGCGATGGGAAGTTCTCAGTCGTGTATCCTAGTTATCAAGTCGGCAAACCTGCGCGATATATTTTTCAGCGCTCGAGCGATCTTGGAAATACATTTTCACGTAGTATAGTCATCGAAGCTACTTCTCATCCTATCCAAGGTGATACACTTTCAAAATTAGGATATCATCTTGTCGCCGACCCAAATGACAGCAAGCGATTGGCATTTATTGCGCCAAATGATCTGACCGGCGATTGGGACGTGATGCTTATTACTTCATCCGATGGTGGCACCACTTGGGGTGCGCCGGTGCGAGTAAATGATGACCAACTACAAAATGGCATTTGGCAAGACCTCGTCTGGTGTAGCTACGATCAAAAGGGAAATATCATTGCCGCTTGGCGCGACAGAAGGAACGGAGCGGGTATAGGGTATTCATCAGCCGCAGATATTTATTTTGCCGTCTCAAAAGATAATGGCAACACCTTTGGAAAAAACATTCGTCTCTCGAATGTAACAGCTCCATATAATCAAGTACTCAACGGTTCCGGTAATGATTTCCTCTGTGTCGATGTCGTCGGTGATAGTATTTGCTGTGTTTGGGGTGATGTGCGGAGTGGTAGATTAAGTATATATTTCGCAAAAGCCGCCGTCAGCGATGGTATTGCCTCAGTGCATCGGATAGACCAAGACGAGGCCTTAGAAGTTATTCCAACCATCGTCACCAACTCATTCAAATGTTCTTTCGCAGCGACAACACAACAGATCGACTGTCATCTTGTAGATATGCAAGGCAAAACTCGTTCGCTCGAACTGGAATCTGTCACTGAATCATCCTGTATTTGCAAGGTTTCAGGGGATATACCATCGGGTGTATATTTCGTTCAGATCTCAATTGGAAATAGTGTTAGTAGCCAGAAAATTTCGATTATTCGATAATTACTCCGTCTTATAAAACGAATTTTTAGCGGAATAGGCTTGCCCTGTGCAAAGAACTCGTAAATTTGTATTTTCCGGTTTCAATTATTACTTGTGGTATTACGTTTAGCGATCTTTGCTTCGGGCAGGGGCTCGAACCTTCATGCTATTTATAATGCGATTCGTCGGCACGAACTGACCGGAGTCGAGCTGGTGCTTGTGCTTTCGAATAATTCTAAATCGGATGCATTGGTATTAGCACGTGAGCACAATATCAGCGCCGTTCATTGCTCGCAACATAGCGTCGGAGGTGATAATCAACAGTACGAGCATACAATGCTCAAAGTGCTTGCCGAGCATAAGATCGATCTCATTGCGCTTGCCGGGTATATGAAAAAAGTCCCAGCAGCGGTGATTACCGCGTACGAAGGAAAAATATTGAATGTGCATCCGTCGTTGTTACCAGATTTTGGCGGCGAAGGAATGTTCGGACTCAACGTCCATCAAGCCGTGATAAACTCGGGGCAAGCCGTTAGCGGTATGACGATCCATCTGGTCGAAAACGATTATGATGCCGGTAAGATCATCTTGCAAGAGCGTTGCCCTGTGCTACCGGATGATACACCCGAAACATTGTCGAAACGCGTCTTAGCACTCGAGCATCATGGTTACC
>JBBRNY010000100.1:0-9109 GCA_038229915.1 Kapaibacterium sp. (SeqCode) | reverse complement strand
GGTGCTTTGAATATCCTGACAGTGCCAATGCCAAGGGCTACGACAGAATCTTGTCTGTTTGAAAGAATGAATGATGAACGAAAAACTCCGGAGTCGGTGGGGCAAAATCGAATCGTAAGATGAACCGAGTCCTTCGTGCCAAGCAATGTATCAGCTTTTGGTTTAATGATCTCAAACGGTGCTTTCAGGAATGTACTTGGCTTGAAGAGTATAGCATCTTTGCCGACAGAACGCACCGTGATTTGCAACGTGTCGCAATCGCCTTTGTGTACTTTGCCAAAGTTGATGGTCGGTTTTGAAAGAGTGAGTCGTTGATCTTTGTCAATACCGCATCCGAGCAAATGCACAAACCGCGTAGTATCATTTGCTGAATGAACAGCGAGTGTCGCGGTATCACACCCCACCAGCCCGGGGCAAAAACTTAGCAAAATACTATCAGACTCATAGAGACCGATGATGTTTTTTCCTTTGATAATGGAAAATTTCGGATTTGTTGTAGTGATAGAATCAATATGTAAAAATTCTTCACCAAGATTAGTGAGCGTAAACGAAACGCTGTCACACTGGTCAAATTTGATCGAGCCAAAATTGATCGTGTCATTTTGCAACACGAGATGGGGTGTCGGGACGACACTGATGATAGCACTGCCCAAATGTCCGGTGAGCCAATCAGGCTCTTGATCGGCATAAGATGCGTGAGGATCATTTACTTTTTCGAAGACCGTTACAAATAATAACGAGTCGTGGCCCATTGGTAATTCGACTTGCCACTGGGAAAGAGATCTACTATTTAAACGAACAGTGTCTTTGAATTGCCACGGCGAATGATGATTGCGATAAAAAATTCGAATTGAATCGAGTAATTCTTTGTCACTTCCAGCGATGCCAAAAATATTTGCGAATGGACCGTTAAGTCGTGTGCTCGATGGTTGAATTATCGGTCCTGAGAGAACGCGAGTCGTGAGTGAGCAATCAATGCAAGAGTCATTGAATGGGCCATCGATACGAATTCTTCCGACCCCACCAGCACCACCTTTTGACGCGGTATCGGTACCTGCCCCTCCGAGACCTCCATTGGCACCCTTAACATCAAAAAATGCCTGACTGAGCAATGTTCCATTTCTCGAACCGATAAATATTCCTCCGCCCGAACCGCCGCCGCCGCCGGCTTCTTGTACGCTGAGACTTGATGTGCCGGCACCGCCTTTGGCAAAAAGATTTGTCTCGGTGATTGAAATTCTATCATAAGAAATGATCGTGATCGCACCCCCCCCGCCCCCTCCTGAACCTGCAGTAGAATCGGAGCCTTGTAATGCATTGCCCGCACCACCGCCTGAGCCGCCTTGTGATGGCATTAGAAACCTTCCACCGTATGAATGCCCATAATTTGTACCGAGACCAGAACCTGATTTGCCGTCAGTCCCAAATCCGCCGCCGCCACCGCCATATACTTTGCCGGGCTGCTCGCCGCCTGCCGAGCCACCACCATAGCCGCCGGATTGTGACGTGTCATTGCCCGAACTAAAGATACCGCTCGAACCATAAGGACATCCCGTGCCGCCACCGCCGCCCTGATCGCTATTAAAATTACTGCTTGCCCCGCCTTTTACACCTGTTGATGAAGCACCGCCAAATAATACTGTCGAACTGTCGCCCGAACCTACATTAAATTGAGCATACGTCGAATCGCTTCCGCCACCGGTATATCCTGCGCCGCCACTTCCCGAAAATCCGTGCCCGCCGCCGCCGCCGCCCGGACCTCCATTGATCGTATCGGCGGAAACCGAAATAGTGGCATCAAAGAGACGGATCGAATTTTTTGAAAGAATAGTAATAGGATGATAACGTGGATTGCCGGGTACATTATTAGGGTCATTGGTGCTAAAACGAAATATTCCTTTATTGACAATATCTTGCCCCGCAAGGTTTAATGCTTCGACCACAAGTGTATTACCTCCGCTGAGCAAGCCATAAATGCCGCCATCACCGAGTTCGGCATCGCCGTTAAGATTTATTTGTTGAGGTTGAACAACCGTAAAAAAAGCTATTGCCGTTTTTCGATTACCAATAATGATCTGAAATGGTACACTCCCCGTGACGGCTGATGCGAGAGCCATTACCGGCACTTGCAACACTCTACCGCTCCAAGAAACCTGTGCCGGACCGAAGATGACACGGAATGAATCAAGCGGATTGACTAACGAAATTTTATCTTGCGGAAGATATATTCCATCGCTTCCAAATGCACCGGTGTCTGTTGCCGGGGCGAGCACTTCCATCGCGATCGTCATCCCAGGTGCGAGGGCATCGGGCTGGATATGAGCGATCGGGGTTTGAGCGACGCAAGGAAAACCTGAACATACCAAAGACAACAGCACGAGCATACCAATACCAAAAAAATGGTAAGAGTAACACCTGCGATTTGGTAATGTTGTCGTGTTCATGATCTAATGACATACTATATATGCCACAAGACAAATAAGAGTTCTCCGAGCGAGAGAATTATCGTTCGATAGTGATGAGTACGGTTCTCGAAAGAAAACGACCCTCCGGCAAACGATTGTCATAAAGCCGTTCGTGCGAGCCTTTGCCGCCAACGACGATTCCGCCGGGAAGTTCGATGCCACGCTTTTGAATTTCTTTTGATAATTGTTGCGCCGCTTCGTTCGCACGCTTGCTCGAAAGTTCGTTGTTATGTGCTTCGTCGCCAAGTTCATCGGTATAGCCGATGACATTCAATTGTTTTGGTTTGATCTTCTTTAGAATATCAGTGACAAAACCGATCGTGCGTTCATTCCTATCGCCGAGCGAAGATTCATCAAACCCAAATAAAATAAGACTGAAACGATCAACGCGCTGCTCCTCTTCTTGATTTACTCGAAGCTGTTCGAGCTTGATCGCCGAGTTTGCAAATGCTTGTTGCCCAGAAATGTCGGTTGCGGAGAGTTCGACCTGAAGCGAATCGGTTTGCGCCGAAAGAGCTTCTTCGGTTACGGTCCAATAATTATTCAGCGGCGCATTAGTGCTATCACCGTCAAAGCCGGATACTTCTTTGCCGGCGATCTTGATCGAAACATGATAGCGCTGCATCGTGCCGTCGCTGTAACTTTGCATTATGGTGATATGAGGCGGATTGGCGGTGTGCTCGATGTTGGTGACATACAACGGATCGGTGATGCGGTTGTCATTAGTTGTTATTTCGACCCGACGATTTTCTTCGCGTCCCTGCGATATTGTATTTGGGCTTGGTTTATTTGGTGTTAAGACAGCCCCAACGCTCATTCGTTTGAGTTCAATATTCCACACTGTATGCAAATAATTTTTGATCGATTGGGCTCTTGCAAGTGCAATATCCGAGCGCCCTTCTTCACCGCCAACATTGGCGACCGACCCGATCAAGCGCACCGTTGCTGTAGCGAAGCGATGAAGACGCTCGCCGAGAATATTCAGGGTTTCTAAATAGAGATCAGCGATCCGCTCTCCGCGACGCTCGATAGAACCTTTGAATGATCGTGCCGCATCGTCATAAGACGAGTATTGTTTGTATCGCGTGGCGATAGCTGAACTTGCACTATCAAAGAAAATATAATTTAACATCGGATATGCCGCCCGAGCCGTGATCTGCCGTACTTCTAAACGTGCGACGTGTTGGTTGGTACCATTGAGATCGCTTGCGACGACATCGACGTGTGCTTGAAATTTTTGTTGCAGTGGCTCAGCAACGGCTATTTCAATCGGACGCTGTTCGTGGCGCGTGATGATCTCGGTGTCTGCCGAAGAGGGAAGTTCATATCGGAAGTCGATGCCGGCACGGATCGAATACTGCGACCAGTATGAAGTCACCCCAATAAGTGGAAAAATAAATGACACTGTCGGCTCTGCTCGAAGCCGCTGTGATAGCGGCACATCAGCGGCAACTCGTATTGCAATAGCAGGTAGTAGCGAATTGGAATTGGGCAGACTTCCGTTTAATTCGGTCTTTTGTCTGACCGGTAATCCATTATCAAGAATAATTTCTCCGGGTGTGATCACCGTTACTATCTTAGTATAGGTTTGATCGAACAGATACGACAATGATGGAGCGATGCCAAAAGAAATATGTGGGAGCGGACTCCAATTGAAGAGTGCACTTACACCAATCGCTTTCGTATTGTTCGTAATAATGTGATCGAACTCAATGGTCTTATCTTTTCTTACGCCACCGGTAGTGTCAGTTGCCACGGCGTATTCAGCCCACGTATGATCGGCGCCGAGGCCTTCATAGAAAAGTGTGGGGCGAATATGAAATAGTCCATTGCTCAGAGGGAAGTCCAACCCAAGTTGTAAAAAAGGTTTTACTCCTTTACCGCTCAAAAATACTTCGCAATCCTGCGATAGTGGAAGCGGCAAAGATTTATCATTCACATAATGAAGATCAACGGCTCCGCCAATAATAATAGCTGCTGGTGTACTATTATGAATCACCCGTTCAACGATAGTGGTGTCTTTATAAATGGTAACCGTCTTTTTTGGTTGGCTGGGCAACGCGGGTTGCCCACGGAGAGCAGGGACTGCCGTTGTAATAAAAAATAAGAGAAAATATGCAGCTCGTATAAGCACTCGTGTTAGTCTCGGTCAGATGTCATACTATAAAAATACGTCTTCTATGAAGTTCATTCCCTATTTTTGAGAATGATTCATAGAAGACGCACTAATGAGGTAATGACAGTCTTGCTTACTTTTGTATTTTCCCTGGTGGAGTTACTGTAACGCCTCCAGTGCCAATATTGGTGATCGTTGGCGGCTGAGTGGTTTGTACTCCGAGATGTTTCTTCGAAGCGACCTTCGAGGAAACTGCTTTGTCAGGGGCGCTTCCGAGTGAGACTGGCGATACATTTTCAACCGGAGTTTGGACTTCGATCGGTTGTGAAGAAGGTGTTTGTACACCGGAGTTATTATTCACCTGACGCTCAATTGTCGTCGGTGCTGGTGCTGAAGGCGCAACGTAAGTACGAACGGCATAGCCGCCGAGAGCAGACACAGAAACCAGCGAAGCGGTAATAATGGCATTGAGCTTCGTCGCGAACAGTGTTTTTAATACAGAAGATTTTGCTGCGACCGTAGCGGCGTTCGCCGTTTCGGTGACACCGGCAACGGTTGCGATACCAAGCGTAGCCAGTACTGCGGGGCGCATATCACGAGAAGGCGCGGTCAAGGCATCGTCACGATGGACGATATTCTTGAGCACTAATTCCGAACGGAAAGACTTCCGAAGCGCTTCGCTTGATGCGAGCGAGATCAGAAAATCCTGCTCTTGTTCGTGAGAGAGTTCGTTGTCGATGTACGAACTGATGTTATCGTGTTGTGTCATATCGTATGTTCTAAAAATTGTATTGCTATTCTTTTTCGGATGTTCGCTATTCCATCCATGCTCCGACGACTGTGCGAAGGCGCTCGCGAGCCCTGTGGGCTCTGGCGCGAACGTTCGCGGTGTTCGTGCCCATGATCTCGGCGATCTCTTCATAACTATAGCCGACATACTCGCGGAGAATAAACGATTCTCGCTGGTTGAACGGCAGTTGCGAAAGAGCACGCTGCAAGAGTTCGCGAAGGTCGGCATTTTCGATATCTTTTGTCAGCACGATGATCTCTGTTTCATCAGAAACATCATCGAGCGAGATAGCCGCATAGCCTTTGTTGTCGCGAAGGGCATTGAGACAATAATTTCTTGCCACGGTAAATAACAAGCCCGAAAATCTTCTGACCTGAATCCGTTCACCCCGCATCTTATACATTCTGACCCAAATATCTTGGAAGAGATCTTTGGCTTCACTCTCGTTCTTTAAGATACGACAGCAATAGATATAGAGCGAGCGTTCGAACGCATCATAGAGCGTTCGGAACGCGGCATCATCGCCTTCTAAAAAATTGTGAAAGAGCTGTGTCTCGCGGTCCGGCGTCAGAGCTACTGCGCTGAGCGAAATATCGTCGCTTTCATTCGACTCTATCTCGGGCGAAGTATCTTCGGCCGACTTTTGATCAGAAGGCAATATGTTTTTCAGTTCTTTTTTCACTGGTTTCTTATTGCCTCTATCCCTAACTATACTAAAGACACAGAAATATGGTCAAATGTGACACATGGGGGGCATTTTGTACCCAATGTTATGTGAATAATAGGGTTAAGAGTATAAAATTCAGCAGGTTATCTGCTATTTCGCGAATTCGCCTACATCCCACTGTTTTGGCTCTAATTCGTCTCGGAAGTGCTGGACGTACATCATATAGTTCGGTGCGCCTTCGGCAACCATCGTTTTCTCTTCGTCGCTGAGTGCACGAATCACCTTCGCTGGAATGCCAGCGGCAAGCATACCGGGCGGGATATGAGTGTGTGGAGTAACAACGGCTCCGGCAGCCACGAGCGAGCCTTCGCCAATGACGGCTTTGTCAAGCACAACGGCGTTCATCCCGACTAATGCGCCATCTAATATTGTACATCCATGCAAGACGGCACTATGCCCGATCGTAACATTTTCGCCGATCTTTGTCGGATTTTTGAAATGCGTCACGTGGATCACCACATTATCCTGAATATTGCTGTTGCGCCCTATTCTCACGCGTTCGACATCGCCACGAATGACGACATTGAACCATACGCTGACATTTTCTTCAAGCACGACATCGCCGATGATGCGCGAACCCGCGGCAAGGAAACAGCTTTCGTGGATGGTCGGGGTCTTCCCCTGAAACTGGTGAGCGGTGCCGGACTCGACCGGCTGTATTGGGTGTTGCATATCTTGGTAACTACTGGGGCGAAGCAAATAATTTCCGCAGAAGAAACCCCATATGAAGATACTTTAAATAATGTGGTGATTATTATCTTAAATTTGTGTGTTGAGAGTTTACTGTTTGCACTAAAAAATCGGAGGCGTTGTGTCTCTTCCAAAAAAGGGAATTGCTATCATTGTTGCTTTTTATTTCTCAGCGTTTGGCGTTGTGGGTTCGGTTGGCGCACAAACTTCAGTAAAAAGCTTTGGTGCCTATCTCAATAAACTTCCGATGCCATCACCGGCACCTGATGATGCGTTCTTGCAAGGTGCTAGCCCCGATCAGATTGATGATGCGAAAGACATTGATGATCTTGAGCAGCAACTCCAGACCTATCTCATTTCACTTCAGGGTGATGATCTCCTGCATCGAAATAAGAGTGACCAACGAGCTGTAGCAACAGGAAAAATTTTTTCGAAACAAAAAACTATTGCGCATTCTAATAAAGTCTCGACTCCAGTTGTTTCTGCGCAAGCGCAGTCGCTCCATCCAAGTATTGTTATTAGTGATGATTCGTGCCTTGCGATAGCAAACCAACTTCAAGGTATTGAGAAAAACTTTAATGCATCCTATCGAGCGATCGAAGAAGCTTATAACTATAATATCTCCGTTGCTTATGAACGGTGGCGCGCCGAGCGCAAACAATCTCCGTGCGGGGCGGATGCTGATTGTATCTCCAAACAAACAATGCGCCGTAATGCAAATGTGATCGAAACAGCAAAAACAAGGATCAACTCGAATGCTTCGGTTATTACCGCACAAATTCGTCAACTTGTGCCGATGGTAGAAGCGGTTGATAATATCTTACCGAAGCAGATCATGAGCGTTGCCTCAACCAACACGAGAAGCCTTCTGAAAGCCACCAGCACCAACGCACGAAATGTTTTGCTCCTACTGTCGGAGCGCATCAAGCTTAATCGAATCTATATCGCAAACTGCGCGAAGCTGGCTCAGGAAAAATAAATCTTACTCTTCGGATACTACGATCGGGTACTCCGCGGTTTCGGTTGTCTTTGCATTTGGGCTTGGGTTCGGGTAGAACACGCTGATCACGTATTTTCCGGGTGGGAAATCAGCGACCCATTTTGTAACGGGTTTCTCATCGATCAGTATCCCATCTTTTTTGATCGAAAACCTGATCTTGTCGTTCGGTGAATTGAGGGTGATAGCACCTTTCAAAAGAGTGGTTAGCTCAAATGGATGATCTATGATCTGGAACGGCTGGAGCCTACCCATAAATTCTTTATGAAATACTTCCGAAAAACGTTTTGAGAGATTGATCGTCCGGCGATGATAGGTCTCGGTGTATCCGCTCGGTGCGCCGATTGGCGCAATGACCATCGTGCTGTCGTTCAACGTGAGCACACGTGCCAGCGATGGCTTTGGGATCGTGTCTTGATCGGTATATTTATAGAAAGAGAGTGTATCGCCCGATAACTGCCAGTGGTCGCCGTGCATCGTATAAAAATTTAGCAATGCCAGTCTGCCATCGGCTTTAAGGTTATATCCCTCTTCAGCTTTTTGTGTCGTGAGTATTCGCATCCATACGCCGGTAAGATTTTCTTTGCTCGGAGGTTTTGATTGTAGCTTGCTGAGGCTATCGGCTATCGCCGCCGAGTCGCCGGCATTTGCCTGTTGGTTGTCCATATATTTTGCACACGATGCGAGGGAAACAGTCAGGAGAATGCTTAGTAGAATATTTTTCATATTGCAAAACTACGAATATTTATGTGATCTTCTTTGCTTATGACTGCTCTCAATACAATCCCGGTCCGTGATCTTTGAGCCATTTTTTTGCGGCTTTGTGGTTGGGGTAGGTCATTGCGAGCCTATCCCAGAACAGTTTCGAATGATCGAAGACCACCGTATGTGTCAGCTCGTGCAAGATCACATAGTCTATGATGTCTGCCGGAGCTTTGATGAGACGCCAGTTGAACGCCACATTCTTTTTGATCGAGCAGGTGCCCCATCTCGTCTTCGAACCGCGAATAATTATTTTATTATACGCAAACCCATAATGCGAAGCAAGCTCGGCCACTCGCGCCGAAATAAACGCTTTCGCCTCGCGCTTATACCAAGCTTCCAGGCTCGTTGCAGTGTTGCCGCTCTCGAAGGGGCGCGCTATCGGTTTGCCGAGATAAAGGATCTCATCACTTTCGAGATATACACGTTTTTCGGCAAGCGCGCGGAAGTGCGCCAGTGTCTTGATGATCCAAGCTTCTTTCTCGGCAATCAGCTGCACCAGATCACGCTCGGCGTAGCGCAGTGGGATAATAATTTTCACCACAAGCTCGGGGCTAACGCT
>JBBRNY010000099.1:0-9178 GCA_038229915.1 Kapaibacterium sp. (SeqCode) | reverse complement strand
ATCGAAGCCTCAGATGTCGTGACTTCGGTGTCGGAATATTTGCGTCGTGAAACGATCGACACATTTGGCATCAAGAAAGAGATCATTGCCATTCCGAATTTTGTCGATACCGATGTTTTTCATAAAGTACCGAGCGCAAAAAATCTTCGTCGGATGCTCTCCCCCAATGGTGAGAAACTACTCGTTCACGTTTCGAATTTCCGCCCCGTCAAGCGCATCGGCGATGCCATTAAAGCGTTCAAAATAGTGCTTGATAGCGGTATCAAAGCAAAATTTCTTTTGGTTGGCGACGGTCCCGATCGCGCTGAGTGCGAAGCACTTTCACGCGAGCTGGGCATTTGGAATCATACTCGTTTCCTCGGCAAACAAGCCGAGCTTGCCTCGATCCTTTCAGCAAGCGATATTTTTCTGATCCCATCGGGCAACGAAAGTTTTGGTCTTGCGGCTCTTGAGGCTATGGCATGCGGTGTCCCGGTGATCTCAAGCGATATTGGTGGCTTGCCTGAAGTAAATGTTGATGGTGTCACAGGCTACATTGTAAAAATGGGCGACATACAAGCTCTTGCCGATCGGATAACAACACTCTTAAACGACGAACCTCTTCGGAAGCAAATGGGAGAAGCAGCATTAGAACATGAGCTCAAGAATTTTACGAAAGAGCAGATCGAGCCCATCTATGAAGCGGCATACGAGAAGGCGATGAACTTGTAATTATTCTAAGACTCACTATGCGCTTCGTCATTGTCGGCACAGCATATCCACTCAGAGGCGGCATCGCACAATATGTTGCGCTGTTGCATCGTGCGTTGGTTGCTCGCGGGCACGAAGTAAAGATCGTTACATTCTCGCGCCAGTATCCGAAAATACTCTTCCCCGGCAAGACACAAGATGAACAAGGCGGACCAGGCATTGCTGTCGAAGCTGAGCAAGTTATAGATTCTATTAATCCATTAAGCTGGGCAAGAGCAGGAAAAATAATCGCCGACTTCGAGCCGGACGCTATCATCTTTAAATTTTGGCTGCCATTTTTTGCTCCTGCGTATGGCGTGATCTCAAGAACAGCAAAAAAAATATTACGAAAAAAGGGCAAGAGCACGAAGATCATTTTCATTGGCGACAATGTCATCCCTCACGAAAAACGCCCCGGCGATAGAGCATTCACAAACTTTGCGTTCAAAGTAGTGGATCATTTTATTGTGCAATCATCAGCTGTCGAGCGTGATCTGAAATTGCTCAAACCGAATGCGGCATACACCCGTCTTGAGCATCCGGTATTCGAAGCGTTCGGTGCTCCGATAGCGCAACGTGAGGCTCGGGAAAAGCTTGGTCTCGATGAAAAAGACGAGGTGCTTCTGTACTTCGGCTTCATTCGAAAATATAAAGGTATTGATATTGCTATTAAAGCAGTAGCGCAAATTGCGGCGGAGCGACCGAATCTTGTGTTGCTCGTAGCCGGAGAAAGCTACACGGGCGAAGAAGATTACAAAGCACTTGCCAGTGAACTTGGCGTGCTCGGAACACACGTCAGATTTTTTGATCAATATATTTCCAACGACGATGTGCCGGTCTATTTCTGCGCTGCAAATGCGGCATTGCTTCCGTATCGCAATGCAACGCAATCAGGTGTTGTGCAAATAGCCTATAATTACAACTTACCGGTCATCGCAACAAACGTTGGTGGCCTGCCCGAAATCGTTATTGATCACAAGAGTGGCTTGATAGCTCCCGAAGCGACCCCGGAATCTGTTGCGATTTCGATTCAACAATTTTTTGAAGAGTCTCTCGAAGCTAAACTTCGCGAAGGCATTAACGACGAAAAGCCGAAATACTTGTGGTCAACGTTTGCGGAAGGAATTGAGCGGATTTCGCGTTTATCGTAATCAATTATGGCAAAACTTTCCGCAGAAACAACCGCGCTGCTCAAACCGCTTGAGCTGCGAGAGGATATCAATCCTTACGAACGTTATTATTTCGGCTACCAATATGGGTTAGGTCGCGAGCATCTCGTGCCCTATCTCAAAGCCAACGGCGTACAGTTTTCCGGTGCGAAAATAGCCGAGATCGGTTGTGGCGAAAGCGGTGTCCTTGCGGCTTTTGCTAACGAGGGTGCGGCTGAAGTGCTGGGGATCGATATTCGTGACCTTGCGATCGCATCATCCGAAAAAGCTTTTGATGCACTTGGTCTCAAAGCCGAGTTTGCTATTCATAATATTACCGAAGACCCAATTCCCGAGCGGTGGCACAACCATTTTGATTTTGTGACGTTGCGTGATGTGATCGAGCATCTCAACGATACCGAAACATCGCTTCGCAATGTAATGGAATTCATCAAGCCTGGCGGCTGGCTCTATATTGTCTTCCCGCCATACTACTCGCCGTTCGGTGCGCACCAACATTTACTTGATAACACTCTCGGGAAGATACCGTACATTCAATCATTCCCCGACCCGATCTTCAACTTAGCATATAAGAATGCACGCTTAGCGATCGACGTCGATGAAGTATCGCGTCTTCGTACAATTCGCTTGACGATAAACAAAATGCGTAGGGCAATCAAAAATGCCCATTTAGAATTGGTTCGAGAAGAACTCTACTTGCTGCGCCCTGTTTTCAAGATGAAATTCGGGCTACCAACCGTCCGCGCTAATATCCTGAAGCACATCCCAGGCATTCGCGAAGTCGGTGCACTCGAAGCATCATATCTTCTCAGAAAACCAAAATAGCATTTCGTTGTGTCGGCAAGGAAGAAAATACATCTAGTCCTCGTAGTTCTTCTTCTTTCGTTAGTAACGAATACTTCCTTCGCGCAAATAGATCTCTATGCAAAGATCAACGACCCACGGTTGATTACCCAATTTGAGACGACCGACACCGTTCAGATGCGCTGTTCAAATTTTCAAGGCAAAACGTCGAATTGGGACCCTGTCAATAAAGCATATAATATTTTAGCTCAAGATAGCGGCGCAGGCGTTATTTCTCATATTTGGATCACGGTTAGTGAACCAATCAAATCATCAAGGCTTCGTATCTATATCGATGATTCTATCATTGTTGATACTCCTTTAGATTCAGCATTTATAAACAATGCTCGTTTTACTCATCCGCCACTCGCAAACAACTACCCTATATCAGTAGCGTGCGATGTACAAATACCATATCATCATGGATTTCGAGTAGAAGTAAACCCAGGGACATGGACAACTTTCCATGCGATCAGTTGGAAACATTATAACAATTCGAATCAAGTACCCACACTCTCAGAATGTTCTCAAGTGCCACAGCTCACGTCGCGTAGAAATGCCGAAGATCGGTTCGAAAGGGCACTAAATCCATGGGGCGATTCTATTAGTAGTTTCGCATCCAATAATTTTACGATCTCTCCGAATGAGAAGCAAACTCTTTGTTTCCTGAGTGGACCTGCAATGATACGGTCACTACAAGTAGCGTTGAATCAATACACCTCCTCTGAACTTGACTCTCTTTGGATAAAAATTTCATGGGATAACTCTTCCATCCCGGCTGTGCATTGTCCTATCGGACTCTTTTTTTGTACTGCAGAAAAATCTATCCGTGTAAATTCGGTAATGATGCAATGGAATTCAGTGGATGGTTTTACGAGTTATTTCCCAATGCCGTTCTCCCTGAGTGCAAACATAGAATTAGAAAACCGCTCTGCATCCCCAATTAATGTCTCCTCTAAGGTTACATACAACACCGAGCCCATCGATAGAAAAAAAACGGGGTACTTCTATGCAGATTTTAGCGAAATAAACCCAACACATTATAATGTTCACCACCATGTACTCCATACAAAAGGCATTGGCAGATATGTAGGGATGTTTCTGAATATAAAAGATAATTCTACGGGTGGTTCCATGGAAGGTGATCCTATTTTTGTGATCGACTCCAATCCAAAATTCTCTTTTCGATACACAGGCACTGAAGATTATTTTGATGGCGGGTGGTACTTTGGGCAAGTGCTCTTTAGCAAGGGATTTTCTGGGCACACAAAGGACTGGCAATCATTTTACAGGCTTCATATTCTTGATGCCGTTGATTTTCATCGATCATTCGACTTTGATTTTCAACACGGTTCAAATGATGATGTCAGAGAACATTATCAAACCGTAGCATATTATTACAAGCTTACAAACCATTTCTGGACAATTTCAGCCGACACACTTTATCCCGAGCAGTATATCCATATACAGGGAAGCGATTATGCCCCCAATACTACTATAGCTTTATCTCTTGACAATCGAAAAGTACTTGAGACCGCCTCAGATAAACTTGGGAACATTGATCTTTCATTCAAAACATCTCTAACTTTGGGAGAGGGGCAACACTTTTTAGCAATAAATAACGAGACAAAGCCGGAAGCAATATTCATAACACAAACTCCGACTATTCAAGCAATACGTGATACTTTCCCGATGACGCTGTATTACGGCGACTCTCTTATTCTCAGAGGTACAGGATTTATTCCAGAAGAAGCAATCTCACTATTTATCGATGACATCGTTGTAAAAGCAACTACCCCTGTTATAGCTGACAGTGGTTCTTCTTTTATTGCGACGATCATTATTCCCAATATTTCTGATCGCCAATATCATCTTCGCGCACAGGGAAATTTTCATAGCCGGGCGGTCGCAAAAGATTTATTGACCGTTACTCGGAAGTTGTCATTCGAATTTGAGGACAATATTTCGCAGGCAAACTGGAATGGCGGTAGTTGTGCGATCTTTAATTGTAGTTACCTTTTTTGGTATGCACGTTGGAGTCGTCAAGAGATAGCACTATTTGCAGGACACCAAAAAGACGATGAAATATCTTTCAGATTCTATGTCCCTGTGAATGATACGTTTTCAGTCTCAATGAATTTAACGAAAGGATTGTCCTATGGTATTTTTTCTTATGCCATTGACGGAGTGAATATTGGTACGTTTAATGGATACTACAAGGGGAACGATGGGTTAGACCCTTGGCCCGAGAAAAATATCGATCTTGGGAAGATTGCGTTTAGCAAGGATACACACACTATTGTTTTTCGGTGCCTCGGCAAAGATTCGAAGTCGAATGGGTACCTTTTAGGGGCAGACGTTTTAGAATTAATACCGACTACTACAAAGCCAATCTCTCCTGGAACATGGGCATCAGAACAAGATCCGACGGAGCCGGCAAACATCGTATCAGAGAAAGATTTTATCATTTACCCAAACCCAGTAATTAGTAATGATTTCAAAATACTGTTGCCGGATATATCAAAGCGCATACATTGGACATCTATTACATTGAAGTTAGTTAATCTCCTTGGCAACACCGTCTATCTTAGCGAACCTATCACTAAGATCATTTCTCCGATCGGTCTTACGACCCCAGCAATTTCGCCCGGCAATTATTTTCTTGTATGCAAAATTGAAACAAACGGAATGATACAAAACCTAACATTCCCAATCATTGTCCTCTAATACAAATATAGACACATAACTGCCCCGTTCATCGTTGTAGATTGACAACTTGAACATTCCCGTTATTCTGTGAAGCAAAAAAAATACGTACTCTTTATTACTTATTACTTCCCTCCTGCCGGAGGGCCTGGGGTGCAGCGCGTCACGAAATTCGTGAAATATTTGCAAGAATTTGGCTGGACGCCAATTGTGTTGGCGCCGCTTGACCCACAAAATCAGGCTCTCGACCCGTCACTTGAGAAAGAAATAACTTCCGATATTATCATCCGCCGAAGTGCGATCTTCGAGCCACATAATCTCTATAAAAAGTTTGTCGGTATTGATAAAAATACGGCCATCGATGTGAATGTCAATCAGCGCGACGGCGCGAAAACTTCGATCAAGCAAAAGTTAGCGACGTTTATTCGCTCGACGTTCTTTGTACCAGATGGCCGAATTGGTTGGTTTCGCTCAGCTGTTGCCGAAGGGATAAAGATCACAAAAGAATATCCCATCAGCGCGATCTATACTTCATCGCCACCTTATACAGTGTCGCTGATCGGTCGTAGCGTTGCAAAAAAAACGGGTATCCCGTTCGTTGCGGGTTTTCGCGACCCTTGGTCGGGTTTTGAAAGCTCAACACCCGATCGTTGGGTGCTTCCACGCTTGCTCGATGAGCATCTTGAATATACCGTCTTTCGCGACGCAACGAAGATCGACGTTGCTTGGAACGGCATCATTAACGATGCGCTCGGAAAATATCCCGAGCTACCGAAAGAGAAATTTGTCTTGATCCCAAATGGCTTCGATAGTGCCGACTTTCCTGAAAAAGATATTCATCAGCGGGCAAAACGAACTCGCGGTGAAAAATTTGTCCTGACCTATAGTGGCTCGATGTACGGAGCTCGCAATCCGAAAAGTTTATTCGCGGCTCTCGAGCTATTGATCCAACGAGATCAGATCGATACGTCAAAGATCAAGTTGCGTTTTGTCGGGAGATTTGGCACCGAGATCCACGAAATGTTCGAAGCGCCGAACATCAAGCCGATGATCGAAAAATTTGATTATGTTGCCCATAGCCGTGCTGTCGAGCTCGTGAGTGATAGCGATCTACTTTTGCTCATTGTTGATGATACGCCGAGCGTTGCCGAGATCGTACCGGGCAAAGTCTATGAGTATCTCGGCGCGATGCGCCCGATGATCGCCATTGCTCCGCCGACCGGAGCAATAGGACAACTACTCAAACAAACTTCAGGAGGCGAGACAGTCGCTACATCGGACATCGAAGGGCAAGCAACGGCATTCAAACATTTTTATGACAAGTGGTTTCTCGGCGAAGACGCTTCGGCTTCAATGAAAATGGAAGCAATCAAACAATATGAGCGCCGCGAAGAAACAAAAACGCTTGCCGCGTTGCTCGATCTTGTTTCTGAAACGAAATAATATCAAGCAATACTATCAATGCCAAGTTGGAGCGAATATATTAACGGTGCGATCACTCGCTTTACACTTGAAGGGATTGATGAGGCTGATATTAATGCAAATTATTTGGCTTGTCATTGCCTCGATCTTTGGACACGATCCGAGCTTCGACCGTTTCTCGATCAAACTCCTAGTGCCGAGCAAACAATATTATTCAATAATCTCATCGAGCGCCGCATCAGTCGCGAACCTCTGCAATATATCATCGGTGAAACTGAGTTCTTCGGGCTGAGATTGTATTGCAGCCCCGAAGCCCTCATACCACGAGCCGAAACGGAGATCATTGTAGAAGAAGCACTTCGCGAAGCCGAACGGATGCTTAAAACTTCATCGACACTCCGCATTCTTGATATAGGCACCGGCTCCGGCGCGATCATCCTCGCTCTGGCGCACCGCTTGCCACAAG
This sequence comes from Kapaibacterium sp. (SeqCode), assembly GCA_038229915.1. GTDB lineage: Bacteria > Bacteroidota > Ignavibacteria > Palsa-1295 > Palsa-1295 > JAFDZW01. The sequence goes on along the minus strand of JBBRNY010000099.1, from coordinate 1,843 downwards.
CAGAATGTATCGGCATCGATATTTCTCATGCCGCTCTGGGTCTTGCAGAAAAAAATAAAGCACGACTCGGCTTGAACAATGTCAACTTTTTACAACTTGATTTTTTGAATTCACTGGGTAGTCTTGAAGGCTATTTCGATATTATCGTTTCAAACCCTCCATACATTCCTGATGCCGACGTCGATGAGCTTGCAGAAGAAGTGAAGGCGTTCGAACCACGAGTGGCACTTACTGACGGTGCTGACGGGTTTTTATTTTATAAACAGATCGCTAAGAGCGCAGCAACGCTCTTAAAAATTTCTGGCTCGATCATTGTCGAGACAGAATTCAAAGGCGCGCCGAAAGTCCGAGCTATCTTCGAACAGCAGGAGTTAACGATCAGCCGAACCGCAACCGATCTTCTGAGCTATGAACGTGCCATCGTAGCAAATCTTACGAATGAGTAAATTATGCGTCTGTTAATTCAACGAGTTTCCAGTGCTCAAGTGTTGGTCGAAGAAGAAATAATCGGTTCGATCGCTCAAGGCTTGCTCATCTTCTTAGGTGTTGGCGAAGGGGACACCGAGGCAATGTGCGCCGAGCTTTCTTCAAAAGTGACAAAAATGCGGATTTTTGAAGATGAAATGGGTAAAATGAATCTTAATGTCACGCAAATAAACGGCTCTATTTTGGTAGTGAGCCAATTTACGCTCTTTGCTGATACTCGCAAAGGAAACCGCCCGAGTTTTATCACCGCCGCGAAGCCCGAACTGGCAAATCAACTCTATCGCAAGTTTATCGAGGAATTGGGCTTATTACTCGGACCAGAACGTGTTGCCGAAGGACGATTTGGGGCAAATATGAATGTTCAATTATCTAACGACGGACCTGTAACAATTTGGGTCGATAATTGTTGTTAAAATTAGCGGATAGGTGCTAAGACACCACAACAGATTATGGTTGATACCACAAAAGAAAAAAATGGTATGTTCGCTCTATGGAATAGGTATTGAAATGGTATTCATCAATCATCTCCGGTCAACAATGAAAAAAATGAGCAACTTCCCCCGACTACAACAGTTTGTTGTCGCACTTATAGTACTGACAACGTTCGCCGCCCTTCCAAAATTTGCGCGCTCGCAATATCCCGAATGCGGAGGTGGTAAGCCTGGCACGGTAACCAATAGCGGCACTGAATTTCTATTGGTTTTTATGCAAAACGAGAATAGTGATTATGATGCCAGTGTAGGCAGTGCCTCCTATTTTCAGAATATTTATATCGCCTCGCTCGACGATTCTGCTACGGTAACGATCACCTGCGGTCTCTACCCAACGTTTAAAAAAGTGATCACACTCTCAGCACGTACTTCACAAGTGATCTCGTTGGCAACGGCGGCGTTCCCTTCATTTCTGGTACAGAGCGATGAAGTCGTTGATCAAACAGTTGTAGTCGTTAAGTCAACCGCTCCTATTGTTTGTTACGGAATGAATCATAAGTCTGCAACGGCTGATGCATTTCTAGCATTGCCGATAAATGTTGCTGGCACAGCTTATATGGCTATGTGTTATGGGAATTCAACAAATGCTGTATTCGGGACTTTTCTCCATCCAAGTGAATTTGCCGTTGCTGCATTTAGAGACAATACTCACATTACTATTACTCCGACAGCAACAACTCTCGGTGGGATAAATGCGAATCAACCATTGAACTACACACTCAATGCGGGTGAATGTGTGCAGATACAAGGAAATGTGAATGCTCTTTCGAGTAATGATCTTACCGGATCTTTTATAACGAGTGACAGCCAAATCGCTGTCTTTAGTGGACATAAACGCTCGGAAACTCCGCATGATTATCTTTATT
>JBBRNY010000098.1:0-9302 GCA_038229915.1 Kapaibacterium sp. (SeqCode) | reverse complement strand
GCCCAAATTTTCGAGTGCTCCATATATATTCTTCGAGCGGTCTTTGACGCGACTTACATAAAGATCAAGCCCACCATATCCATCAGGTCGTTCGACCGAGACAATAATATAATCACCATTCACGCTGATGCATTGCGAGGATAGATGACTGGAATTAGAATATTCTAAGATCGTGATCGGATTGATATTCCATTTCCCATTAGTATCCTTTCGCGCAAAGCAAAATCCATTGGTCGGATTAAAATTAAAGTTTTTTATAAACAAGGTTCTTCCGTCGGGTGATACCCCACTGATCGCATCATTGCCTGTCGAATTGATCGGCACGCCAAGATTTTTTGGTGCCGACCAAGAGCCGTTTTGCAGTCTATGAGATACATAGCAATCCTGCAAATGATCTTCGCCAAGATTCGAGGGGTGGTCTCTGCCCATCGTAAAAAATAAGAGTCTCCCGTTTGGCGAGATGATCGGGGCAAGTTCGGAAAACGGAGAATTAATCTGACGTCCGAGATTTATTTTGGCTCGTTTCGTAAAATGATCGGATGTATTATCCTGAGCGGAAGCCAAATCGGCAAAACTAAAGAAAACGATGAGTATCAGAACACAGCGTAAATAATACAACGACGTTCTCCTGAATAATCTATGACCACATCGGCTCGCATCGTTTTGGGACTGTCGTTGTGAACCGACTACACCTATATAATCCATCAAAGAGGCGCCGATCAGATTCGAACTGATGAATGGAGCTTTTGCAGAGCTCTGCCTTACCACTTGGCCACGGCGCCGTTTATACTATTGCAAGTTCTGTTACAATTAGCAAGTGCATAAAAGAAAATCACTGCGGAGAGTTCCCTTTTACTTTGCTTTCAGTGGTTGCAACATGGTTGGAGCGAAATAATGTTTGAGTCAATAATAGTTGAGTTTCCTAAAAGAGTAAACTCAAAATTATTTCTCAGTGTCGCGCTGTGCCACCATCTACGTTGATTGTCTGCCCTGTAATGATTGCTGAGTCATCCGATGCTAAAAACGATACTACTGCTGCAATATCTTCAGGTGTTTCTTGCTTTGCGATGGCTTGTTGCGGCAAAACATATTCAAGCATTGAAGATGTGCCGAGTTTGGTGTCGCTTGGTCGTTGCGTTGCTGTTAAACCAACCGTGATGGCATTGACGGTGATACCAAAACGACCTATCTCAGAAGCCAAAGCACGAGTAAAACCGATAATGCCCATCTTGCTGGTGATGTAATGAGTCAAGTAGGGGGTGCCCAACCATACGGTATCACTTGAAAGATTGATGATCCTCCCAAAGCTCTTTTCCTTCATCATTACAAGTGCCGCCCTGGTCATTAAGAATAGTCCATTGAGGTTGACGTTAATCACTTCCTGCCATTTCTCAAATGTAAGGAGTTCAAACGGCTCTTCGTCATACACACCAGCATTATTGACAAGAATATCCAACTTTCCGTATTCACTGCGAACACGGGTCATTAAGTCGTTGACTTCCTCCGGTTTTGTAATATCAGTTTGTATAAACAACGGAGTGTGAACACCGCTATTCGAATTGATCGAAGCAATTGTCTCGCTTGAGTCACAAATATCAGCGATGATAACGTGTGCCCCTTCAGCGGCTAATCGTTCTGCCATCGCACGCCCGTTTCCGATAGCGGCTCCGGTGATAATTGCAACTTTCCCCTCGTGTCGTCGTGTAATCATCGAATACGTTGTATATTTATACTTAAAAGTTTAACACATTATGGAATACATCTTAACAACCGATAGTCTTGCAAAACGTTTCGGCGGCGGCAATAAAGCTGTCCCGGCACTGCAAGGAGTTTCGATCTCCGTCAAAGCCGGTGAGATCTATTCTCTGCTCGGACCGAACGGCGCTGGCAAAACAACCTTCATTAAATGTATGCTCGGCATCGTCTTCCCAACAAGCGGTATAGGCTATATCTTTGGCGAACCACTTGGTTCTATCAATGCGAAAAAACGAATCGGGTACCTCCCCGAAAATCATCGCTACCCTCTCCATTTAACAGGCGAACAAGTCTTGCGTTATTTTGGAAAGCTTTCTGAAGTACCCTCATCCCTACTCGAAGCTCGTATCAACGAGACGCTTGGTCTGGTCGGTATGACTGACTGGCGCGGGATGAAGGTTCGCAAATATTCCAAAGGAATGATGCAACGCCTCGGTTTGGCGCAAGCCCTCATTAACGACCCCGACCTCATTATCCTCGACGAGCCGACCGATGGTGTCGACCCTGTCGGCAGAAAAGAGATACGAGATGTCTTAACGCATCTCAAAGATCGCGGCAAAACGGTCTTTTTAAACTCGCATCTTCTTTCTGAAGTCGAACAAATTTCTGATCGAGTTGCTATCTTGCGTCAAGGTCAAGTGATTACCGAAGGCACTGTGCAGGAATTGACGGCACAAAAAAATCTCTATGAAGTCAAGATCGCTGCCGATCAATTTGCTCAGGCTGCTGCGCTCCTTTCGCCAACAACGTCAACCCCTGAAGAGCATAAAATGACAATTGCTTGCTCGAACATAGCGGAGTTTAACGCTCAACTCGACTTACTGCGTTCGAATAATATTCAAGTCGAGTCGTTTGCCGAAAAACGCTCATCACTCGAAGATCTCTTTATTCAGCTCATCGGCAACGCCGACGTACAGCGCGCTTCTGTAAAATAATTCTCATCTTATCTTACCCTTTCTTATGAAACAATTTCTCGCAATTATCGAAGAGACCTTCCGAGAGGCGATCGCTAAAAAGACGCTGATCGGATTCTTTATTTTTTCGACGATCATTATTGTCATCGCCTTCTTCGTCTTCCAAAGTCAAGATGTTCGCACTGCGATGCAGCAAGTTCAAGAGACTTCGCACAAGGGCAATGATGCTGATATGATGGCGGCGGTCATCAAAGTCTCGGCGATGAATATTTTTTACGCTGTCATTTCAAATATCTTATATTTTATCGTTGTCTGTGTCGGCATTTTCGCAACTTCAGGCTTGATCAATTCGCAAATGGAAAAGGGCGCGATCGATCTGTTGCTCTCGAAACCTGTTCCGCGCTGGCTCTATATTGTAGGCAGATATGCAGGCGGCGTGCTCATCATCGCACTCGAAGCGAGCTGGTTCATTCTCGGGATGTGGGTCGTTGTCTCGACGGCAACCGGAATGTGGAATGTCGGTTTCTTACTGTGTGCATTTTTTATTACGCTCGGCTTCGCCGGCATATTTTCCATCGTTGTTCTGGTCGCGGTGCTTTCGCGTTCGAGTGCATTATCTATTATCATCGGTATTGGTCTCTTTTTTATCAATGGTTTGATCTCACTTGGTCACGCCATCGAAACGATGGTCGCTACAAACGGAAAATCGTGGTTGACGATGATAGCAAACATCCTCTACTATGTCTTCCCTTCTTCGACCGATATGGGCTCGAATATGGGGAATCTCCTGATGGGGAAATCCATCTCTTGGGAGCCGGTGTTCCTCACGATCACACTGTCTGGCGTATATCTTTATCTTGCCATTTACGCTTTTAGTAAAAAAGAATTTTAACATTTCATTTGCTCCGTTTTATAGTAGCTCCGACTTTAGTCGGAGCTTTTTTTATTTACGAACCTCCGTGTGACAAATAGATACTCAAAACATTTCCGTACATTCGGCTGTTGTACACGCCTATGACAGAACTTGTAGCCATCTCTATTGCCGATCTACGCGCCCGTCTCGCTGAACTCGGCGACTCTCTTTGACCTCGTTTCAAAAGAGAAACGTATCACCGTACTCGAAGCTCAATCTTACGAACCCGATTTTTGGAACGACCAACGCACTGCCCAAAAGGTAATGCAGGAAGCAACACGCCTCAAAAAGGAGCGTGATGAATTTGGTCAGCTCAAATCTCGTATCGAAGATGCCGGAGCCTTGCTCGAACTTGCCGAAGAAGATCCTTCGCTCACCGATCAAGTTCATTCCGAATTTACCGAACTCGAACAAACTCTTACTGCCCAAGAAGTAGCAGTGATGCTTTCTGGTCCTGATGATATGAAGGATGCGATCCTCGTTATCAATGCAGGCCAGGGCGGCACCGAAGCCCAAGATTGGGCTGAGATGCTTGAGCGTATGTACACACGTTGGGGCGAACAAAACGGCTACAAAGTTTCGATGATGGACGAGCTCCCCGGCGAAGGTGCCGGCATCAAATCTGCAACGCTTGAGATCAAAGGCGATAACGCTTTTGGTTATCTCAAAGCCGAGAACGGAGTGCATCGTTTGGTTCGTATTTCTCCGTATGATGCCAATGCTCGTCGTCATACCAGCTTCGCCAGTGTCTATGCCTACCCTCTTCTTGAAGATGTCAATGAAGATATTCCGCTCAACCCTGCTAACTTGCAACGCGACACCTATCGTGCTGGCGGCAAAGGCGGACAGAACGTGAACAAGGTCGAAACCGCTGTTCGGTGGACCTATAAATTTACCGACTCGACCGGCAAAGATCAGATCGTCGTCGCCGCTTGTCAAGAAGAACGTTCGCAATTACAAAACGGCGAGCGTGCAATGAAAATGCTCAAGAGCCGCATTGCGATTATCATTCGCGAGATCGAAGAAGCACGCCTGGCTTCGATCGAAGGCTCGAAAATGAAAGCTTCGTGGGGCGCACAGATTCGCTCCTACGTCTTTCAGCCATATACGATGGCAAAAGATCATCGCACCAAAGTTGCAAAGACCGACATTCAAGCAGTGATGAATGGCGACATCACCGATTTTATGAAATCCTATCTACTCTATGTTGGTGGTAAACTTAAAGTGACCGATACTGCCGATGATGATCTTGATTGATCGGTAGCGAAGTCTACTAAATAATCTACACACAACTAATACCGACAACTATGGCACATCTTGATTACGCCGAGATCATGGCGCACCTACAAACGGGTTGGTCGTTCAACCCCGAAAAGAACGCCATCGAAAAAGAATATGAGCGCAAGAATTTTCTTGACTCAGTTGCATTTATCGCTAAGATCGCCGAATGTGCCGAGCTGCTCGATCATCATCCCGATGTATTCTTGCACGATTATAAAAATGTGCTTATTACACTTTCTACTCACGACCAAGACGGTATTACCGAACTCGATTTCGTCTTAGCTTCACAAATTGATCTTATTCCATAATTTTTTCATACCCATCTTATGAAGAGTATTATCGCATTGCTCATCTTGTGCTGTTTTGGTAATACTGCTCTAGCACAGCATCTCCCTACTTCAACAAAATATGCTCAATATGACGATGACCGTCTGAGTCTTAGCTTTCATAAGATTCGGCGCGATCAGGTCTTTCGAAATATGGGGCCACATTCGGTTGCGCTCTTCACAGCGGCTCTCGAAAAGAATCGCGCCAATGACGTCAATTATGAATATCATCAAGACCCCAATTTTTATTATTTGAGTGGACACACGCAATCTCGAGCAGCAATACTGTTGATAAACGGTCACCCGATGCGCGAGATCTTATTTGTTGACAAGAAAGATCCTGCTCGCGAAACATGGACGGGCGTAAGGCTTGGCGTTGAAGGAGCGAGAACATTTCTCGGTTTTATGGAGTCGCATCCGTTCGATTCACTTGGCTATTTCCTCGATAGTATTTTGCCTCATACCGATACGCTCTACTATCAACCGACGACACCGAAAACTTTTTTCGATCCACTCATTGATTCGACCTATCAACTCTATAATACTTCAGTCGAATCATTCAAAAAACATTTCCCAAATGTGACGATCGCTTCCCCTGCTCCGATGATGGCTCGACTCCGCTATGTCAAAGCTCCCGAAGAAATAGTATTGCTCAAGAAGGCAATAAAAATTTCTAACGAAGCGCATAACGAGATCATGAAACAGGTCAAGCCTGGTTGGTACGAATACCAAATGCAAGCACTTGGCGAATATATATTTTCAAAGAACGGAGCTGAATATACCGGTTATCCCTGCATCGTCGGTAGCGGCAACAACTCAACGATTCTTCATTACGAAACCAATCGTCGCAAAACGCAAGACAGCGACTTTATCGAAATGGATATGGGCGCCGAGTATCACGGCTACACTGCTGATGTCACTCGCAGCTTCCCAGTTAACGGAAAATTTACTCCTGCACAACGAGCTATTTATAACATCGTCCTCGAAGCGCAAGACTCGGGCATTGCGCAAGCTCTTGTCGGCAAAGACTTCAAAGCGCCGCACGAAGCCGCGACGAAAGTTATCATCGCGGGCTTGACAAAACTGGGCATCATCCATGCTCCCGATGAGTACAAAAAATATTTTATGCACGGCACTTCGCATTATCTTGGTCTTGATGTACACGATGTCGGCACATTTCTTTCACTTGAAGAAAACAATGTCATCACTGTCGAACCCGGTATATACATTGCCGAAGGCAGCCCTTGCGACCCAAAGTGGTGGAAGATCGGCTGTCGCATCGAAGATGATATTCTCATCACTGCCGATGGACCTGTCAACCTTTCTGCCGCATCACCACGAAAGATCGAAGACATCGAGCGTCAAATGAAAAAAGGAAAATAATGTATGAAGCAGTTCGCTAAAATATGTTTCATTAGTTGTTTCTTTCTATTATTCTTTGCTCATCTTTCGTTTGCCCAAGAAGGATATGAGCATCTTTCTGCTTTTGCACATGGCGCTGGTCGAACGTATGCTATCACCAGTGAAGGACTTTCTGCTGTAGGTCTCAATCCGGCACTTTTGCAATACAGCGACTATCCTTCAGACTACTACAAAAAAAATCCGACATTCACCTTTAGTATCTTTCCGCTTTCTGCATTTGGCGTTGATGCTGGTCCCAGTTTTATTGACGCCGCTTCGGTTGCTAGCGTGTTCAAACCTTCCGGCGGTACGATCTCCGATGAAGACCGCAAGAAAATTTCGAATCTCTTGCTCGACGAAAAACTTTCTGGTCGCGCCGATGTCGAAATTCTTGGCGCTTCGTATGCCGTGCCAAATCTCGGAACTCTTGCCCTGACTTGGACGACCCATGCCGCGCTTCGCACCGACATCCCTGCGAACTTTCTGAATTTCTTTATTCATGCCGAGTCGCAACTTGCACAATACCCAGGCTCCTACTCCAATTTCGATTTTCAAGGAATGTGGTATAGTGAATATGCACTTTCGTTTGCACACCAGTTTACTGTTCTCGAAAACTTTTTTGGCGATGGCGATCACCCACAAACTGCGCCGAAACCTGTTCACTATATCAAACTTGGTGCCGCACTCAAATATGTTTCGGGCACTGCATACATTGGGCTTGACCCCGACAATTACTTTGCCAATGGTGTCGGCAACAGCAAGTCCATTATCAATGTTAATTATAAAATTCGTTCTGCTTACGGAGCAGCCTTTGATCCAAATAAACTTCCAACGAGTTTCAGCTTCGGCTTCATCACCAGTGATCAAGCGGGCTCCGGCTTCGGCGCCGACTTCGGTGGCTCAATCGACGTACTCCTCGACAAAACCGGAAGCGATCCCCTTTTCACATTCGGCGCATCGGTGACCGATCTCGGTTTTATCAATTGGTCTGTCAATGCTACTGAACGTGTTGCCGATCATATCGTTGATACGATCCATTACGACAATGTCATCGGCGACATTAAGCATCTCAACGATTCCCTCAAAGTTTTGAGCGGCACACTTACACACCTCAACTCTTTTACAACTGCGCTCCCAACGATGCTGCGCATCGGTGCGAAGATGGATTTGCGCCGCGCTAATATGAACATCGACTATTTTCATAAGTCATTCCTTGCTATCGAATTTGATGACGGACTTAATAGTGTCGTCGGCAGTTTAAATCATTCGCGCATCGGATTCGGCATTACTGGCGAGCATGAGAATACCATCGCCTCGCTCAGAGTAGCCGCGGGATTTTTTATCCAAAGTGGACAATCAGATGTAACGCTTGGTCTCGGCACGACACTCTTCGATCACGTAATGCTCGATGTCTCGACCGCCCATCTGCTACAATTTTTCAACGCCGGCACCGGCAGAACCGACGTAGCCTTCGCAATCCGCGGTCGCTTTTAATATGTCATCCTAAGCCCAACGAAGGATCTCAACTTTCAGATTTTACAAAACCTGAAGTTTGGATCACACTTCAAGTTAAGATTCTTCGCTCGTCGCTCAGAATGACATTCTGCAACAGAGTCGCACAGCGACTGCAACTGCATAGCCCACGATTTCAATCGTGGGCGGTCTCGATGATGGGCGTAATTTCAAAATTTCCCGCATCCCACAACACCTCCAACTCCTTCACATACACCTGACAAAACCTCCACTTCTTAACCTCTTTTTTCTCGTACATTTCTCGCACACGCTTCTCGAACTCTTGTATTTCTAACAGCTTATCGCCAGCTAAAACCGAGAACCGTGTTACGATCTCCGCTTCAGCAAGTTTATCGTGCACACCTTTTACACGAATTCTATCTTCGATAATTTTCTTCTCCCGCTCTTTCAAAATCCCGAGCAAGTACGGAAAATCTTGCGGCTTCGCATAATCCCAAATATCTTTCCGAAATAATTGCTTGCAGGTTTTCATATCAATTTCCGCGACCCACTGAATTGCATTCGGATCTTCGGCAGGTTTTTTATAAGAAAGAATCTCATCCTCTTCGGAAAAATTAATGACGTTGCTCGAAAGACTTGCTAATAATCCAAGCGGACCCACACCGAGTTCTCCAGTCGATAAATTCTTCCGCATATCTTGCGTCACCACGACAACCGCGCACCCAAGCGAGCAAAACATCCGCAAGTGATCGACAAACAATCGCTGATGCCGCGGAGTAGTCGCCGCATGATCGAATGAATTCACAACAACGATTTTCGTCTCGCTCTCTTCAATATATTCAGCGATCGCATCATAATTATCACTGATCTCTTGCTTGCCATACGTCCACTGAGTAAAATTATCGGGCTCCCAATCACCACACACGGCGTGTACCGCCTCGACGATTTGCGGCTCGTGACAAAAGCGATTAAGATAAAGCACTTTATGTTCAAGCGATAATTCAAGAGCGAGTTTTACCGATTCGCTAATGATCTCTTTTCGTTTTTTAATGCGAAGCAAAGTGATCTCGCTTTCAGTAATAGGATAGTCGCGGCACACGCCAAACGTAACACGCTCATAAGGCTCAATAGCCAACAACCGCAACTCGGCGCCAGATTGAATAATAGTGTTCATAAGTGTTCTGTGTTTATAAAAAATTTGGGAGTCCCGTAGGGGCACGCCGCTGGCGTGCCCGCTCT
>JBBRNY010000097.1:0-9436 GCA_038229915.1 Kapaibacterium sp. (SeqCode) | reverse complement strand
ATAAATTCAATAAAATTTGGCGCGTCCTTTTGAGTCTTTTGAGATTTCCCGCTCAGCATTGATAGTGGTTGCTCTGATTTAAACGCAAATGAGAATGGAATTTCTCCATTCTCATTATGCTAGACAATATCATTACTCTGCGGTATTACTTATGTTCAGTGTCGATCCAAGTCAATACTGCTTGGCAGTTGTTGAGGTGATTCTCTCCGCAATACACATCAGCAATAGTAGCAACTGGTGCAAGCTCAGCATCGATCACCTTATACAGCGTTGCCTGTGAGTGATAGGTAGCTTTTTGCTCACTACCAACTTTCTGCCATTTCAAACGAGGTTCATTGAACCCAACGATCCAATCAGCACCAAGTTTGCGAGCTTGCTTTTCTAAGATCGCGATCACTTCATCAGCATTATCTGCTTGAATAGTGATCTCTGCGATCTCGATCGCTGTAAGCGGCATCACTGAGTCAGGATATGGCTCGTGATAGATCAGTGGCAATGTATCGTTCAATTGTTCAAGACTAAAGAACGAGTGCATTACGATACGGGTAGTATCAATACCCGAAGCGCGAAGCGTTTGGGTTGTCCAAGCCTGAGGGCGCTCGAGAAATGTTTGAGCATCTGCAACACCGATCATCATCGCTATTGCGAAGACTGCTCCGAAGATTCTGTTGATCGTGTTTTTCATTTTCGTACCTTTCAATCTCTCTAATTCAGACCATATCTGCTACGGTCATTCGTACACTTTCGTTACTATATCTATACTAAGCAATTACCATACCAAACCTCAAAACCGCTTAACCGACTGGATCTGCGACAAAGAGAACCCCGAGCTACTGTCATAACTGCCAAACTCGCATCGGAAAAATGAACCTGTTTTAATGCGATCGCATTACAAATAGTGTAATTTTGCACTATAAAGGCTGATGCGGGAGTAATTCAGCGGTAGAATGCCAGCTTCCCAAGCTGGACGTCGCGGGTTCGATCCCCGTCTCCCGCTCTGGATGTGTTCTTGAGCGAATGTACATAACCTACAGTTGTTGCTGATAATGTTGTGGTAATAGTACACATTCCCCACTTTTTGACACAGATTAAATGACAGAGTTACCGAACATTGAACCTCTTGTAAGAGCCGCCTCGCGGGGCGATCGCAAAAGCGAGGAGAAGTTGTTCGCCCTGTTATATAAATTCGTCACCGGTTCGATAAAAAAACGTTGGCGAAGCAGTTTTAGCGAAGACGAGATCAACGATGTCCTCTTTAATACTCTCGAAAAACTTCTTGCGACGTTCCGTGACCCCGAAAAAGCTGAGCGAGTGATCGAGCAAGGTCGTGTGTTTGGTTTTGTACACGTGGTTGCCGAAAACACCGCGCTTGATTATAACCGTAAACGAGTCCGCAAATCAAAAGTATTTATCAGCATTGACGAAAACTCGGGCTCGGATGAGACCAATTCAAACTGGGAAGCTCGCTTGCAACCTCTCGATAGTGGTGCCGATCTCTCGGATATGATACTTGGCGGTATGGAATCAGTTAGGATTCTTTCTCAACTTGACGAGAAATATCGAAAGATCATTTCCGAAAGGATCTCAGGTCTTGAATACGAGGAAATAGCTGAAAACAATGGAATTACCGTTGCAAATGCCCGTCAGATACATAAACGTGGCATCGCAATGTTGCGCCAAAATATGATCATTAAGCACAAAAGTGTACTTTCTTCGCTTTCTGCGTCACAAAACGCCGTGCTGAGACGATTATATCTTAAGGAGGATATCGAACTTACCGCAACTCCTTGCACAGAAGACGAAGCATTAGAAGGCTTTTATTCGGCACTCGTTTCACGCGGACTGTTTCTGATAATTTTTTCGATTTCTATAGGCAAATCACTATCATAATGACACAAGCACAAAACATACTCAACCGCTTTAGCGATGACTATCTTGCATCTCGCCTCGGCGAGTTCGATAGTATTAGTTCAAGTGAGGTGCTTGCCAAATATCAGCAAACACATCCTGATCTTCACAGCGAGCTGAACGAACAAGCCGCATCACTGAATTTACTCTACGGTTCACTTGAAAGCGAAGCTCAGATTCCTGATACAGAGATCGCAGCTGCCTACTCACGATTTGCTCAAGTGGATGTTGTTGCCAAAACCGAAACTACACCAAGTTTACTTTCAAAAATAAGTAGCCTCTTCAGCTCACGTGCTACTTCATTTCGTTTTGCTACGACAATGGCGGTAGTGCTGCTCGCCTTATTTGTCTGGAAGCCATGGTCACCAAGCCCGACCAACTCGGTGAATATTCCGATCGTTTCAGATCACAATAATACTATTGCCTCTAACGATCAGTCTTCGAGCATTCAACAAGGCACGCAATCAAACGATCCGAATTCCCCACTCTTTAGAGGTTCGAATGAAAACGACCCTGCTAAAACGGAAAATAAGCTTCAAGCACAAAAGGATGCAAACCGTTTGAATAATCTTATGGTCACTCGCGCACTCGATGCTCCTGCAAAGCTCGAAGTCGTGCCGATGACACCGGGTATCGTTCTTGTCCGTTGGGATGCGGTCGAGGGAGCACTCAGTTATATCATCGAACTCAAAAAGGCGAACGAGCAAGACTTTCATCCTGTTACGCAATTAGCACGTACAAAAACGCGCATCACCGAGCTTGCCAGTGGGACGACTGTGAGCATCAGAGTAACAGCGACCAGCGGCGAGCGCAAAGGATTACCTTCCGATGTGAAGAACATCGTCGTTCCGTGAGCCGAAAAAAAATATTCATTCTTGTATATCTCGTTTTACTCCCTACTGCACTTCAGGCGCAGAGCTTCTCTTCATTTCGACAATTAGAGCAAACCGTTGATTCGCTCTATTATAGTGATGACTATCAACACGGTTACGATCTGCTCCACGATCTTCTTTATGCAAACAAAACTGTAAACACCAAAGCCGATACGATCTCGGCTTTTTTGCATTATAAGCTCGGAGTATTTTCGCTCGAACTTGCAAAGTACGGCGATGCAGAAGAAGAGTTGATCTTGGCGCGGTCGCAATACTCCAATATTTACTCACCTCATCACGAGATCGTCGCCTCGGTCTGGAGCCGGCTCGCTGTGCTCTACAGCGAGCAAAGCCGTTACGGCGATGCCGTTGATGCTGCGAAAGAACAGTTAAATGATTACATCACTGACTTTGGCGCAAACGACCGTTTCACAGCGCTTGCGGCAATTGCGCTTGCAGAGTATCACCTCCTTGCAAACAATATTTCTTCAGCCGAAGCATTGATCGCCTCCTACTCCAATTCCTATAACCTCTCCTACGATCAAAACACCAATGAGCATTTGCGTTTCTTAAAATTACAAGGTGATATTGCCTTTGCAAAAAAACAATTTGATCGCGCTGAAGGAATCTATACTACTGCTATCACACAGTCATCCGCGGTAAAAGATCTACGCTTGATCCTCCGTGGCAAACTCGAACTTGAGCGTGCTCGTGCTCGGACGATCATTACTGAAGATGATTCTGCATTAACCGATATTGAGAATGCCATCAAAGACATTAAGCATTCTCAAAACACCTCGCTGTTGCTTAGCGCAAAATGTCATCTTGTTGCCGCTGTCATCCATGAACAGCAAGGATCGACGAAAATGGCATTTGAATCATATCGCACTGCACTTGAAATTTACCGACAAGCAACAAAAGAAAATTTTCGTTATACCAGTGAGCGTGAGCGTCTTGAATTTATTCGCGATGTTACGCTTAATAGCGGCAGAGTCTTTAGTACTGTCATACGAAATGTCGCTCTACACCCTGAAGGGAATGCGCTAGCGTATGATTGGCTGTTGTGGATAAAAGGTATAGTGCTCACTAGTGTCCAATCTACTCGCTCGAGTGCATTGAATTCAGGAGACACCGTAATCACTGCATTGCTCGATAGCATTGCAGCACTTCGTTCGCGACGTTCGGTACTTGGTATCAGCAGTTCTCTTCTCATCAGAAAACCATACTTTTCTGCCGATAGTCTTGATAACATGACAAGTGATCTTGAAAAAAAGGTCGCCCGTCTATCTGCAAAATATAATCGTTTTGCGTTAAATGGGTCTTTGCATTGGGAGGATGTGAGATCACATTTGTCAAGTGATGCTTGCGCTATTGAGATCACCAACTTCCAATATTACGATGGCGAACGCCAATCAGACTCGATGCTCTATGCGGCGTTTAGTATATCTCAGCAAGATCAGTTTGCTCCGAAAGCGACATTGATCGGGAATGCCAGAGACATTGATGATCCAGCGGTGATGCGAGAATATTTTCGCGCTATCAGCGCATTGACAATAAAACCTGCGATCAGAAATAAGGCATTACTTCGCGTGAGTACCGTATTGTGGTCGCCGCTGGAGCGACTCACCAATTCATTCAAAACCATCTATCTTTCGCCTGATGGTGTGTATTCACAAATATCATTCGCCTCGCTCGATCTCGATTCAAAAACACAATTGATAGATAAATATAGGATCGTCTTGCTTGCGAACACCGCTGATCTTATCCGCGATTCTTCTACGGCACATCAAAATTCGATAGCTATTCTTGCTGATCCGAATTATGATAATGCTACTTCATCGGAAACAACAATTGAGACATCACCGACATCGGTATCTACTCTTGTGTTAGAACGCCTTCCAGCAACGAAGATCGAAGCAACGAGTATTTCCGGTCTCTTCAAAAAAGTAAACTGGCAAACGATCACCTATCTTGGTGCCGATGCGACAGAAGAACAATTAGAGAAGATTCGCCGTCCCGGAATATTGCACATTGCTACGCACGGTCGCTTTTCCAAAATGATCGATGACTCAACTCGTTCGAGATCGCAAACTTCATCGACGACCAATATTATGCTCGGGAGCTCTTTATTTCTCGGCGGAGCAAACTCCACGCTTCGCGGTGGCAATGTTAACCCATCAAACGATGGCATATTGACCGCCCTTGAAGCGATGAGCCTCGATCTGGAAAACACTGATCTCGTGACTTTATCTTCGTGCGAAAGCGGTAAGGGAGTGATCGAGCCCGGCGAAGGTGTCATTGGGTTGCCACGAGCATTCCGCACCGCCGGGGCGAGGAATATCCTGATGAGCCTTTGGAAAGTACCTGACAAAGAAACATCCGAACTGATGACGTTATTCTATAAAAGCTTACTCGAAGGTGCCTCAAACGTCGATGCATTACGCGATGCACAGCTTTCGATGCGTACAACAGTAAAGAAGCGTTATAATACGGACATTCCACTCTATTGGGCAGGCTTTGTCCTGATCGGCTATTAATCGTCTGCTAATGTCACAGATCGCTATGCACAATCGTTTTTACTATATGTTAAAGTCTCTCGTGAAGTCATATTTGTTGTTGATCGTGCTGGCACTGGTCGTGTTACCGTTATCGGTGCGCTCACAAAGTCTGCAAGTGACGCTGAATCTATCCCCGCATCCTTCAATGCGAATTTCCGATTGGGAAAGCCATCGTGAAACGGTGACGCTTGTAGTTCTCAATACGGGGACGAAAACGATCTCTGCAAAGATCAACGCAACACTTTCGCTCAATGGCTCTTCGGTTGCAAACTCAAAACTCGATGCGATGCCAGTGCTGAGCCTTCCTCCGGGACAGAGTACTTTTTTTGGAGGTGATCTATTTCCGCAAAATGCAATAAATTTTAATGGTGAGCAGAAACAAACAACAATTCGAAGTGGCATGCTTCCCGAAGGTTCTTACGAGCTTTGTGTCTCGATGGTTGGTATCAATACAGCAGAAATAAATGTGTTATCAAACCACGACTGTCGCTCGTTCTTTTTAGCAAAATACTCGCTACCCACATTATTACAGCCAACCGATGGCTCGTCGGTTGTTGCAGGTCTTGAACCCACGATATTATTTAGCTGGACACCGCTTGTGCCCGCGCCGTTCGGCATTGTCAATTATCGTTTAAAACTCGTGGAGTTGCTTCCGTCGCAAGATGCCAAGCAAGCGATCTTAAATAATCGTCCGTTCTTTGAAAAAGTAGTTACGGCGGTCCCGCAATCAAACTGGCCACAGGAAGTGCCATTGCCACCGGATGGTGGAAATTTCATCTGGAGCATACAACCTGAGGATGCTGATGGCACGCCCATCATCATCCCGGAGCGATTTGCAGAGCCGTTTAAACTCATAGCACTGCCCTCGCATGATCGCTGTATGAAATTATTATCGATCGTCACTGATCAAAAAGAGACATTGATCAAGACCGAAGAAAAATATTGGTCGAGCTATACCAGATATTTACGGATATCAAAAGAATTGCAAAACGCACAATCGCGTGCTGATGCCTATGAGATCAAAAAATTAGAAAAACAGATCTCAGTAGCAGAGACACAAGTTGCGAACCTCAAGCAAAGCCACGAAGACTATCGTACCCGTTACGATCAGGCGATCAATAAGTATAAAGACTGTATCGGAAAATAAAAACGACGATCATCCCTTCGGCACTTCCAGCGGCCGCTCGCGATGCAAGAGCATCCAATCGCCACTTTCGCCAAGTGCTTCGGCACCTAATTCAAAAATAAAACTTGCGGCATCCTCATTCCTTTTTTCACTCAACAAATAAGAGAGATATTCTTTGGCTTGCACAAACATTACGCCCATGCGTTCGTACTGTTTGATGTGACCCACAAGTCCATTACGTTCGATGTATCCACCAAGTAACGCCGCCGTGATCGGGGCAAGACCAGTTGCTACGACAAGAAAATCTTTTATTTCGTGTGGTATGGTGATCAGTAATTGTAATACTGCAAGCCCAACACCAATATAGAACAATAAATTGATAGCCCGTTCAAGGCGATGCAAGCGGTGATGATCTCGTTTCAGTGCTTTCGGATAATACTTTGCTTGATCCTCAACCCAAGCGTGCAAAACCACATTCAATCGTTCGTAGGTTGTCTCTGAATCAGTTGCCTTTGAAAAATCGAGATCGTTTAGCGGGATAGCAGCCGTTCGCATCGCAAAGCGAATCCAATCCATTTCGCTTTTTTGTTTTCGAATATAGTAATCACCAGCGGTATGATTCAGATTGATAAATCTCCAAAAAAATTGTACTCTCAGCCCCTCGGCAAGTGCGCGATAGTCAAGGTATTTTGTTTGGTAATGTTGGCGTTTCGCATAACTATACCACAGGAAAGCAATGAACAATGCAAATAAATACCCACCGAGCACAAAAGAATTTTCGTGGTAGATATGTGCATAAAGATCAAAACAGATCGCGGCAGTAAAGACAAAAGTAAATATCCCGACAAAGGCACGTCTGGTATGGCGCTGAAAAAATGTTGCTAACGAATCAGCGGTGCTATAGTGATCGGCGATCGTACAAAGTTCTACTGACAGATCCTTCGTCTCCAGATCCCCAAGTAAGTATCCTTCACTTTTCTGTTTGCTTTCTACCAACTGAAGTGAATGTTTTTCCGTATCATCATTAAAAAGATCGATCTGCTGGAAGATCTTTTCAAAAGATTTTTTTGCTTCTTCATACGTGCCATACCCACGCGGATAATATCTTTTTACCGTGAACGGTGCACCTTCAACGACAGGGTTTGTTTGTCTCGGCGTGAGCACGTGATAGACCGGACCGGTTTCTACAGGATCGAGCGGACTATGCGCTTTTCCGAATATTTTTGGAATGCCTTCGAGCTTGTACCGAACCACCTTCCCCGTACCGCCTATGCTATCGAGCACCTGTCCATCCCACAGTGCAATAAGTATCTGACTGTGTTCTGCATGATATGCCCCGACCTGAGCATATTGCAGATCACGATCACGCCCGATCTCTTTAATACTTTCGGAAGTAACATTTTCTACTAACGGCAATGTAAACCAACTTTTTGAAGCCGCAACCATCCGATCAAATTCTTGACGCGACTCCTGGCTTTCAAAATCCTTTTTGTAGAGTTCGGGTTCGAGTGGAAGCGGACATACCAATGTCAATCCCATTTCAAGTGCCACTTCGGCTCCGAT
The DNA here is from genome assembly GCA_038229915.1 of Kapaibacterium sp. (SeqCode). Classification (GTDB taxonomy): domain Bacteria; phylum Bacteroidota; class Ignavibacteria; order Palsa-1295; family Palsa-1295; genus JAFDZW01. The sequence continues at coordinate 1,409 of JBBRNY010000097.1, read as the reverse complement.
GCGATCTGCTCCTTCGGCAAGTGATGAGAGGAATGTCAGTGGTGTATGCGGATAGAGCGATAGCAATTCTCGAAAGATCGTTTCGACGCTATGTTTAAGCTGGCTCAGATCTTCGGCGCGAACATCACGATGCCCCGTAATACCGACAACAATAGGCAGCGTGTTGATCTTTTGTTCTTCAGAATGATTGGACATCGTTATCTAAACTGAGCGCTTGCCTTGTAAAAAAGATTCAACTTCATCAACATTTTTTGGGCTGCCGACGACCAACGGTACGCGCTGATGTAGTTCGGTTGGCATAATATCTAATAAACGGTTACCAAGCCCATCGGTTGCCCTACCTCCGGCTTGCTCGACAATAAACGACATAGGGTTTGCTTCATAGAGAAGGCGAAGTTTTCCTCTCTTGCTTTTTACGTCAGCAGGATAAAGAAACACGCCGCCATATAACAACGTCCTGTGAACATCAGCCACCATCGAACCGATATATCGCAGACTATAAGACTTTTTGTTTTCTTCGGGAATATCCTGCTTCACCCAATCGATATAGTTGCGCATCTCCTGCGACCACTTGGTGTAGTTGCCTTCATTAACCGAGTAAATACCATTGTGTTGCGGTATGCGGATGTTATCGTGCGAAAGCAAGAACTCGCCCACTGATGGATCAAGCGTAAAACCATACACGCCGCGTCCGGCAGTATAGACAAGCATTGTCGAAGGACCGTAGATCGTGTAGCCGGCGGCAATTTGTTTGTATCCAGGCTGCAATGCATCTGCTTCGGTGCCGTCAGTTTCTTCAGGCGTCACTCGGCGATGGATCGAAAAGATCGTACCGATAGACACGTTTGCATCAATGTTCGATGAACCATCAAGAGGGTCGAACAATAAAATATATTTACCTTTCGGATATTCTTCAGGGATGGCAAGGAGCCCTTCATTTTCTTCGCTTGCCATTGCACAAAGATGCCCACCGTGATCCATGGCGCGGAAAATGACATCGTTCGCAAACTCATCGAGCTTTTGTACAATTTCGCCTTGAATGTTCTCGCGAGGCGTTGCGCCGAGAATATCAACCAATCCTGCGCAAATAACTTCACGATGAATGATCTTGACCGCAAGCATCAAGTCGCGCAAGAGTGCAGAAAAATCTCCGGTTGCGCCTTGCGAAGCTCTCTCCTCTTCGATAATATGGCGCTCGATAGTGATGACTTTATTCAACATACACGAATTTACGAACGAACCAAGAGATACGGACTAAATACTTGATTATTTCGTCCCCGTGTGCCCAAACCCACCTGCGCCTCTTGATGAATCTGCCAGTTCTGTTGCCTCGATGACATCGACACGTTCATATTTTGCTATCACCAACTGGGCAATGCGCTCGCCACGTTTGAACTCGATAGCGGCTT
>JBBRNY010000096.1:0-9468 GCA_038229915.1 Kapaibacterium sp. (SeqCode) | reverse complement strand
CTGCTGGTAACTGGTCGGACGGTGCGATAGGTCATCTTCTATGTAATAGCAACGACTTTCAAAATGCAAATCAGACTGCCATGTTTTCATCAGTTCATGGCATTGGACACAAGGGAGCATTTTATATCAACGCTACGAATCTTTGGCAAGCCGCAGTAATTTTCGCTGCACGGAGATTAGTCAAACCCACTTGGCTCAACGACCGCGATCAATTTCTGCAACCCGATAAACCATTAAGCGAAGAATTTAAGAGCGACTGTTTGGTTTGGATGCTATTCAACGGCAGCAACCTCACCGCCAGCGCGAATGATTTAGAATGGAATGGAAAAAAGTGGAGCATCGTGAATCACTTTATTCCCTTCACTGAAGAAGAAGTGAATGCGCCCGGCAGGTTCGAGAGTGATTTTATGGTGCAATATATGAAGGGCAAGAAATTCTCCGCCGAAGCGCAAGCCGTCCTTCAAACGGGCAAGGCATTATGGCAAGCATACTTTGCCAACACCGACGTGCATACCGTCCGCGAAGAGCTCAAGCTCAACCGCGCCGATGTCGGCTGGTATCAGATCCGCAAAGCCCTACAAAAACGAAACGACAGCGGAGATTTCGCTCCCGTAAGTTTCAAAGAATTTGAAGCGTCGTACAAAACCCTAACCGAAAAATTACAGCCAATGGTGTATGAATTGGGATTTTTGAAGGCGTGACTCCATTGTCATTCTCGCGAACGCGGGAATCCAGGTTCCTTGTCATTCTCGCGAACGCGGGAATCCAGGTGCAATGTCATTCCCGCGAACGCGGGAATCCAGGTTCGGACATTCTGATTATATAACTACTTTCAAAAAACAGTGAATACCTACTACGTGTACATTCTTGCAAGCCAACGCAACGGTACACTTTACATTGGAGTAACCAATAATCTTGAGCGACGAGTATGGGAGCATAAAGAAGGTTTAGTCGAAGGTTTTACAAAGAACTACAACGTTCATACCTTAGTCTACTTTGAATGGTTTAATGATATTCAGAATGCGATAACCAGAGAGAAGCAATTAAAAAAATGGAATAGGGCGTGGAAACTTGAGTTAATAGAAAAGAAAAATCCAGAATGGATTGATCTATCGACTAATGGTTACCAGCTTCCCACTGCCGAACCTGGATTCCCGCTTTCGCGGGAATGACAAGGGGAAAATTACAACCGATGGTGTATGAATTGGGATTTTTGAAGGCTTGATGAATGAGCGTTCGGTGGGTAAAACCCTGCATAATTGAGAGCCCGCCTGAAATTGAAAGCCCGCCCACCATTGAAATGGTGGGCTATGTAGTTGCCGTCGCGATGCGACTCGGGGATGCAGAATATTTAAGTCTGTCATTCTGAGGGAGCAAACGAATATTTACCTTCAATGTGAAGTTTCCGCGACCGAAGAATCTGATCTTGAAGTTTTATCTAAACTTCGGATTTGGTGTAATCTTAAAGATAAGATCCTTCGCCGGGCTCAGGATGACAAATCCGAAAATTTTTTCGTCATCCCAGAAAAAAACGTAAACCCTGTCATTCTGAGGGAGCAAACGAATATTTATCCCAACCGCAAAATTTCCGCGACCGAAGAATCTCCTTTAGTACGAGACATCAAGATTAGACAAACGGAGATCCTTCGTTGGGCTCAGGATGACAAACCCGAAATTTTTTTCTCCATCCCATAAAAAAAAGGCAGTAGTGATACTGCCTTTTCTTTTCTACTCTTTTACGATTTGTTAGTTATTCATCGTCTTTGCTTTTTCATAGACATCTTCGATGGTGCCGACCATGTGGAATGCTTGTTCTGGTAGGTCGTCGCATTCGCCGTCTAAGATCATCTTAAAGCTACGGATGGTGTCTTCGAGCTTCACATATTTTCCTGCCAAGCCTGTGAACTGCTCCGCCACAAAGAACGGCTGTGACAAGAACTTCTGTACCTTACGAGCACGCTTAACGATGGTCTTATCTTCTTCTGACAACTCGTCCATACCCAAGATATTAATAATATCCTGAAGGTCTTTGTACTGCTGTAAGATGTTCTGTACGCCACGAGCCATATTGTAATGCTCGTCGCCGAGAATCTCTGCAGTCAAAATGCGGCTTGTCGAATCGAGCGGATCAACGGCAGGATAGATACCAAGCTCGGAGATAGCGCGCGATAACACTGTTGTTGCATCTAAGTGGGCAAATGCTGCTGCCGGTGCAGGATCGGTCAGATCGTCAGCGGGTACGTAGATCGCTTGTACCGATGTGATCGAGCCTTTCTTTGTAGAAGTAATGCGCTCTTGCAAGCTGCCCATCTCTGATGCCAACGTCGGTTGGTATCCTACTGCCGATGGCATACGACCAAGCAACGCCGATACTTCAGAACCAGCTTGTGTGAAACGGAAAATGTTATCGATAAAGAGCAATACGTCTTTGCCTTCTTCATCGCGGAAATATTCTGCGAATGTCAAAGCCGTAAGCCCCACACGCTGACGCGCACCAGGTGGCTCGTTCATCTGTCCGAACACAAGTACGGTTTTATCAAGCACACCGCTCTCGCTCATTTCGAGATAAAGATCATTACCTTCACGAGTACGTTCGCCTACTCCGCCAAAGACCGAGTATCCGCCGTGATACTTCGCAATGTTATGGATAAGCTCAAGAATAACCACAGTCTTGCCAACACCTGCGCCACCGAAAAGACCGGTCTTGCCGCCCTTTGAGTATGGCTCAAGAAGATCAATAACTTTAATGCCAGTTTCAAGAATTTCGGCTTTGGTCGAAAGATCTTCGAACTTCGGCGCATCACGATGGATGGGCCAGCTGAACTTTGATTCGATCTGCGCACCGCCATCAATAGCCTGACCAACGACGTTGATCAATCGCCCGAGCGAGTTCGGACCAACAGGTACCGAGATCGGAGCGCCTGTATCGAAAGCATCCATCCCACGAACCAAGCCGTCGGTCGAGTCCATAGCTACGGCGCGGACACGGTCTTCGCCCAAATGCTGCTGCACTTCGACGATGAGGTCTTCTTGTTTGCCTTCGGTATTGGTGCGAGGTATTTTGATCGCATTGAGGATCGACGGAAGTTTGCCATCCGAAAAATCAATATCGAGAACAGGTCCGATAACTTGAGCGATTTTGCCTTGATTCATAGAGCTATTTGGCGTAAAATAGTGGTAAAATTTTCAGAAAAGTGTAAACAGCCGTTTGGGGGAGAGGGTTTCGGGTATGGGGAAATCGAATTGGGCTTGTTGAGCAAAGAAAGTTGCTAAGATGGCAATCCTAAGAACTTCGCAACTTTCATTTTGCTATACCCAACCGTCGTATTTTTGCACTATGAACAAACTCTACTTCGGGGATAATCTTCCCGTATTGCGTAAGGAGATAAAAGACGAATCGGTCGATCTCATTTATTTAGACCCGCCGTTCAATTCGAAGCGAGATTATAATTTATTATTCAAAACTCCGAAGGGGCATTCGTCCGATGCTCAAATAACAGCGTTTGAAGATTCTTGGCACTGGGGAAGCGAAGCAGAAAAAGAATATAGCGAATTGCTTCGGCAACCTAATACCAACGTTGCAGAAATGATAAGATCATTACGATCTTTCCTCGGTGAGAATGATATGATGGCATATCTCACCATGATGGCAAACAGACTTTTAGAATTGCATCGTGTATTAAAACCAACAGGGTCGTTGTATTTGCATTGTGATCCGACGGCAAGTCATTATTTGAAAATTGTGATGGATGCAGTTTTTGGACAGGAAGGATACCGTAACGAAATAGTCTGGCAGCGAACGAATGCTCATAATACCGCTAAACAATATGGAAGAATAAACGATACGATATTTTTCTATACAAAAACATTGGACTATACTTGGAATGATACCGCGACACCGTATAGCACTGAACAACTTGCACGATATAAAAAAGATGGTGATGGCAGACTCTATACATGCCAAGATTTAACGGCAAGTCGTCCGAATAGTAATAGTGGAAAATTTGAATGGCGCGGAACAATGCCTTCCCCAAACAGAGGATGGGGATATAAGTTAGAACAGCTTGAACAGTGGTGGGAAGAGGGAAGAATAGCACTCAAGCGCGACGGGAAGCCGAGAATGGACGGACTCATTGTCTATCTTGACGAAATGCCCGGCAAGTTTCTTCAAACTGTATGGACCGATATTCCAAGAATTTCAAATACATCCGCAGAACGTCTCGGTTACCCAACCCAAAAACCACTCGCGCTTCTCGAACGCATCATACAAGCTTCGAGCAATCCTGGTGATGTTGTTCTCGACCCGTTTTGTGGTTGCGGTACAGCCGTTCACGCCGCGCAAAAACTAAACAGGCAGTGGTTAGGAATTGATATTACGGTTCTTGCAATCTCTCTCATTGAAAAAAGATTGAAGCAAGCATTCCCAACAATTGTTTATGAAGTTGAGGGATTGCCAACAGATATGGACGGAGCGCGTTCACTTGCCGAACGTGACAAATACCAATTCCAGTGGTGGGCCTGTACGCTTGTTGGTGCTCAACCTTTTCAAGGAAAGAAAAAAGGAGCAGACGGCGGCATTGATGGATTGATCTATTTTCAGGATGATACCACCGGAGCCAAAAAAATAGTTGTTTCTGTCAAAGGTGGAGAGAATGTTTCCGTTGCTATGATCAGAGACCTCGCTCACGTTGTAAAGCGCGAAGGTGCGGCGATGGGATTCTTCGTTACCTTATCAGAAGTAACAAGACCTATGGTAACCGAAGCCGTTTCCGAGGGATTTTACGATGCATTAGGTGGCAGGCAGTACCCGAAAATTCAGCTACTAACGATAGAAGGTTTGTTAAACGGAACACAAAGAGCGGATTACCCCGACCTATCTTCGGGAGAGCTAACATTCAAAAAAGCTCAGAAAGAAAAGAAGGATAAGCAACAAATCAATCCCTTTGATTAATTTGCAAACGTCAAGCATATAACTACATTATAGTAAATAAATACTATGACACGTTGCGGATGGTGTGGGTCTGACCCATTGTATATGGAGTATCATGATAATGAATGGGGCGTGCCTGTTCATGATGATCGGTTGTTATTCGAGTTTTTGGTGCTCGAAGGTGCTCAGGCCGGGTTGTCTTGGATCACCATCCTTCGGAAGCGCGCAGGGTATCGGAATGCATTCGAGAACTTCGACCCTGAAGTCGTTGCACGTTTCGACGAAGCGAAGATCGAAGCATTGCTGCAAGACCCGAATATCGTGAGGAATAAACTGAAAGTGCGATCGGCAGTCACCAACGCGAAAGCCTTTCTGAACGTACAAGAGGAGTTCGGTAGTTTTGATAAGTATATCTGGCAGTTCACCGATGGAAAAGTCATCGTCAATCATCGCGATACCTTGAAAGATATACCTCCGCGAACAACCGAATCGGATATAATGAGTAAAGATCTAATTTCGCGAGGCTTCAAGTTCGTTGGCTCGACGATAATGTATGCCCATATGCAAGCAACAGGGATGGTCAACGATCATATTGCAGATTGTTTTCGCTACAAGCAAGTGTAAATGATGCAATGACACTAAAAAACGCTCGTATTTGTTAATGGCACTCTATGACAAAAAGCATACTCTTAAAGATCGTCACACCGACACTCACGGTGTTTGAAGGTGAAGTAGAACACTTTAGCGTGCCTGGCGCAATGGGTCCGTTCGAAGTGTTGTATAATCACGCGGCAATCGTCTCGAAGCTCGTCCCCGGGATGTTGAAATTTACCCAAGCTGGGAAACCCGAAGAGCATTATTTTGTGTCCGGCGGCTTTTTGGAATTACATGAGAATCAAGGCATCGTCTTGGCTGATAGCGCAGAGCATTCGAGCAAAATTAGTATTGCTGAAGTAGAGACAGCAATGGAGAGCGTTCGTCAGCGTTATAGTGCTCACGAAATTAATAACGATGAATTCCACCACGAGCTCGATCTGCTCGGTGCAAGACTTGCCGTTGCGAAGCATTCATAAACGGTTGTGAAAAATAAAAATGAATAACACTGCTCGCAGGCGTATTTCTTTTTATTAATGAAAGACTATTTTTCGATACTCGGCGTTCCGCGTTATGCCTCCGAGGAAGAGATCAAAGACGCCTATCGCAAACTTGCAATGCGATGGCACCCCGACCTAAATTTCGGCGATGAAGAGTCCGAAAAAAGAATGCAAGACCTCAATAGAGCCAAAGAAGTCCTCTTCGATAAAGAAACCCGCGACGACTACAAACGCTTGCTCGAAGTGCAAGACACGATCACACTTGATAGCATCCGAACTCATAAGAAAAAAAGCAAAGTAGAGAAGCAACGCAAAACCGTTGACATCGGAAAAAAATATCCGTTCGACCGCACAAAAGTTATTCTTTCTATTGTCGGTATAATTGTTTTAATTGGCGTAGGATTATTTTTTGCTCTTCGTGCACATCAAGATCGAATTGAGACATCAAACCCTGTCGGCGATATTGTCAAGCGCCACTTGACATCGGAGCGACCTATCGGCACCGTCGAGCCAAACCAGCAAATTCCGAACCAATCAATTGATGCGATCGAGCGGATGGCAACAGTATCAGCGATGTTAGGGGATTATAAAACAGCGATCACTTACTGGCGCTTCGTGCTCGACTCAGGGCAGTATCATCTTTCGACCGTCACCAATGTTGCGCTTGCGTTTGTTAAGATCAATAACTACGCCGAAGCAATGGCGACCGTTTCGCATTATGCGATCACCAAGCACGATCAATTAATTGTCTATTCACTCCTCGGAGATTATTTTAAGTCAAGTGCTCAGATCTTCGATGCCGAAGATGCTTACAAAGCGGCACTCGCTGTTTCACCCGGTCTCGACTCGATCGATGCCGCAACCGATGAAGCAATAGCCCGAGCGAAAGCCGGAGTATCTCCACGCTAAACTAAAGACTTCCGTGGCAGTGTTATGGTCGCGACTTAATCGACCGATCAAACAATAATTTTATGCGCCCGACACGAGCGCTTATCTCGACCGACGCATTCCTGCACAACCTTCGTTTTGTACGATCGAGTATTGGTCGCGCGCCTATTATTATGGCGGTCGTAAAAGCAAATGCTTATGGTCACGGGCTAGAGATCATTGCGAAAGCATCGATCGAAAGTGGGGAAGTCGGATATTTTGGTGTAGCGACCGAAGAAGAAGGAGTGTTCCTTCGACAGCTCACTTCATTGCCAATACAAGTTCTCACAACGGCATTAGATGACGAGATCGAAACCTTCATCGCGAATGGTCTTGATTTTACGTTGTGCGATGCCCATCAACTCGAGATGATCGCCGCCGCCGCCGCTCGGCTCGGTAAGAAAGCAAGAGTGCATTTGAAAGTAGATACCGGGATGCGACGTATCGGAGTCGAACCGGCTGATGCGCTTGGTTTTGCGCAGAAGATAGTTTCTTGTAAAGAGAACATCGACTTTATCGGCATTGCAACTCATTTTGCCACAAGTGATGAGATGAACTCTACGTTCTTTGCGAAGCAGCAAACAATTTTCAGTACGGTTGTTCGAGAGATTCGCGGAAGTGGTATTGCTATTGCGATAGCTCATGCCGCAAATTCAGGTGCCATATTGCAAAACCCTATTAACACGGCATTTGATATGGTGCGCCCAGGTATCATCCTCTATGGATATGCCCCATCGCAGGAACAGCAGAAGTTATATAGCCAAAACTTAAAACCTGCATTAGAGTTGGCAAGCTCAGTAACATTTACGAAGCATATCGGAGCCAATGAGGGTGTCAGTTACAATCATCGTTGGCATTCTGATAAGCCAACCACCATTGCGACTATCCCTGCAGGGTATGGCGATGGTTATACAAGGCTCCTGACATCAAAGGCTGATGTATTGATCCACAGCAAACGCTACCCGGTCCGTGGCACGATCTGTATGGATCAATTGATGGTAGAAACCGGTGATGACGAAGTTCGTATCGGTGATGATGTCACGCTCATATCGTCAAAGCAGAATGAGCTCAATGCTTGGGAGATCGCCGCAGAACTTGGGACGATTCCCTACGAAGTCTTAACAAACATCACTGCTCGGGTGCCGAGAGTGGTTCGGTAATTATTAGGGTTATTATTAAATGAAAATTTGCGCAGTCATAATGGCAGGTGGTGTTGGCACGAGGTTCTGGCCCTATAGCCGCGAAGCCCGACCAAAGCAATTGCTCGATGTCCTACATAACGGAAAATCGCTTCTCGAACTGACCCTCGAGCGAACAAAGATGTTTGCCGATCCGGCTGATACGCTTATTATCACCAGTCAATCACACATCGAAGCCTTGCGAGCACAGGCATCGGAGATTCCTGCTGCTAATGTTATTGCTGAGCCTTTTGGGAAAAATACGGCTCCGTGTATCGCCCTCGCAACCAAGATCTTGAAAGAGCGCTATGGCAATGATGCCGTGATGGTGGTGTTGCCTGCAGATCATCTCATCAAGAACGAACGAGAATTTTCGAAGCTCATCGAGATCGGCGCACGGCTCGCATCGAGCACCAACGGCTTGGTAACGCTCGGCATTCATCCGACGCGCCCCGAGACGGGTTACGGATATATTCAGCTCGATGACGAGCGGTTGGTCTCGAAAGCTGATCTTCCGCAATTCTCCGAGTTCGAACTTCGCGATGTGTTTCATGCCAGAAGATTTGCCGAAAAGCCCGACCAGGATACAGCTCTGCGTTTTCTTGAGTCCGGCGATTTTCTTTGGAATAGCGGGATGTTCATTTGGTCTGTCGGTGCAATAGAAACAGCGCTCCGTCAATACACCGAAGATATTATGGAGCATATTGATACGCTGCCATCCGAAAGCTCACCCGATTTTTTACTAGCCTTAAAAGATGCTTACAGCAAGACTCGCGGCGTCTCTATTGATTACGGCGTAATGGAGCGTGCATCAAACGTGTATGTGCTTCGTGCGAGCACACTTGGCTGGAGTGATCTCGGTAGTTGGGATGAGGTGTGGAGACTCTCAGAAAAAGATCTTAGTAACAACGTCGCCGAGCAAGATAAAAATATTATTATTAGAAACTCGAAAGGATGTTTGGTCCTGACACGCTCTGACAGATTGATCGTGCTCAATGGCGTGAGCGATCTCGTGGTGGTGCATTCGGGTGATGCGATCCTTATTACGCATCGTGATGCGGCTCAGAACGTAAAAGATGTCGTTGATTATCTCAAGCGCAACGGTCGCAATGAGTATCTCTAATCTCCGCGCTTATTACCTCATCTATATAGTAGGCGCAGTTTGTTGTGGCTTATTCTTTACTGGCTGTGCTTCGCCTCTTATTCGTGCGGCAGGTACTCAGGAAGGTTTAGCCTCATTTTATGGCAAGGGCTTCGACGGGCGCAAAACTTCGAGCGGAGAGGTCTTTGATATGAATAAACTCACTGCGGCACACCGAACCTACCCATTTGGGACAAT
>JBBRNY010000095.1:0-9686 GCA_038229915.1 Kapaibacterium sp. (SeqCode) | reverse complement strand
CGAGAAGCTCTGCTTTATCAACATCAAAATATACATCGAGCAAACCGACTTCTCCGACTCGCGGCGAATTATCGAATGTCTGCTCGGCATACGCAGTGTCTTTCGGGAGGCACAATTTCAAAGACACGGTGTGAACACCATACGCACGAGGCGTGTAGTCGATCACATAATAATTTTTGAGTTTGTGATAGACATCTTCAAAAACAGGATCGAACTCACCGGTTCGATAGACTTGCTCATGAATACCTCCGGTGCTCGAAGCCATATCTGTCATATAAACGGGGTCGATATTCTCACCAAAATCAACGGCACACACCATTGTGCCTGTTGCTCTGGCATATCGAATGACCGAGTCACGAGCAATATTCGAACTGTTATCTTTTCCATCTGTGAAGACGATCACGGCTTTGCGATCATACCCTTGCGTTTTCGAAATGATATCGATCGCCCCGACAACGGCATCGCCGATAGCGGTGTATCCGCCATAGCCTTCTAAGCCGTTCTTATGTAACTTCTGTTTGAGGATATGCGAGTCTGTTGTCAATGGTGCTTCGACCCCAACTTTAGCATCATATTTAATGATCGCCATTGCATCCTCAGGTTTTTTCAGATCAATGATATGCTCAGCGGCTTCTTGCACCGCATGCGCACGAGCATCGCCCATCGAGCCGGAGTGATCCATCACCAATACTATTGCCATCGGCACACGATCACTTTCGGTTACCTCATGAAGTTTATAATCTTTAATGATCGTGCTTTTATCATTACAGACATCCATCAATTTGCACCACATTGATTTGAACTTCGCGATCGAACCACCCGAAAGATAATTTCCGTTTGAATCGACAATATGGGCATATAATCTAATATGATTGGGCTCGGCGGCTTCGGCGCGGCTGAGATAGAGTGCGGGTTTTTGATCGGGCAGTGCTGTCATTTTCTTAACACCACTGACAAAAACGGGGTGGTAGCCCATTGGCGGTGTAGCATCAACGACCGAAACAGGCTCACTTTTAAGCAATGAACAGCCGCAAAACAGCACCGAAAACAATAAAACACTGATTTTTCTCATATCCCTGTGTAACTATGATGTATTGAATGTGTTTTTGCAGTACAACCCTGTGCAAATATACAAAACCATACAAACACAAGCGCATGAAAACAACTATCCTACTCCTCGTTCTCCTGACAAGCTTCCTCGTCAGTTGTAAAGATAATACGGTTTCTTCAGGCGATAAGATCGGAAATCTTGAAGGACAAGTGACTTTCTTAGTTGACCCTGATGGGCAAACTATTACCAATCGTAGCGGCATAACCGTACAAGCTGAAGGGACTACTTTTTTAGGAGTTACGGATTCCGATGGCTTTTGGGCGATCCGCGATCTTCCTGAGGGGACGTATTCCATCGACTTTTCAAAATCTGGTTTTGAAACCTATAAGAATACTTCATTCCAATTTGTTGGAGGCGCAAGCTATTGGTATGGCAAAACTGAACTTGGTGCCCAACCTACTTTTACTGCCACTCTTGATAGTGTTCTGCCGGCAAATCGACTTGCAGGAATAACTGTGGACAGCTTAAGACTCACCTATCACTATGATACTACCACCTATTATTATGATAGTATTGGTGCTCGGAATGATACTATTCGTGTTCAAAGAAAATCTGTATTTTTTGTAACTGACACTACACATTTTAAAGGCATTGTTTACGAAAAACATACAACGGCTACAATCTTTGGTCATCTTTCGAAAGATAAGGGGTCTGTACACCTGCTTTTCAGCACGAGATCCAATTTTGATCTTAGTGACAAAGACTTCTATTCTATAGAATATATTAGAGTGGATCCACAGTATCCATACACCAAAGGTGACGGTCCAAATTCCTTTAGAATAGAGTTGTCTGAGGGGCTTCCAACCGGAACGAAGCTATACTTTAAGGCTTATCCGACAAATGGGTACGCAGGTCCATCATATTTTGACATCGCAACTCATAAGTATGTCTATCGTGGTTATGGCAACCCATCGAATGTTCTGAGTTTACAGAATTAGTCGGACATACGCATCTAACTTTCATGACATTGAAGGGTTATGCTAATAAGCATAACCCTCCAAGCACCAATCGTCATATCTTTCGACGATCTGCCAATAACTAACGTATTTTAGTAGTAACGTTAACTAGGATAACTTTACTAATGCAATACTGGCTCTTAAAATCTGAACCGAATTCGTACTCGATCGACGACCTGAAAAATGACAAGTCAACCGAGTGGGGTGGCGTGAGAAACTATCAAGCGCGAAACACCTTGCGTGACTCGATGGAAAAAGGCGATCTTGCCTTCTTCTATCACTCCAGTACCGATGAGCCCGCAATAGTTGGTATCTGCGAAATAGCCAGCGAAGCGATTCCCGATAGCTCAGCTTTTGATAGCAAAGATTCGCACCACGACCCAAAGTCATCGCCAAACAATCCGATCTGGTATGCACGGAAAGTAAAATTCAAAACAAAATTTAAAACTCCGATCACGCTCACGCAGCTCAGAGCAGTAAAAGGCCTTAAAAAAATGGTGTTGCTACAAAAAGGCTCACGACTATCGATCCAACCTGTCACCGAAACCGAGTGGGAGATTATTGAGAAACAAGTATAACTCGGTATGATTACTTTTTCTAAAGCCATCCTTCATATTACTATAGTAGCAATAGCCTTTGCCATCTTCAATGGCTGTAGTACAAGTACGAACGACACGAATGGAGTTGGCTCAGATATTACTATAAAGGGAAATGTATTCCTCATGAACTGGGACTACGCTCCGGTTGACAATAACAGTGGGGTCTTGGTTCAAATAGATGGAACATCGTATTCGGCGAAGACTAATTCTAATGGTGATTGGATCATTACTAATATCCCAGCAAAAACATACTCCTTTACTTTTTCACAGAATGGTTATGAGACAAATAAGAGATTGAACGTAAATATCCTTACTAATCCAGAATTATTGAAGAACGTGACTTTGGCAAGACCGCCTGATTTTCCTGTTGTATTAGACGGGGTTGTAGTGTCCCCAACACCCACGAATCCGGGGCTACACCATTACTTAAAGCTCTATGGTCATTATACGAATATCATTGGACAAAGTGTTCGTATCGTTTTGTCAAAAAATTTAAATGTTAATATTCATGACACCAGCACATTCCTTTATTATTTCGACCACGAAACGTACAACCCTATAGATACTGAGGCTTTTGAGTTCGAAGTTGGGCAGCCAAACAATAACGTTTTTGAGAAAACAGACAGTATTTATGTTACAGCATTTCCAAGTGGCGTCATCCAACATTATTTCGACGTTACCACTTCAAAAAATTATTTTACAGGGTTCGGAATAAGATCAAACACGTTACTCCTTGTAAAATAAATTCTATTACTCCCCTTCCATCTTCCGCATCTCTTTTATCAGGTGTTGCATATCTTCGGGAAGTGGGACTGTCCATTCCATTAATTCGCCGGAGCGCGGATGGGTGAGGCGCAATGTTTTTGCATGGAGAGCTTGTCTCGGAAAACCGCCGAGCATATTATCGACCCACTGTTTGAAATGAGGAATATCGATACGCTTGACGTGCATTGCTCTGCCGCCATAGGTTGGGTCGCCAAAGACGGGATATCCCAAATGCTGCAAATGCACGCGGATCTGATGCGTACGGCCTGTCTGCAGTTTTAATTCGAGCAATGAGAACCCCGAAAACTCTTCGAGCATAATATACTCGGTGATCGCAAGTTTACCACCTTCGCTGAGGATCGTAAATCGTTTACGATCTTTCGGATGCCGACCAATATTCGATTCGATCTTGTCAAATCGTTTTTTCGGAACACCCCAGATGATCGCTTCATACAAACGATGCGCCGTATGATCAAAAAATTGTTTTGCAAGTTTACGATGCGAGTATTCATTTTTCGCAACAACGAGCAAACCCGAAGTATCTTTATCAAGTCGATGCACAATTCCGGCACGGTCCATCTCCGACGGCGTAGCACCAGAGGTTGCAGGGACATCCATGTGATGGAGCAAAGCATTTAATAATGTACCGCTCGGAGTGCCGGGCGCAGGATGCACGACCATTCCTGCCGCTTTATTGATGATAATTATATCATCATCCTCAAAAACAATATCAAGCGGAAGATTTTCGGCAAGCGCTTCGTGGCGTTTGGTTGCGGGGATGTGCAATTCGATCTCATCATTACCTTTGATCTTGTAAGCGGGTCGCTGTTCGATCTTGCCATTGACAAACACCAAACTCGCATCCAACCCTTCTCGCACTTTCGAGCGTGAAGTATTGGCGATCATCCGCGCAAGATATTGATCGAGACGTTCAGGTGTTTCTCCGGCAGGCACATTGATCTTTACGATACGAAAGCCTGTAAATTCAGCTTCGGTATCCTCGATGAGGCTCTCAGGGGTAATATCGGGTTCTTGGTTCTTCATTCGTGGCTTGCTAACAGCGTTGGTGGGCAATGGAGTCCGCCAAAGTTGCATAACACCGATCAAGAACCGACCGCCCGAAAATGGTATATATCGTTTTTTACCAGGGTATAGCTGTTTTATGCTTATTTTAGTAACTTCATTCTACAGAGCACGTTATGGCTTCACAAGCACCGGCAGGATTTGACCGCGAAATATTTATCACTCGTCTGAAAACGGCGATGGAATTTGTCGAGCGGCGAGTGATCAATCGAACCGAGATCATCGAGCAAATTTTTCTTGCCCTGCTCGTCGGCGAGCATATCTTGATCGAGAGCCGTACCGGTGTCGGCAAAACATTACTTGCTGATCAGGTCTTCGCCATGTTCGAAGGTGCGCGCATATTTAAAGTGCAAGCCTCGAAAGAACAGCAACCCGATACCTACTTTGGCGGTCTGGTCATCGAAGAACTCAAGAAAGGGCGCATCATCCATAACACCGAAGGCTCGCTGATCGAAAGCGAGTTCGGATTTATCGACGAAATTTTTGACGCAAATGATTACACACTGCGCGCGTTGCTAACCACCCTCAATGAGCGCGCACTTGTCCGTGGCTTGCAGTCACAACCGTCGTCGATCCATAGTGTCATCGCCGCAACAAATTATCTCCGCATCTCCGAGATCACCGAAGCGTTGCTCGATCGCTTTTTATTCAAGGCATTAGTTATTCCTGATAAAGATCCGTTCGTACAATATCAGATCGGCGAGCAATATCTCCGAGCATCAGGCAAAGTACTTCCACCGACACAAAAAATTTCTTTCGAGTGGCTCCGCCACGCAACGTGTATCGTAAAAGGCGATGTCCCTGGCGAAGAGATCGTCGTCAGCCCCGAACATTTGTATTTCACGAACCTCGTTATACGTCATTACGAAGTACAACGTAACCGTATGCTCCAGGAACGTCCGCACGAAGAGCGTAGCCGCCAGAAAGATTATTATATCTCGCCACGTACCCAAGCAAAAGCGCTTGATCTGCTTCGAGCAATGGCATTCCTAAAAAAACGTACGAGTGTTGATTTTACTGATATTTCACGACTACACTATTTGCTCTGCACCGCCGGCATTCCAGCAGAGCATGCACTCTACAAGAAGTCATATGATACATTACATCATCTTTATAGTGCATCGGGTGCATTCGATCAGTTGGCACAATTACTGGCAATGGAATCTCTCTTGCGAAAATTAAAAGGTGACCCTTCGCAATTACAAAAACCAATTATCGAGCTTGAAGGCATTACGACCAAACGATCATTGATCGATTGGGCAAAAGAAAAATTTGGCTCATCCGACCCTGACGCATCACACAAACGCAGGCAATTTGATGCGGCGCTTGCTTCGATACAACCTTTGACCGAAGACCTCAAACAATTAAAAACACATTTGGAAAAAGAAGTCAGGACGACCTTCGGAACCGAGAACGAACACTTTCAATAATATCCGCAAGAATATCAGATCAATTCAGGCTCCGGTTGAGGCGGTTTTTTGAATAGTAAGGTGATGACCAAGATCGTAACGCCGATACTTACGGCAGAGTCTGCAATATTAAAGACGGGAAACCAGTTTTCTTTATATCCGAAATCGATAAAATCAACAACGTGACCATAGAATAGCGGTTGTTCGCCATAGAACACACCATAGAAACAGCGGTCGATCAAATTCCCAACGGCACCACCCATAATCAGGATGAGTGCGATGCGCTCCCAAAATAACAACTTTGTGCCCTGGCGTTGCAAGTAAATAAAAATAGCGATCGCCGCAACAACAGAAAAAAGCGAGAAGAATATTTTAAGTGCCGGGAAGTTGATCCCAAAGGCGATGCCCGGGTTCTCGACAAAGGTGATTCGAAATATTTCGCCCAGCAATGGCTTCGAGGAATGGATCGGCATTCCCGGAAAACCGAGAGCCGAAGAACCTTTGACTAATACTTTGGTCAGTTGATCGAAGAAGACCACGACAACAGCGATCCAATACAGATGACGAAAGGATCGCTTGGGTGTCGGTTCTAATTGCTGTTCGCTCAAGCGGCGGCTTCCTCTGAAGCTCCGAACTGATCGGCAGAGATAAATTTCTTCATCTGCGTTTTGTTCTTACACAAGACGTGCTTCTGCGTGATCGGCACTGCCATCAAACGCTGTTTTTCGATCAGGTCGCCACAGACAACACAAATGCCGTAGGTACCGCGATCAATACGTTCGAGGGCTTCTTCAAGTTTTTTAATGAAGTCGCTGGTGCGTTGTGCTTGCAAGTATTGTTTCTCACGCTCCATCGCGTCAGAACCTTGCTCGGCAGTATGGAGAGAGAACGACTGATTCTCAGCATCATACTCGCCCGAAGTATCGAGGAGCTGCTGGCTGATAATATCAAATTCTTCTTTTGCTTCTTCGCGTTGGCTAAGGATCTCTTTCTTAAAGAATTCGAGGTCTTTTGGTCCGAAATGCGCTTTGGCGTTAGCGATAATATCGCTATCGTTGGCGGTTAGCTTTACCGGCGGAAGTCCGGCTTTCGATGCTTTTGGTGCTGGTGTTGTTTTGCTCACTAAAATTGCTTTCTTGGTCGGTTTGGCAACAGCCTTTTTCGGCAGCGCTTTCTTTGGCGCCGCTACTTTCGGAGCAGTTTTCTTGGGCTTCGCTGCAGCTTTTTTAGTTACTGCTTTGGGCGCGGATTTCTTCGCGACCGATTTCTTTGCCTTTGCGGTGCTCTTCTTTACTGTCTTTGCCATAACGGTCTCCTCTGCTATAGAATGATGCGTCGGGTACAGAAACGGAAGGCGAACGTCGCCTAAATAGAACGCCGTACAACACCACAGAACATAAAATACTCCCTACTATTTTAAGCGGGTACTATGCCTTCACGATACTCACGGTCGCGGTTAATTCACCAAGATCGATCTCCAAACCGCCATTTGCACTATTCGGGCTAATAGAGTTCGCGAGCGTTTCTTCTGAAATATAGCTCTCGTGTTGTTTGATCGCACTCAGCAATGCTTCGGGCGCACCACTGACTGCGATGCTAATACGATCGGTTACCTCAAAGCCTGAGTCTTTGCGCAAGTTCTGAATGCGATTGACAAACTCGCGTGCAAGACCTTCGGAATAAAGCTCCGAACTGATATGTGTATCAAGCGCAACCGTCACTCCGGCTTCGCCCGAAACGAGCCAGCCCTCAACATCATCGGCGGTCACATCGAGATCGCCGCGTTCGATACGAACATTTTCGCCATCGATCTCCAGCTCGAGAAACATCTGTTGTTCGAAACGTGTGATCTCTTCGTCGGTCATCTTTGCGATACGAGCCGCAACCGATTTCATCTGCTTGCCGAGTCGTGCGCCCAGAGTTTTGAAGTTTGCTTTTGCTTTGCGCTTGATCACATCGCTATCACCAAAAAGCACATACTCGATGCGTTTGACATTCACTTCGTCGAGCACGATCTCTTCGATCTTCCGAAGCTCTTCGATGTCATAACGATTTGCACACGGAATGAGCAAACGTTCGAGCGGCTGACGAACTTTGATCTTCGCACGTTCGCGCATTTGGCGCACCAACGACGAGATCACTTGCGCTTTGTGCATCCGTGATTCAAGCTTCGCATCAATGAGTGTTTCGTTTGGCATTGGGTACAATTCCAAATGAACTGATGACTGCCCCGACGTTACACCACTCAGTGCTTGAAAGAAAGTCTCCGATAAGAACGGAGCAACCGGAGCCATTAATTTAGCAACCGTCAGTAAGCATTCGTGTAACGTATCATACGCCACTTGCTTATCGGCATTCATTTCGCCTTTCCAGAAACGACGACGGCTTCGGCGAACGTACCAATTCGAGAGTTCTTCGATCACAAATTCTTGGATAGCTCGTGACGGTCGGGTGAGATCATAGAGATCCATCCACGTTGCACAATCTTTTACTAATGAGTTGAGCTTCGAGAGTATCCACTTGTCCATCTCGGAGCGCGCATCGCTTGCAACTAAGCCTTTATACTGATAGCCATCAATGTTTGCATAGAGCGAGAAGAAACTGTAGGTGTTGATGAGCGTGCCGAAGAATTTACGCTCGACGTCAGCAATGTCATCAGTGTTAAACAACTTTGGCTTCCAGGGCACACTTGATGCAAGAAAATTCCAACGTACGGCATCAACACCAAATTGTTTGATGACTTCGAACGGATCAACAGTGTTGCCTTTCGATTTCGACATTTTTTGCCCGGCTTTATCGAGCACCAAGTCATTGACGATCAAATTTTTGTAAGCTGGCTTGCCGAACAAAAACGTGTTGATCGCATGAAGTGTGTAGAACCAGCCTCGAGTTTGATCGATACCTTCCGAAATAAAATCAGCGGGATATGTTCTGTCGAAAATTTCTTTATTCTCGAACGGATAATGATGCTGTGCAAATGGCATCGAACCAGAATCGAACCAGACATCGATCACTTCGGGCACACGACGCAAATATCCGTTCTTGCCTTTGAAGACAAGTTTATCAACGTTTGGTTTGTGTGGGTCGAATGAAGCTACTTCTGATTCCGAAAATATTTTTCCTGTCGGAGCACCACTATCATCAAGCCACTCTGCACCGACAAGTTCGGCATACGAACCGACACATTTTATTTCTTTGCCATCTTCGCTGATCCACAGTGGCAATGGTGATCCCCAAAAACGCTCGCGTGAGATACCCCAGTCTTTCAGATCTGCAAGCCAATTGCCAAAACGACCTTCGCCTATTTCCGGCGGACACCAGTTGATCGTTTTGTTTTGATCATATAGTTCTTTCCGGTACTCGGTAACTCGGATATACCACGAGTCACGCGCATAATACATCAACGGCGAATCACAACGCCAGCAAAATGGATAAGTATGCTCGATCGTTTCTTTACGATACATCAACCCTTTTTTCTTCAGCTCTTCCATTATCAATGGATCGGCATCCTTAAAGAATTTTCCTTTGTAAGGCGAATCAAGATTGATATTCCCTGATGAAGTAACAGTGATGATAACTGGGAAACCATACTTTTGTGCGACACGATAATCATCCTCGCCAAATGCAGGAGCTTGATGCACGATACCTGTTCCATCTTCGGTCGTGACGTATGTATCGCTAACGATCTTATATGCCTTTGCTAATCCATCTGCTTGGTCGGGATTTGAAGCAAGTAAATAATCGAACAACGGCTCATATTGTT
>JBBRNY010000094.1:0-9731 GCA_038229915.1 Kapaibacterium sp. (SeqCode) | reverse complement strand
TTTAGTTATCACGAACGCATCACCACCGATGCGAACGCCGCGATCAATAATGTGTTGAAGAATCATCTGACGATCCTGAGCAAAGAACGCGGCGAGATCGTCTATCAAGATATTCTCAATAGCGAAACCCCGTATCCGGTACCGGATAACTTTTTTATCCATCGAAGCACACTCATTTATGTTAAAGAGAAAACAGAAATTATCGGCATCGCATTGGTATAGCGTTCTTGTCGTGATGGTGCTCGCGAGTGCGGCACTCACGGGCTGCGACCGCGGCGCGAGCGAGCAGATCCAAGCTGCCGAAAAATTTGCTGATGCTATGGCGCGAAACAATGTGCCACTGCGCGATTCGATGATCGCGACTCCGCTCCTGAGATCACAATTTCAAAATGCGTATGTCGCCAGCGACCTCGTCTCGTGGATGCAGATCATTTACGATATTAAAAATAATAAATTTGCTTCGACGACTCGCGTCGATGTCGATCACGACCTGAAGCCTGATCTAATAAATCATTTGTTTGACAACGCCGCTGAGATCGAAGCGACAGGAATGGTGCGGGTAAGATCGCCGCTCGAGAATGATCAGTCGGCATATTTTTGGATGGTCAAACAAAAAGGCGCTCACTGGAAAGTAGCGATGGTCACCAAAGGCGAAATGCAAGTCGATTTTAATAGATAATATATTTAGAAGCGAAAAGAGATATGTTAAGCGTTGGCGATAAAGCTCCGAATTTTTCCGGTGTCGATGACTCGGGTAACCTGGTCTCGTTAAAAGATCTCAAGGGCACAAAGTTCGTGCTCTATTTTTATCCGAAGGACAACACGACCGGTTGTACGAAAGAAGCGTGCGACTTTCGCGATTCATTCGCGGCATTCAAAAAACGCGGAGTGAAGGTGATCGGCATCAGCCCCGATACCGAAAAATCGCATAAGGGTTTTAAGGAAAAGTATGAGTTGCCATTTACGCTGATCGCCGACCCCGATAAAACCATTTGCGAAGCGTATGGCGTATGGCAAGAAAAGTCGATGTACGGCAGAAAATATATGGGTGTGGTACGGACGACGTTCGTGATCGGCGACACCGGGAAGATCGAAGCGATCTACAGCAAAGTAAAAGTCCCCGGGCATATCGAATCACTTCTCGAAACAATGTAATGCAGTTTATTACGATAGCATGACTATTCATACGATAGAGAGTACCGTCAATATCGCCGCGCCGATCGAAGCGGTGTTCGATTTTCATCTTGATACCAAGAATCTTTCGCTCATCTCGCCGCCGTGGGTCAAAGCCGAGTTGCTTCGCGAAGAAGGTAGCGGTCAAGGCAAGATCATCGAAATGAAAATGACAATGTACTCGGCGTTCGCCAGCAAATGGGTTGTGCGTATCGAAGAGTATGACCGCCCGTGGCGCTTGACCGATCTTGTGCTCTCAGGTCCGTTCAAATATTTTAAGCATACCCGCACGTTTTCTCAGCCCTGTGCTGCCGTGACCCAACTTCAAGATAAGCTCGAGTATGCGCTACCGTTTGGTTTTATGGGTGAGCTTGCGAATAAACTATCCGTCAAGAAAATGACCGAGCAAATGTTTGAGTATCGTCACAAGCAAACCAAAGAAATACTCGAAGAAAAATTTTATATGCAGGAAGTAGCGGCGTTGAACTAATGCTCGAAGAATTCCAACCGGTCTTTCCCATCCCCAAACGAATCGAGACCAAGCGCTTGACGCTTCGCCAATTTGATAGAACCGACGCAGAAGAATATTACGACCTCGAACAAGAGGGGCTGAGGTTACACCTGTCCGAATTTATGCCCGGTGCCCTAAGCACTGCCCCCCGAAACGCAGACATCAGCGAAATGCGCGAGAAGATCAGAACAACGGTCGATCGGTGGGATGATGGTACGGAGTTTAGATTTATCATTCGCGAGAAAAATAATTCGCCCATCATTGGGCAGATCGGCATTACAAATGCGATTCGAAACGTCGCGCAGAGTGCGTTTATCGGCTATTGGATCGCTCACGAATACTTGGGGCAAGGCTATGCAACCGAGGCAACTGCGGCGATGCTCGGCTTTGCATTTGAGGTGATTAAGCTACACCGAATTTCGATCTGGATTTCGACAGAGAATGTTGCGAGCCTCCGCGTTGTTGAGAAATTAGGACTTCGCTTTGAAGGCACTGCGCTTCGCGCACTCCATCAAGGCGGCAAATGGACAGACACGCATATTTTTGCGATCACAACAGAAGAATGGAACGAACGACAACATGAATTTCAAACGCTTTACCTCTAAATATTTATTGCTATTGTTGGTGCTTGTGCCAACGATCGTTTCAGCACAAACGGCAAACGAAATGGTCGCGAAGCTCGAAAAACTCTATAACGGTTCAGCCGGCATCGAGATCAGTTGCACTGCCGAAGGCGCAAAGCCGATCACGATGACACTCGCATCACATAATGGAAATTACAAACTGATAGCCAACAGCGAGACATTTGTCAGTAATGGCACAACGGTGTGGCACGCTATTCCTACTCAGAAAAAAGTATTGATCGACAATGCAAAAAAAACGGGGAGCATCAGCGCCGATCAATTGCTCGATTTCTCACACAATTATAATGCCGAACTCACGCTGGCAAGCAAGGGAAATTATTTCTTAAAACTTACTCCGCTTACGATCGTTGCGCCGACATATAAATCGTTTGGCGAGATCACCGCGATCTTGTTTGCACTTTCTATCAATAAAGACAAAGTGA
Source organism: Kapaibacterium sp. (SeqCode) (assembly GCA_038229915.1). Taxonomy (GTDB): domain Bacteria; phylum Bacteroidota; class Ignavibacteria; order Palsa-1295; family Palsa-1295; genus JAFDZW01. The sequence continues at coordinate 6,981 of JBBRNY010000094.1, read as the reverse complement.
CGATCAAGTCGATCACTGCAGTGAATGCGAATAAAGATCTGTCGCTCGGAAAGATCAAGATCAAGCAACTGAAAAAACTTCCGAAAAATATTTTTGAATATACTGCGCCAAAGGGTTACACGACAATGGACTTGCGCGATTAATGCCGAACTACACACACCATATTTTTGTCTGCGAGAACCTACGCGACCCAAGTGACCCGCGCGGAAGCTGTGGTGCGAAAGGCTCAGAAGAGATCAGGAAGAAATTAAAATCAGGGCTAAAACAACACGGCCTTAAAGGCACGGTGCGAGCAAACCAAGCAGGCTGTCTCGACCAATGTGAGCACGGTCCTGTGATAGTCGTCTATCCCGAAGCCGTATGGTATGGCAATGTCCGAGTTGATGACGTTGATGAGATCATCGAGTCCCATATCATTGGTGGCAAGCCGGTGGAGCGGTTAGAGTTTTAATTTTTTTAAGACGTTCTAACGAGCGATCATCATTGCTTCATCTTCGCAACGATCCCAGTCGTTGATCTGCCTTCGATCAACGGAATAGTTTTGACAACTCCGCCATTTGATTCGACAATGTCTTTGCCGACAATATCTTCGATCTTGTAATCTCCGCCTTTTACTAAGACGTCGGGTACGAGTGCGGTGATGAGTTCACGAGGAGTATCTTCATCGAAGATGACAACACAATCGCAGGCTCTGAGCGACGCAAGAATATAGGCGCGGTCTTCTTCGTTTTGGATGGGGCGCGTGTCGCCTTTTAGCCGGCGCACCGATGAATCCGCGTTCAAACCGACCACTAACACATCACCGAGATTTCGCGCTTCGAGCAGATAGGAAGTGTGCCCTTTGTGCAAGAGATCAAAAACGCCGTTGGTAAAAGCTATGCGTTTCGTTTCGGCACGGACGGCATTGCGCCAATGGAGAAATTCCTCGCGCTCAGTAAGATCGCGAAAACGAAACACCGGTGATGGCTGAAGATGATGTGGCATTACAACGTTCGTAAAAGTGTTATGGATATTATGAGCAATCAGAAACAGAACAACACACTTTTTGGCTTATCGGAGCCTGAGATCGTCGAAGCAGTAAAGACCGCCGGTTTCGACCTTGCACGATTTCGCTCGAAGCAAATATACCAAGCGCTCTATGGAAAGCGTGTGCGTTCGTTCACCGAGATGACTTCGCTCCCGAAACAACTCCGCGAAGAGTTGGATGAAGTATTCCCTATCCCGACGCTCAAGATCATTCGCGAATCGGTTAGTACCGATGGGACGATCAAATATTTATTCGAGCTTGCCGATGGGCGCTCGATCGAGTCGGTACTCATCCCAAGCGAGATGCGCGATAGCGAAGGCGAATCAAAACGAAAAACGCTTTGCCTCTCAACGCAAGTTGGCTGTCCTCTCGATTGCAAATTTTGCGCAACGGCTTCAATGAAGCTCAAACGTAACTTGACAACAGCAGAGATCGTCGCACAATTCTTCGAAGTAGAACGCGCCAGCGGCGAGAAGATCACCAACGTCGTCTATATGGGTATGGGCGAACCGATGTTGAACTACGAAAATGTGATCACTTCGCTTAAAATATTTACCGACCCCGATCTCGAGATACTTGGCAACAAACGCTTCACTGTTTCGACCAGCGGCTTGCCCGATGAGATCAAGCGTTTTGCAAAAGAAGGTCTCGGCGTTAAGCTTGCGCTGTCGCTCCATGCGACGACTGATGAACTGCGTTCGAAGTTGATGCCCATCAATCGGAAATATAATATTTCAGAAGTGATCTCAGCGATGGAAGAATTTTATCGCGAGACACATATTCCTGTGACATACGAATATATTTTATTCCAAGGGCTCAATGATACCGCCGCCGATGCGAAACGTCTGGCGAAGATCACCCGCAGAATGCCGAGCAAAGTAAACGTCATTCCATTTCATCCGATCGACTTTACGCATCCGACCGATCTTGCGGCGGAATTACACCCGACCAATGACCTCGAATTCCAAGAGTTTATCGAAATGCTTCGCAGCGAAGGCGCGCAAGTAATGATCCGCTCATCATCTGGTGTTGACATCGAAGCTGCTTGCGGACAGCTCGCACTTTCAAACGAGCCTCATACTCACGAGATCGCATTATCGTAAATGATGTTTTCTGTGAAGACGAACGACGAAGTTGCCGAGTTCTTCAGAACAAGAACCGAACGCGTCCGTATCACTAGCTCTTCAGAAGAATCAATAGATATAGATACTCTTTCGCTCGCGCAATTTAATAGTGTGCTACTCTACGAGCCGGAAGAGATGATCATTTCTGTCGAAGCAGGAATACCACTTGTCACACTTTCGCAAATTCTTTCCGAGCGCGGACAGTGGATTCCGACACTTGTCGCTAACGAAAATATTACGTTTACTCTCGGCGCAGCAATTGCCGAAGACCACTACCAACCACGCGCCAGATCGCTCGGGATGCTTCGCACTACTATTTTGGGTGGTACATTTTGTACAACCGACGGAGTGTTGTTCAAGAGTGGTTCGCGAGTGGTGAAGTCGGTTGCTGGGTATGATATTCACCGAGCTTTTTGTGGCTCGCATGGCCGCTTCGGGGCAATTATTGCAGTAACCTTAAAAGTACAGCCGTTACCGGAAGTATTTTTTCGATTCACTGCCCCGATCAATTCTAAAGACACTATTCGTGAATTTAATCCGACCATTATTGAAGAATTTGATGGCGTATTGCTTGTCGAATTAGCCGGCTACCGCGAAGATATTCATAATGAGAAAGAGAAACTACTGGTCACTGTAAATTCTATCGCAAAAATATCAGAGGTTCAGTGGGAGAGTGATATAAAAAAAATTCAGCAAAGCAAACAAGAGAAGAATATTTCGAGTGGAAGCGAATCATTACTTTCAAAAGTGAAGATGGTATTTGATCCTAAACAACTATTAGTTTGATCGCGGAGCAAAATATATTTACCCCCGTCAAAGACAAATTGCAAGCCTGCATTCATTGTGGCTTGTGCTTGGATTTTTGCCCAACCTATCGCGTGACCTCGGAGGAAATGTCGAGTCCGCGTGGGCGAATATATTTAATGAAAGCTGTTGCTGATGGCGAACTCTCGATCGATGATCCGCTACTGATAAAACACGAGCTTTCTTGCTTAGTATGCCGAGCTTGCGAAACGGCTTGCCCGTCGGGAGTTGAGTTCTCGGTGTTGATGGAGCATACGCGCGAAGCTATAGTCACCAAAGGCTCTCGGGGTTTTTTTAATAAATTTATCTATACGACGGTTATTGGTTCGAAGACCATTACAAAAGCACTGCAAATACCACTGGCATTGCTTTCAAAAACTCGTTTCCCAATTCTATTCAAAAAGACATTTACTATAGAGAGCGGTATATTTTCTTCGATCAACATATTACCCGACGAAATTCCTTTTCCAAAAACTCGACCGCTTGTCTATAAAACATCAAAACTAAATCGCCGTGGTAGTGTGGGCTTGCTCATTGGTTGTATTGGTGATGTGTTTACGCGGTCGGTAAATGACGCAACAATAACTGTTTTAAATTCTCTTGGATATGATGTACTGACATTGCCGGAAATTAATTGTTGTGGCTCGCTTGCTGCACACTCGGGCTATCTCGACCAGACAAGATCGCTTGCAAACAATCTTCTTGAAACGATCGAACAATATGATATTGATGCATTCATCACCAACGTCGCCGGTTGTGGTGCGATGATGAAAGATTATCAGTCAGTACTTCACGACGCCCCGCACTCCGAAGCGATCAGCAAGATCAAAGACATCTCGGAATTCTTGTTCGATCGTGCTGATGAAATCAAAGAACTCAGGTTGAGATTTGATGAACCTACTCGGATTTCTTATCAAGCACCGTGCCATCTCTATCACGGACAAAAAATAATTGATACTCCGGCACGGCTGTTATCGCTGATCGAAAATGCCGAGGTTTCACTGCTCGAAGAGAATGATATTTGCTGCGGAAGCGCGGGCACTTACAACATCGAGCACCCGGAAATGTCGGCTGTTTTACTAAAGAGGAAAATGGAGCTCATCTCCCAAAATGGCTCGGAAATAGTGACAACAGCAAACTCGGGTTGCTTGATGCAACTACGAAGCGGGCTTGACGGCAAGCGAAATCGCCAGCAAGTCTATCATTTTATTGAGGTTATCGCAAGTCGTATTTCTTAGGTTTTTCGCCCTCCCAACTGTAACTCCGCCCCTCGAATTGTGTTTATAGATATAGGATGCAAGCGTTTACCGCCATACCGTCACGTGTTCTTTCTAAAAAGGAAGTTCAACGCGAAGGCCGGACTCTCCGCCAAACTGAAGATCGCGGTAATTTAGAAGTGCGCGCTCAAACTCCTATCGCTGTGAAAACCGATCTCGAACTGATACAAGCATTTCGAAGTGGCAACGAACGGGCGTTCGCCGAACTTTATACGCGCTATAAATCGGAGATCTACACATTCTGTCTTCGTATGCTCGGCGGCGACGGAGCCGAAGCCGGCGATGCATACCAGGAGACATTTATCAAAGTCTATGAAAAATTAGACACGTTTCGCTACGGCGACAATGTCAAAGGCTGGATCTATATGATCGCCCGCAACGTCGCATTAAATATTTATCGCTCAAAGCGCCCCGAAGAAACAATTGAGAACCATCCGTATCTCGAAAGTACCGAACGCCATCTTTCGCCGGAGTTCGCAGGGGAACAGCAGTCGTTACGAATCGCACTCGAAGAAGCGATCGCGACATTGCCAATAGAATTTCGTGAGCCGTTCATCTTACGTGAGTTTGACGGACTCAGCTATCCCGAGATAGCACGCATTACCGGATTATCACTGCCGCTGACAAAAGTACGGATACACCGTGCTAAACAACGGCTTCGCAAATTACTTGCACCGATCATTACCGATGAGACCTACCGCTCGAACGACGAGCAGTATGAACTTGAGGAGGAAATAGAATGACAACCGAAGAACGAATTTTACATTACCTCGATGGCTCGCTATCCGAACAAGAAAGCGGCGAGCTAATGCATCAGCTTTCGGTAAGCCCTGAAAAGCGCGTTGTGCTCGAACAGCACATCAAGCTTTCGGAATTGTCGCGTGTGGGGCAAAAACCTTTCGACGTTCCGCCGGCACTCGAAGCAAGCCTTCTCGCACGTCTGCCTATCCTTGCTGAAAGCGAAGATGCTGTTGTTGGTGGTGCCTATTCTAATAGCACACTTTCTAACGCAAGCAAATTCTCGTTCTTGCATCTGATGAAGATCTATCCGGCTCGCTTTGCGATGGGCGCCGTCGTGTTCCTACTTTCAAGTGCTGTTTTATATTGGTTCGTGGAATCGAATTCATCGGTGCAACCCCAGAGTGCCAGTGATATTCGTTCGAGCGAACAGTCCGTCGCCTCAACTGCATCTTCACCACAAAACATAACTGCGAATAACTCTTCAACCGTAGCAAACCAACCACTGTCGGGTAGCGCTGTGTCGTCAACCGTGACAAAAGCGTTCGGTGAGCATTCGTCAACGATGCAGAGTAGTGCGCCAACGAGTTCATCACTCAGGAATGAGAGAGCTGTTCGCTCATCTCAAGATCGAAGTATTTCGAATAATGCTCGTGTAGTAAACAATGCTAACCGAAACAATTCGATAGTCAAAGCAACGAAGAAGACACTGACCAACACAAACTCGACCGAAACAACGACAAGCAATAGCAACGCTGGTTTTGCTGACAACGACCAAGCAAATAATAATTCTTCGAATGCGGGTGGATCTTTGATTTCGTCGAGCGACAACATTGCTCAGATCCCGAACAGTGAGGTAGTGTACCCAGATATGTCTTCGACGAAATTTATTCCTTCGAGTGATAACCTTACTCATCAACGCTTGAACCCATTCGAAAAATCGACAACTGATACAAAAAGTCGCTTCGCGCTTCGTGCTTCGTATGGTATGGGCGAGACATTCTTATACGTGCCGACAGGCGGCACATCATATACCTTGCGCACCGAAAGCTCGCCGGTGATCGGGCTTGATTATTCGATCTCTCCCTATTTTGCATTGGGTGTCGAAGGCGGATCGAGTTCTATCTTATCACTAAACTCGCAATCAGTTACCGAAACTCCGGTGCCCGGCGGTGTGACAAGGATCACGACTCAAAGCGCGACCACAAATTCAACAGAGTGGTTTGCGCGAGCTGCTGTTCGTTATTGCATCAATCCGTTCGATCGCATTCGCTATGAATGTTCGCTCGAAGCCGGTGCGTTGGTATCGCGTTCTGCTTCGCCGATGGCAAGTATTCAAGCATTGGTCGGCTATGGCCTCAATGACGCACTCGACGTGCAGTTCGCTGCGCTGTATTCGGGAGTTTGGACTTCATCGAATACCACTTCAACCCAAAGTACTGCAACAAACCCTGACGGACCGACCGTCTATAAAGTAGTGAACACACCGGCTTCGACGATCTTCTCGCCAGCGTTTACACTTCGCGTAGGACTACAATATCGTTTCTAATGAAAACACGCTCTTATATCGCCGCTCTTGCAATCACGACAACGCTTGTCTTTGGTGGATGCGCGCACAATATTATTGATGTGCCTTTCCCGGGTGGCTCGAGTGGCGGTTCATATTCTTGGAATACGAAAACTGTTTCGCAGCTTGATTATACCGTCGAAGCGAATTCGACAAAATCAAATCTCTCGTTAATATTTCAAGCCGGTGATACTTCCGGTGTTTTTACCATCATCGAACGTTTCGCTTCAGCTCCGGCGGACACCCTTCATTTCCATAGCAATGCACAAACAATAACCGGTCTATCACCGCGAAGTGTCATTGCTGTTCCTGAGCCATATACGTTTCTCCATAAAGAAACGCAAACGATCGAGCGATTTCCTGAAATGAGCCATATCGTTTCGCTCGGAAATAATTTTGTCGCAAGTGATGACTCTTCAAACTTGTATTATTATACTCTCGATA
>JBBRNY010000093.1:0-9803 GCA_038229915.1 Kapaibacterium sp. (SeqCode) | reverse complement strand
TATGGCAAGACCCCACCTTGGAAACGACTGCTTGTTGATCCATCGGCAAGCACAGTTTCAACCGACGAATTAAAAGAAGCTCTGACAAAATATTTGACACCCAATTCATCGAAACTATCTACCGCTCAATAACTATTGTATAGTATATTAACAACTATAAAAATGGATACAACACCAACGCCGACCCCGAAGGAAGACCTACACATTCAAATCCCGCCACCGGAAACTCGGACGGCCGGAATGGTACTGGTCTGGAAATGCACAAACTGTGGGGAAATATTTCCTCTCGATGAAATGTCGAAGTTACCCGATACTTGCCCCAATTGCGGATTTGATAGAAGCTTCTTCCAGCAAGTGATCGAAGATTAGTTTTTTTAAAGCTGTTCGCGCAATAATTCTACGACATCTCCGATCACTGCCGAAGCTGTCGGAAAACTTCCCGCACCTTTGCCATAAAGAATTTGCGGTCCGGCATGACGAGCCGTAATTTCTAATGCGTTAAATTCATCTCGTGTCGAAGCAAACAAATGCTCACGAGCAATAGCTTGCGGGCAGACACGAGCATTGAGCTTGCCATTGGTACCAATAGAAGCTTCGGCGATAAGTTTGATCACGTTGCCATTTGATAATTCAGTAGCGATGCGATCGGAAGTAATGTCTTCAATACCACGTGTTTCGATAAGATCGGGCGTAACGTGAAGACCAAATGCATGATAGATCAGTACCGAAAGTTTTTGCGCGGCATCTTGTCCTGACACATCCAACGTTGGGTCAGCTTCAAGAAAACCTTTTTCTCGGGCAAGCACCAGAGCTTCATCATAACTCAGACCCGATGATGCCATACTTGAAAGGATAAAATTTGTCGAGCCATTGACGATGCCTCTAATGGCTTCGATAGAATCACCACTGCGGTGATTATCCAATGCTCTCAGCACCGGCACACTTCCGCACACAGATGCACTGTAATGAAGATTGACTCCACTGCGATCTGCAAGCGTGCGCAATCTGGGCAATTCATACGCAAGCAATAATTTATTTGCAGTGATGGTATGTTTTCTGGCTTTGAGCGCAGCTTCGATCACGGCTTGTGCTTCATAGCGTCCGCCCATCAACTCGATAACTACATCGATCGAATCGTCTTCGAGAATATCAGAAGGATCGAGCGTGATCAGGTCGGTCGGCAGATCGGCTTCCCGGTCTTTCGCACCATCACGAACACAAACTCGCTCGATGGTGACATCAATACCAAAACGTTTTATAAATTCAGCTCGCTTTTCGCGAAGTACGCGCCACACACCACTGCCGACAACACCAAGACCAAACATACCGATACGAAGAGTATCGAGACGCTTTCGGGTGAATGTTTCTTGCGTAATGTCTGTCGTTTGATCAAATAGTACTTCGCTCATTGTTGTGCCTCTTGAAAATTTGGTGTTAGTGCAAGGGTTGAAATAAACGGAGTGAGCAATAGTGCTAACTTCTCTTGTGCGATAAGAAATGAATCATGTCCGCAAATTGCTGAGAGTGTTTTGTACTCAGCGTGTGGAAAGGAAGATGCAAATTCTTTTAATTCTTGCTCGGGGTAGAGAATATCAGAATCAATTCCGATGCACAGCACTTCAGACTGAAGAATAGAGAGCACATCTGAAAGATCAGAACCTCTATTATTTTTTAAGTCATACGTTTCCATCGCCTCAGTCAAACGTAAGTAGCTCATCGGCGAGAACCGCTCGGCGATCTTTTCTCCTTGATGTTCGAGATAATGTTCTACTTCAAATTTATCACCACGTTTGTTACGCGAGAATCGCTCTTCAAATTCGACACTTGATCTATACGAAGTCATACCGATCTGACGAGCAAGCTTTATACCATTAGGATTAGATAAACCCAACTGCTCAATTGTTTTCCGTATGATCGAGCTGAACGCTATGCGCCATGCTGTATGCGACGCACCACAGGCGATCGAGATGAGAGATTTGAATAAATTCTTTTTCAGAAGAGCAAGTTCAAGCAACACCATTGCACCCATCGAACCACCAATGCAGATCTGTATCTGATCGATCTTTAATTGCTTGAGCACTTCGAATTGTGAACGAGCAATATCACGAATGGTGATCTTCGGAAAATCTTTTCCGTATGGTTTTTCTGTTTCGTGATTAATGCTCTCGGGTCCTGTCGAGCCATAACAGCTTCCGAGTGAATTGCAACAGATCACAAAATATTGATCGGTGTCGATGGCTTTGCCTGATCCGATAATACCGCTCCACCATTCGGTAGCGTTTGTGTTTCCTGTCAGTGCATGGAATACAAGCACGACATTGGAACAGCGATCATCAAGTATTCCTGCAGTGGTATATGCGATCTCGACATCACGAATCGTTTGACCCGAGTCGAGAATAAAATCTCCGATGTTACATCTCGAGTGAGTCATTATGCTACAACCTCTTCTAATTCCTTGTGAGAAAATGAGTGTGAAGCATTTACCAATGACAATGCATTTCCCAGATCAGCAAGCAGATCGTCAATGTGCTCGATACCAATAGAGATTCGAATAATATCATTGGTAATACCGGCATTCGCACGTAGCTCTTCGCTCATCGAGGCGTGGCTCATCGTGGCAGGATGTTCGATCAAGGATTCAACTCCACCAAGCGATTCAGCAAGCGCAAATATCTTTGTAGCGCCGAGAATTTTATTGACTTCTTCAATGCCACCATTGACACGGAAGCTGATCACACCGCCAAAGCCTTCAAGTAGTTTTGAGGCGATGTGATGTGTCGGATGTGATTCAAGTCCGGGATAAAAAACTTCGCTGACAGCTTCATGCTCTGAAAGATACTCTGCAACAGCGCGAGCATTTGCTTCGTGTTGACGCATACGAACGCCAAGTGTTTTGATACCGCGTAGCACCAGCCAACTATCAAACACGCCTGTGGTAGTACCGAGCGCATTTGCAAGCCACGCAAAACGATCACCGTGCTCTTTGGTCTTTGCAATAATTGCACCACCGACAACATCTGAATGACCATTGAGCCATTTGGTGGTTGAGTGCACAACAATATCAGCACCAAAGTTAAACGGTTTAAAATTAAACGGAGACAGAAACGTATTATCGACACATACTAAAATATTATAACGATGCGCGATCTCGGCAAGCGCCGGAACATCAACAACAGCAAGCAACGGATTACTCGGATTTTCGATCCAGAGACATCGCGTTTTCGAGGTGATGTGATCTTCAAGTTGTGATGGATCGCCAAGATCGACGAATGAAAAATCGAGCGTTCCACTGGTCTTATGGTGATTGAGCAATCTTGCTGTGCCGCCATAACAATCGTGTGTGCAAATAATATGCGAGCCTGCAGGAAAGTGTGCAAGCACGGTTGAGATCGCTGACATTCCTGTCGAGACAGCAATCGCGCGTTCGCCGCCTTCAAGCTCGGCGAGAACATTTTCGAGCGTTGCACGAGTCGGATTGCCGCTACGAGTATAGTCATAGCCGCTGCTTTCGCCCGGTGCGCGAAAACGGAAATTTGAAGTTTGATAGAGTGGAGTACCGATACTTCCGTATTCGGAGTCGGTGTGGGTTGTTGCTTGGATCGCGGTGGTTTCGATGTGCATAGTCTCGTCTGGTTGTTATGAGTAAAATTTCTACTCATCAAGAGACTATGCCAAGAATGGAAAAAACCGGAGTCGGTAGGTTTACAGTCGTTTCCCGAAAGGACTTTCGAATTAGCGGGAATGAATTCACCGCTAAAAACGAAAAAACCTATCGGAAAGCGACCGATAGGCTATCACCAAAAGAATATCGTAAAATATTCTGTGGTGTTACTTCGGCTCATCTTTCCCTTCACATCTTTGCAGATGATCTTGGCAGGATTTAGCACCTAGACTTGAAGTTTCCCCCAACGGTTGCTACAGCTTCACAGGGCCTGTCCCTCGGCTGTTCTTGATGAGTAACAGTAATACAACTCTGAAAACGAAGTGAAAAGTTTCCGGCGGTTTTTTTATAACACTTTTAGACGCGTGTCGATAATCGCACGATACACTTGCCATCTTTGAAATCAAAATTGATCTCATCGACAAGATGATGCATCAGAAAAATACCCAGTCCGCCCGGTGAATGTGTTTCTATTCTGCGCGAAATATCTTCTTTGTCGGGAAGTATAGGATTAAATGGCTCGTCAGCTTCCCATGAAATTTCGATGACCACTTCGGAGTGATCATGGTCAGTGCCACAGCTGCAGCCAATTGCGGTAGGATGATGATTAGCAACGTGACGAATAACATTTGTTGCCGCTTCATCAACAGCAAGTTCGATATTGCGAAGCGTTTCTTCGCTGAGCCCCATCATCGCACCGGAATGCCAAACAAATGCCCGTAGCTCCGCAAGTACCGAAGTATCGGCAGCAAACGAACGCATCTCAGTAAACTCTTGCGACATTATTTATTAAATGATTCTACTGCCTCGGCAATAGTTGGGGTGATCGTAAAGACAACTGGAAAGCCAAGCAGATCGAGCACGTGATAAATTTTTTCGGGCACGAGCGCAAATTTCATATCGCCACCATCGGAACGGACATCTTCGATGAAGCCCATCAGCACTCCAAGCCCTGCGCTGGAAATATATTCGAGCGAAGAAAAATCGAGGATCAGTTTTCGCTTTTGATCGCCGCGAACGATCTGTTCGAGAAATTTCTCGAACTCCGGCGCGGTATGGGCGTCGAGTTGCCCCGTCAGAGCGATCACCGAGATACCTTCTGTCGGCGAAAGACTTTCGCTCACACTAAATTCTGAACCTACATAAGCCATACTGTTCTCTCCTGGATATTTTAGTGTTTTCTTCGAACAATTACGAACGTTGCATCGTCGGAAAACGAAGCATCGCTTGCATATAATAATACATCTCGTAAGATACGATCAGTCATTTTTTGCACAGTCTCTTCAAAACGTGCGCCTCTAATTATTTCGGCAAAGCGAGCATAGCCCAATTCTTCGCCATCGCCGGCGCGAACTTCGGTAATGCCATCGCTAAAGAGAATGAGGGTCTCACCCGGGTCGAGCGCGATCTGTTTTTGTTCGAGCACTCCGTCGAAAATATTTTTTCCGACAAAGCCGAGACCCATTCCTTTGGGTTGCAAATATTGATAATCACCATTGGCTCCGAAGATCAGGAGTGGCGTATGACCTGCTCTCGAGTAGGTCAAGACATTGTCTTTGAATCCGATGGCAGCTAAGGTGACGAACGAACGACGAAACCCTTGCTCACCGATATTACGCATTAATGCGTCGTTGGTTCCGATGAACAGTTCGCGAACGGTCATCATCATTGGCGCAAGTGCTTGGACGATACCTTTGGTCTCAGCCATAAAGATCGAAGCCGAAATTCCTTTGCCTGATACATCGCCGATCACAGCGATAGGTGAGCCGTCGCTGAGTGTTGTGAAATCATAATAATCGCCGCCTACTTCGTATGCAGGAATGCTGATAGCACTGATCTCATAACCAGGAACATCGGGCACGGTGTTTGGTAAGAGACTTTGTTGCATCGACCGTGCGGCACGTAGCTCGCCATCAAATTTCTGTTTTTCGATCGAATCAGCCAGCAGCCGCGCTGTATCAAGAGCAAGTGTTGCAATATCACTAAACGCAGTCAGTACCGTGACATCTTCGTCGTCATACCCATACTCTTGTTGTTTTGCGACATAGATCGCACCACGGAGTTCTTGTTTATGTAATAGTGGTATCGCAATGAGCGATGAAAGTTGTTCGATCGAATGACTAAATGGCAATTCAACTCCATCAAGGAGATCTCCGGCAGTGAGCAAAACGGGTTTGCCTGTTGTGGCAAGTTCTTCGGAGATCGATCTCGTAATAACCGTCGCGCGAAGCCCCGGCAACGATTCATTCGAGATATGATCGGCAAGTTCTTGTGAGATCGAAGCATAGGAACGGTAGATCTTTGTGTCGGTCGTCAAGCCTTGCGCCTGTCGGAAGTTCAATTCAAGCCATGCGCAGTCCGATTTTGTTGCCTCTTGTGCAAGTGCGGTAATTTGATCGGCAAGACGCGGAATATCAAGCAACAACTCACTTGTCAACACATCAGAGCTAAACCTGGTCAGCTTTGCAAGTGACTGTACTTCGGCGGCTCGCCGCTCGACAAGCTCGGTCGATGAGAGTGTAAAGAGTGCATTAAAAAACACCAGACCAAAATACGAAGCAACGCCCAACATCGAAACATGAATGATGCTATGCAAGAAAATGGCATAGTGCGCCAGAATCCCACTGGTCAACCCTGTTGAGTAATTGATCACCACGACAATGCTTAATACACAAGCAAAAGCACTCAGTATAAGAACACGATTTTTGTCTTTTCGAGAGACGTGCGGCATCCAGTCGATTCGGAACCATAAAAAGAGCGTTGAAAAAATGACAAGAAACCGCAAACCGATCAATGTAATTTGTATCGGCGTATCATTGGAGATGCTTTTAGTATTTGTAAGGTAATCAACAAGGCTGAAGAGCCCAATTGGTATGAACCAAAAAATAAGACGGCGGCGCAAGTCGCGTGTTTTTTGCCAAATAAATAAAAATTTTGAGAAGCCGACCAAAATAGCTGCAAACCCTGTGAGCCACAGGATCCCCATAATATTGATGCTGATGACCGCATTGGGCACCAGTGGTTCAAACGTAGCATTCAGACGAGGGAGGAATAGATCGGGAAGGAAAGCAAACAACTCTCCGACAGCAAGAGCAATGACAAACCACCGCAAGGTTCGGACCGGGATCAAGCCTGCTTCGGGTTTGCCAACACGTCTCGAAAGATCGCGGTAGCGAACAATAAACGGGCTCAGGGCTCTCGACCAAAAATAGATCGTGATGATCTGGAGGGCAGTTCTCACAACATCAAGGGTCATCCCCTGCATCATTTTCAGGGAATATGATAGCAGATCTATAATGAGAATGACGACAAAGATCAGCAAACCAATGATAGCATTAAATGCTGAACGCGTAGCGACGCCTTTGGCAATAGCCATATAGCGCTGCTTCATCATCGAGGCGACTGAAAGATGTTCGCGTTTGCTGCTCATAAGAGTAGTATTCTATACGCTTTCGGGACTCAGAGAGTTCAGATTCTTCCAATGACCTACGAAATAAAAAAGCCGCTTCTTATTCAGAAGCGGCTTCGTTCTCGTAAAACTGTGATCTTTCGTTTATTTCGTAATGAAGATCAACTTGTTGGTCAGTCTCGAGCCGCTGGCTGTTTCAAGCGTGTAAAAATATACGCCGCTGGCAACTGGGATGCCTGAAGCGTCAGTGCCATTCCAAAATACATCTTGTTCGCCACCGCTTTGCTCGCTATGATCGAGCAAGGTATTGATAAGCGCACCTTCGGTTGAGTATAACTTGATCGTGACGATGTCGTTATCGGGAAGTTCGAAATGAATTCGTGTGCTTCCGATCGAAGAACTCAACAAGAATGGATTTGGGAAATTTTGATCGAGATGCAATTTCGCTGAACTACCATAGGCAACGTCCACGGTATTTGACAGATGTTCAGAACCATCGAGATCAACTTGCTTTAGGCGATAGGTATAACGACCCGAACTCATCATCGTATCGAGATAGCTATAATCATGCTCAGTGTTTGTGGTGCCTGAGCCGGTGACAAACATCACATCGACAAACTGTTGGTAATTGTAACTTCTCTGTACCCAGAAACCTGAGTTGCCGCGTTCGCTGTCGGTGCGCCAAATAAGTTGTGTGCCGTTCGAAGTCTTACTTGCGGTAAGACCTGTCAGCTCGACAGGAAGAATATTCACATTCGCTTCCCAAATACTGCGTCCGTGAGTGCCTACTCGGATGGTAATTTTATTTGAATGAACTTGCACGTCCTGACACGATGCTAAGCCAAGACCCGATCCTGCAATAGACCATTTTTGTCCCGCATTCAATGTATAATAAATACCATTATCAGTAGCGGCATACCAAACACTGCTTGGGCTGACCGAGTCAAGCGCAATACAATTTACAGGGACACCAGGCAACAGACCGCCAGTTGTGCCGGAAACATTTGTCCAGCTTGTGCCCGCATTGGTCGTGCGCATCACTCGTGCTTGGTTCGTAGAAGATGCTGCAAGCGCGATCAGCGCAACATTGGCATCTGTTGGGTTACAGACGATCGAGCGGACGGTAATTCCCGGAATACCAGTGGATTTATCATTCCAATTCGTGCCACCATCGACCGTTAATTTTACTTTGCCTCCGTTAAGCCCGATCCACCAAGTGTTCGAGTTCGAAGGAGAAAGCCCTACTGATTGGATGTACCCGTTGAACGACGGAGAAACCGAGCTCCAACTTGAACCGCTGTTATTCGATTTCCATAATACCGTTCGACCAGTAAATAATGTTTGATTGTTTTTCGGAGCCATTGCAAATGGGACATCCCAATCAGCACCCGATTCAAAACTTGACCCAGTGATATTGCTAAAATTATTTCCGCCATCACTGGTTTTATATAATGTACCGAACGGACCTTCGGTATAAAAGATATTCGAGTTTGATGGATCGACGATCGGCTGGAAACCATCACCACCAAAAACTGTGGTCGGTGATTGGCCAGAGACCGTTTTATAAAATCCTTGATCTTGAAATCCTGAATAGGTTTTTTTGAAGTCAAGATTATCGAGCCCAATGTGATATGCGCGCATTGTCATCATTGAGTTTGAGAGATAACTCCAATTTTGTCCGGAATTTGTCGAGCGATAGACACCGCCATCATTCCCGATCCAAACACGACGCGAGTTTGTCGGATCGATAGCAATACATTGATGATCGACATGAACTTGATAATGAGTATTGTAATCACTATATGACGTCCAGGTATTTCCACCATTAAATGAGCGATAGGCTTCGACTCCACCAATATAAAGAGTATCGTTTGGTGAAGTACCCGGAGCAACTCCCAGATAAAGGTCATACCAACCTTGTGCACCAGAGCCGACATTCAGTACGGTTGATGGTACCCCTGCGACCGAAGAAAACAACACACCTGAATTGGTCGAGCGATAGAGACCTAAGAGATCTCCACCTGGAGTCGAAACAAAGCAATAGACTTTTGTCAGATCACTTGCAGGAATCGCAAGTGCTGATTTTCCGAACGAACTGCCATTTGGTAAGCCTGCTGTGGTGATCTTTACCCAGGTTGCGCCATCGTCTATCGATTTATAAATGCCGCATTCATTAGAAGCCCCACCCGGGGTGTTTCCTTCGACTAAATACATAACTAATTTCCCGGCGATCGATTGTGCCGTCACGACATCCCAAACTACCGCAGCTGCATTTCCAGTCGCAGGATAGACTCTTGTAAAACTGGTACCCGCATTGGTCGAGCGGAATAAACCACGATTCGACCCGTCGTTATTACAAGCATAAACAATGTTTGTATTTGTCGGATGAACGAGCACTTTGTTCACCGTTTTAGTAAATGTGGTCGTTGCGATACGCGTCCATGATCCACCGGCATTTGTTGATTTATATAATCCTGACCCAGGAAGAGCATCGACGGAAACTGCGGGGTCTCCGGTGCCAACATAAACATTACTGACATTTGATGGGTCGATCGCGATCGAAGAGACGGCAAGATCTGGGATAACATTATCGGTTAATGCCGTCCAAGCAGTTCCGCCGTTGGTTGTTTTCCAGACCCCTCCGCCTGCGGCACCGGCATAGATCGTATTGCCATCTTTTGGTGAGATCGCTAAGGTTTTGGTACAACCGGCAGTATTTGTCGGGCCGATATT
>JBBRNY010000092.1:0-9805 GCA_038229915.1 Kapaibacterium sp. (SeqCode) | reverse complement strand
GTCTTTGATGCTTGTGCACCGCCCATCACTGCGAGCTGTGCATTGGGCCAACTAAAGATCAATCGCGGATCGTATGCCTTGCCACACATCGCATAATTTCCGGCACCGTAAGAATTCCCGATCATAAATGTAAATTTCGGCACAACTGAATTGGCAACAGCATTCACCATTTTTGCACCATCTTTTATAATACCACCGTGCTCGCTTCGCGAACCAACCATAAACCCAGCCACGTCTTGCAAGAATACTAACGGTATCATTTGCTGATTGCAATTCATAATAAAGCGCGCTGCTTTATCAGCAGAGTCTGAATAGATCACACCCCCGACTTGCATCTCCCCTTTTGCATTTTTTACAACTTTACGTTGATTGGCAACAATACCAACTGCCCAGCCATCAATACGAGCATACGCAGTGACGATCGTTTTGCCATAATCAGCTTTGTATTCATCGATCTCAGAATTATCAACAAGTCGGGCTATCAACTCGTGGGTGTCGTAAGGTTTGTTCGTTACTGTCGGTAAGATCGCCAGAATATCATCTGCCGGAAATTTTGGTTCGACGGGTGCGATACGATCAAACCCGGCTTTCAACTTCTCACCAAATTTTGAAACGATCGAGCGTACCGTCTCGAGACAGACCGTATCATTCGGCATTTTGTAATCGGTCACTCCGGATATTTCGCACTGCACTCTCGCACCACCGAGACTTTCATTGTCGATCTTCTCGCCGATCGCAGCTTCGACAAGAGCACTACCCGCGAGGAAAACGTGGCCGGTACCTTCGACTATCAATGCTTGGTCCGACATAATCGGTAGATATGCGCCGCCTGCTACGCAAGGTCCCATAATTGCGGCGATCTGAATAATGCCCATTCCACTCATTACCGCATTATTGCGGAAGATGCGTCCGAAATGTTCTTTGTCAGGAAAGATCTCGTCTTGCATCGGCAGATATACCCCGGCACTATCAACAAGATAGATGATCGGCAGCCTATTTTCTATGGAGATCTCCTGAGCACGTAAATTCTTTTTGCCCGACATCGGAAACCATGCACCGGCTTTAACCGTAGCATCATTAGCAACGATAACACAAAGCTTGCCGGATACTCGACCTATCCCGGCAACCACTCCCGCCGATGGTGCGCCGCCTTCTTCGAGGTACATACCATCTGCGGCGAAAAGCCCGATCTCTTCAAAAACGGTGTTTTTATCGATCAAGAGTTCGATGCGTTCACGAGCCGTTAGTTTACCTTTTGCATGTTGCTTCGCGATATTAGCTTTCCCGCCACCAAGTTTGGTGCGAATAGCAATATCAGCAAATTTGCGAAGTTCGTTCGTGTGATGCTCGAACTGTCCGCTATAAAGTGCGGAAGTGCGGTCGATCGGATTTCCGATGGGTTGAGACATTCGTGCTATTTAAGTGTTATTGATGTATAGAACATCAAAAACCCTTCTTTGGGCACCTCTGTTCACTACTTCTTATATGGTAATAGGAAAAATGAAAAATAGTGTATTGCTTATAGCGGTCATATTGCTGGTAGGCTCGGGATTTTATCCTGTTTTTGCACAGGAAAAAGTTAATTTTGTTGATCCTGATTGGGGGAATAATCAACTGACCCAAGAACGTATTAAATATTGGGAAATGATGGAGCGCCGAGGACCAGACACGAATATCGTGGAAGCACGTGCTCGGGCATATAAAGAATTCACCTCAATGCATCGCCCAAAAACATTTTTGACGCAATCAACGCCTGCTTGGGAGCAAGTAGGTGGTTCTCAGGACGGCTATGTGAGTGGTCGCCCGACAGGTATTGCTTTTGATAAACAGCATCCTTCTACCTGTTATCTTGCTACTTCAGGTGGTGGGGTCTGGAAATCAACTGATCTAGGGAATAATTGGGTCAATGTTTCGGGGAGTTTTTCTTCCTATGCAATGGGAGGCATCGCCGTTGATTACACCGATGGGAATATTATCTACGCAGGAACAGGTGATCTTTATGACAGAACAGGCGACGGACTCTATAAATCTTACGATGGCGGTTTGAATTGGACACGAGTTGCAACTTCTGCGAAAGTAAGCACAAGAATCTACCAAGTAGTACTTGATCCGGTTACACCGACAACCGTTTATATAACGACCGGTTCTGATCTGAGAAAAAGTATTGATGGCGGCACTACTTGGAAAACGATTACCAGCACCGGCACAACGACGCATCTTGTGATCGACCCAAACGATCCCTCAAGGCTTTATGTCGGCGGTGGAGTTATCAAACGCTCGACTGATGGAGGCACGACTTGGTCAGGTGATCTCGCTGCGAATATTGGTTCAAAATCAACGATCACCCTTGCTATTTCAGCAAAAAATTCATCTCGGATCTTTGCAAGTATAGGGAGTAATTCTACCGGCGGCTCCGTAGGGGTTGCTCGCTCCGACGATTCAGGTTCTACTTGGAATCTCCTTTGGAGCGCCGAAAACTATCTTGGTCAGCAGGCATTTTATGATAATGCTTGTGCAGTAAGCCCATATAATCCGGATTACGTTTCTGTTGGTGGCCTTGATATTTACCGTTCTACAAATGGTGGGCTCTCCTTTACACAGGCAACTGATTGGAGAGTAACTGCCGGCAGAGCTGACTATACTCATGCTGATATACATGTTTTACAATATGGAACCAGCGGACTGTGGTGTCTTAGTGATGGAGGTCTTTTCCTGAGCAGTGATAATGCAAAAAATTGGATCGCAAACAGGAATACGTCACTTTCAACGATGCTGTTTGTAGGCGGCGATGCCGACCCAGATTTTACCTACGTTGTAGGCGGCGCACAAGATAATGGCGTCAATAAAGCAACAACGGTCTCAACTTCAAAACTCTTCAGACAAAAGCTTGGCGGTGATGGCGGCAGATGCTTTGTCTCGCAAACTGATGGCTTAACAGTGTACTCGACCTATATTAATGCCTCACTTCAAAAATCTCCGGATGGAGGTGAAAGCTGGAATATCGGACCTCACTCTACCAGCCCAAATAATATCTTGCCAAATGGCGGACTTTATAATGAGGGTGCTCCCTTCTATATGACCTATGATGTCTGCGAATCTGATGCGGCGATCGTTGCAATGTGTGGATTAACAAACGTTTACTATACTGATGATGGCGCGGGATCGGTGAGAGCGATCACAAAAAGTTCAACCCTTGGGTCAAGCCCTCAATCGGTTCATGTGCCTGCCGCGGACCCAAGTGTGGTGTATGTTGGTGCGGGCAGTGGCACGTATGTAACAAAAGATCTGGGAGTTATATGGAAAAAATCCACAAAAAGTATCGGTACCGTTGCAGATTTTACGAGTGATCCAGGGAATGCCGGCATAGTTTGGGCTGCTGTTGCAGGGTTCGGTTCATCCCATTTTGCTCGTTCAACCGATTATGGCACAACGTGGGAAACCCCGGCTACAAATATGCCAAATATTGACGCTTCTTGCATTACCCGTGCTCCTAATGGCAATTTGTTTATCGGGCATACATTCGGTGTCCTTGGTTCAACTGATAATGGAGTAACGTGGTTTGCTCTTAGAGATGGTATGCCTCTGACACAGGTCACTAAACTTCGTGTACGAGGTAGTACGACCAGCTATCTACTCGCAACCACTTATGGTCATGGTATGTATAAACTGAATGTGAGTGACCTTCCGTCGATAATTCAAGCGGATGTCCCAAAGATGACCTCAACCAACGAGCAGAAGATCTTATCGGTCAGCCCGAACCCGGTTCGAAATAGTGGTCAGTTTAGCGTTGCGTTCACAAACCCACGCTCAGGGCAAGTTTCCATGAAGCTTTTTGATGCACTTGGTAAGGAGATCAAAACACTTCTCAATGAGTATCTTGAAGCGGGGACGCACAGTTCAACAATTACAAGCCCCGATATTTCAGGTATTTACTGGCTTGTTCTCACAGCCAACGGCAGCACTGTTACCCAAAAATTTATCAGCCAATAAGTTGATAATTAACAAGTTAATGGCTTTTACTAACGTCATTTTTTTATCGTTTTTATTTAGGGCAAGGAATTGTGACCTAAAATAATTTGTAACAAAACGACCCCTTTAGGGTACTTATATATATGCGAGATTGCGTTCGCGATCTGCAAAGATGTTTTTCGTGTTAACTAACTACATTTATAGTCATACTTTTCTTTGATACTGTTTATTCGTTCGAACAACTAAGCCCCCTCTACCGCCATGCAAAGTGCTGGAGGTAACTGTTACTCGCTATTTGCGAGTTCGGACTTACGCTACGAGACGTCAATCATCAATCAAAGAAGAACTACGACTATGGAAATCAGATCAACCTTCGGTTCGGCTCCTTCGCAAGAAGCGACAATTAACTCCTTCGGTACGCTTTCCCAGCTCGGCGAGTTGCGTAATGAATTCAAAGACGGTGTTGCCAATCCCCTTGCCGCTCTTGTGAGCGATGAGATCTACTCAATGCTTCGCTCGAACGACTTACTCAATGAGAAGTCCCTCCGCGACTATATTATCCGGCAGATGTTCTTGAAGCTCAAAGCCGATGGTGAAATGCGGACCGGTGAAGCCATCAAAGCATTAATGGCAATGTATCCCTATTTGCAGTTCGATACCATTCGTAAGATAGTCTATCGAGTCTATCCGACAAGTAGCCGCAAGTCGATGATGTAATATCCTACTAAAAATTGTAAAGACGCCACACAGGTGGGCGTTATTGTAAAAGCAGCACTGTTCGGCTTATCACGAGATACCGTCAGTGCTTTTTTACTCTTCTGAGATCGCCAATTTCTTCCCGTCAAGAAAGAGTATCATAAGAATTGCTGCTATCATCGCACACCCCGCCCCAAAGCCAAATGCTGCCTGCGGTCCAAACTCCTGCCATAAATATCCAAATCCAATACTCGCCGGTAAAGTACTGATGCCTATAATTGCATTAAACCAACCGTAAGCTGCTCCACGCATATATGAAGGCACCAGATCAGCAACTAACGCTTTTTCTGTTCCTTCGGTCAAACCGTAGTAAAGACCATAGGCGACAAACAATATTGAAATAATAAAGGGCGAATCGGTAATGGCAAAACCGATATAGACTGCCATATAAAAAAGCCAACCAAAGACAATAATCTGCTTCTTGCCAAATCGATCTGCTAACATCCCCGCAGGATAAGCCGATAGTGTCGTCACCAAATTGAAGAACGCCACCAATACAAATATCTCTGATGGAGTTATCCCTGCCTGGAAAGACCTCAGTAAGAGAAAAGCATCACTTGACATTCCAAGAGAAAACACAAACAACACTGCAAGATATTTTTTAAACGTCGATCGAAATTTAAATTTCTGGGGTACATTCCCTTCAGATTTCACAGGAACCTCAGCAAGAATATTCTTGACAAAGATCGCGATCAAGATCACAGAGATAAACGATGGGATAGCTGCAATGTATATTAATACAGTAAATGTATGAGTCGATATCGTATTCGAAGCACCTTCTGCAAATACTTTAGCCGCAAATGCTGCAATTAAAGCTCCTATGACTGCACCCAGAGGGTCGAAGGTACGCTGAATGCCAAAGGCTCTGTTCCTATCTTCTGCGACAACTGAATCAGAAACCAAAGCATCGCGTGGAGCAGTTCTGATCCCTTTTCCGGCTCGATCAAAAAATCGGCTAACTAATGGAATAACCCACGATGTCGTGAGCAATAACAACGGTCTTGCAACGGCTGTCAGTGAGTAACCAATAAGTGTGGGAGTCTTTCTGGTCTTATACCTATCACTCAACTTTCCGGAGACGATCTTTAACAGTGATGATGTCGCATCAGCAATACCTTCGATAACTCCGATGAGCGTCGTACTGATGCCGAGAGTACCGGCAAGAAACAATGGCAAAGCACGAGTAATGATCTCACCACTTATATCATTGAATAAACTTGCGATCGCTAGCCAAATAATATTTGGATGAAGTTTTTTTTTCATTCATTCAAAAAAAACCGGAGTCTTAATGACTCCGGTTTCCTAAAACTACTTACCCTCGAAAGACTATTTAATTGGGTTTGTCCTGATGACAATAAATTTCGGTTGGAATTCTGGTCGAGGGTCATTAAAACGACCGACGAGAAAGACTTCATAAATTGCACCATCAACTGCATTAAAGGGTGTAGAGTTAACGGTTACAATATTCGAACCGGCAGTAAGAACAGCTTTAACAGTGACACTCGAGCCAGCATCAACGACTGTCGTTACGTCATAATCTTTTACTTTCTTTATTTTCGTACTAATTGCACCACCATTTATATAGAATTCTGGTTTTGGCACAACAGTCTTGTAAGGTCCTGCCATCATATCACCAACAACGACAATAGCTTTGCCTTTAATTGATTGATCAGGTATGGGGATCGTTAGCACGCCCTTTGATGAATCATACGGAGGTGCAAGCGTCAACTCTTTCTTGAAATCCTGCACTGAGTCAAATATCACAACTGACATCATCTGATCACTCTTGATCTGGCTTGTTGGTCCTGCGTAAAACCTGAAAAGAATTGGATCAGCAACGCTTGGGCCAGTGCCGAGCGGACTTACAGCTTTCACATATACTACACCGGTTAACGGAATAGCTCTCGGGAATACTTCTAAAACCCCGTCTGCGGTTATGCTGTGTGCCGAAGGAGCGGTCGTAAATGGTTGTAGACCACTATAGTCATAAGAGGTGTTATTATTAATAATAAGTGCTAATCCCGTTGAACGATAATCTATTAGATTAGCATTCGGGAATGACGGTGGAATGAGTGCATTAATAATATTATAGCGGAAAGTCAGTGGCACAGGCAATTGGTCATTGCCGGCGTCATTATCATCATAAAGATGAACGCGAATGCTATCATCAAGAACGCGATTACCGCTGATTTCATCAACTTGGCGGCAGGAGTCGGACTGCCCGCCCCAACTGATGGTATGGAATGAGCCCCCAGAGAGAGAAACACCTGCAAGGCGTCCTAAGATAGTACCACTCGGGTCAGTAATAAAAAAAGTAACGGTGGTATCAGGACTTGTAGGTATTGGTGTATATGGGCTAAGTTCTTTGTATGGTGTAACATCAGCCAAGATACTGCCATTTATTGGGTCACCAACGCGAATCATTAAACTTGGATTGTCTTCAGAAGAGTTTAGGAAACGGAAGTAGGCATTTTGATTGGATGTCCCCGCTGGTGCATTATCCGAAATGACTTTGTGAGGATAAGTAGCCGACGCACCTTTATCAAAAACGATCCAACTTTGTTTGTCACCCGGCTTCATAGTAATATCGGTCTCAGCAAACACATTCTGAGTGCCAGCTTGTTTTGCGATAAAATGGTATGTTTGTCCGGCTCCGCGTCCAGTTGGGAAATTGGTAACATAAGGCGTTGATACCCCGAATGTTAAAGGAGTGGGTGTCAACAGTATGGTATCCTTTGATCCGACCGGGTAATAAAATATTTGCATTGGCGTGCACTTACCGAAGTACATCACTCTTGCAGAAGCAAAATCGACATATCCCGGGTCGGGCGCAGTGTCTTTACAGCCACTGACAATAGAGCCAAGAGAGAGCAGCAAAATGGCTGCAAGTGCATAAAATGCTCGGTTTGAATACATCTTCATCATTTTAGAATACGCTTTCTGATGACACAACAAAAACGGTAGTTATTTATGATAACACGTTTCTACTATAAAAGTAGCACGCTAAGAGAATTACAAAGATACGCCCAATTTTGCCCGTTTTAGCGAAAAACGACACAATCCAATATAACAGGGTTACAACGAATCCATTGCGAAATTCTCGAGATAATACTTTACACGTTCGGTATATTGAACCCCGTACTGACCATCAACGATCCTGTGGTCATACGAAAGCCCAAGATACATCATTGAGCGGATAGCGATATAATCATCGCCACTTGCATCGGTCTTGACAACTGCCCTCTTGACAACTGCTCCGGTAGTCATAATGGCAACTTGTGGTTGCGCAATGATCGGGGTTCCGAAAAGATTGCCAAACATACCCGGATTGGTCAAGGTGAACGTACCACCTGAAATATCATCAAGGGTCAGCTTCTTGGTCCGAGCTTTTGTGGCAAGTTCGCTTACCGCATGAGCGATGCCGGCATAATTGAGGCTTTGTGCTTTTTTGATCACAGGAACAATGAGTGCCGGCGGCAACAGCGAGCCTTCGGCTGGAGGCAAGCTCACAGCAACACCAAAATTAATGTCTTTTTTAACGAGTAGATTCGTACCATCAATAGAAGAATTGATGAACGGAAAATCTTTGATCGCACGGATCATCGCTTCGATAAAGATCGGCGTGTAGGTCAAGTTCACACCCTCACGGCGTTTGAACTCATCCTTAAATTTCTCACGGAATCTCACGATTGCCGTAACATCAACCTCGCTCACACTCGTAACATGGGCGCTGGTATGTACTGAGCGCACCATATTTTCGGCAATGCGCTGACGGATATTATCCATCGGAATAGTCATATCAGTCTGGAACACAACCGCTGGTCCCGAAGGGGTTGGTGCAGACTTTACAGTAATTGTAGAAGCTGTTCTTGGTGCTAAAGACGGGGCCGAACCTCTATTTGAGAGATACCCAAGAATATCATTCTTATTCACTCGTCCGCCCAGACCTGATCCCGAGATAGCATCAAGTTCATTTACCGAAACATTTTCTTGTTTAGCGATCGAACGAACAAGAGGAGAATAAAACTTCCCTGACTCGCTATGTGAAGGAACAGGAGCCGTGTTGGTAGCTATGTTAGCTTGCGCCGGAGTAGCTCCGACTTCAGTCGGAGCCGCTGTAGGAGCAGCAACAGTTGGAACCGCAGAAACGACCGCACCTTGACCGCTGATATAAGCGATGGTCGTGCCAACAGCAACAACTTGTTTTTCTTCAGCCAGAATTTTAGTCAACGTTCCTGCAATAGGCGACGGGACTTCGGTATCCACTTTATCTGTCGAGATCTCTAAGATCGACTCATCTTTCTTTACAGTATCGCCCGGCTTTTTAAGCCAACGCAAGATCGTCCCCTCGGTTATACTCTCACCCATCTTCGGCATCACAACAGCTTGCTCATTAGCACTTGATGCTTGCGGTGTTGTCGCAACAGGAGCACTGGTAGCACTGACTTTAGTCGGTGCCGCAACTGGTTGTTCTTTAGGCGCAGGAGCGGCAACAGGAGCCACGGAAGCCTTTTCCCCTGCTTCGCCAAGCACCGCTATCGGAGTACCAACTGCAACAGTCTGTTTTTCTTGCACAAGTTGTTGCAACAAGACGCCTGCACTCGGTGCAGGTACTTCGGTATCGACCTTATCGGTCGAGATCTCCAAGATCGGTTCGTCTTTTTTGACAGCGTCGCCAACTTGTTTGAGCCAGCGTAAGATCGTGCCTTCAGTTATACTCTCGCCCATCTTGGGCATTACAACGTTCGTTGCCATTCTTGCTATTATTTAGGTTCTAAGAAGCAGAGGTAACATTAGTTATGAGAACTTCGCTCCTATAAATTAATGGAAGCTTCTATCGTGTTTGATAAAACTTCTCATCATCTCCAGTTTTGTCGTTATCTCGGTTTCCAAAAATGCTGTTCCATATCCACCCGCTCACCTTTGAAGGTTACGCCTTCACGTTCGAGCAAGTAACGCATTCGTTTATAGCCGCCGAATTTATGTGCGGCACTTAAAGCTCCTATTCTATTGATGACTCGGTGCGGGTGAATGCCCATATCTTCGGGCACAGCCCCCAGCGCATACCCAACCATCCGAG
>JBBRNY010000091.1:0-9884 GCA_038229915.1 Kapaibacterium sp. (SeqCode) | reverse complement strand
TCGGGAGGCGCAACGATGAGCGAGGCTCCTAACCTGGCGATCGGTGTTGATATCGGCGGTACTTCCATTAAATTTGCAGTTGTTGATCTCGAAAAAGGAAAAGTCCTGAAAGAGACTTCCTGCACCACGCCCAACGTCAGCGCAAACGACATTGCATCTCTTGTCGTAAAAAATATTAATGTGCTTATTCACCAGTATCCCGATCTTTCTCGGATCGGTCTTGGTGTGCCCGGCGCGATGAATGCTGAACGAACCATCGTACAGTATCCCCCAAATTTTACTCTCTGGAAAGAAGAACCGCTTGCCGAGATGATCGCCACAAAAATGCCGATCGTCGATCTTGTCAGGATGGATAACGATGCGAAGTGTGCGGCTGCAGCTGAAATGCACTTTGGCTCGGCAAAGAACGAGAAATTCTTTTTGCTCGCCACTCTTGGCACAGGTGTCGGCGGTGCGCTCGTGAGTAATGGCGAGATTTATCGCGGTGCTTTTGGTGGAGCAGGGGAGTTCGGGCACGTGATCGTTGATCTCAACGGAGTGAATTCTCCGAGCGGAGTTCGCGGATGTCTCGAAGCCTATATCGGCCAGCGGTTTCTTTCGGAGCGTACGCTTGATGCGCTTTCGAAATCGAAACAACCTTCGACGCTGAGAAAATTTATTGCCGCAAAGATCCTCGAACCAAAAGATATTACCGAAGCCGCGCAAGAAGGCGACAAATTTGCGATCGAAACGCTTGCCGATGCCGGAAGATATTTAGGTTGCGCAATGGCAACAGTGGCAAATCTGCTGGATATTCGATTATTTCTCGTTGCAGGTGGTGTTGCGCAAGCCGGTGATCTTCTTCTCGAACCCGCACGAACAGCACTTCGCGAGAATGTGCTCGAACAAATGCGCTCGTCCGTCGAGATTCGCCCAGCGAAGCTCGGGACAAAAGCCGGAGTGATCGGCGCGGCACTTCTGACACGCGATTAGTATTTTATTTGTTCCCAACACAGTTCATCAATTCAATTCATCAATTTTAAAAACAATGACCTTCGTAGAGAAGATTGTCTCCGCACAGCAAACCAACAAGTCGTTATTGTGTGTTGGTCTCGATACCGATTCCAAAAAAATACCGGATGCGCTCAAAGCCGAGCGCGACCCTGTGCTCGCATTTAACAAGATCATCATTGATGCAACTGCCGATCTTGCGTGCTCATACAAACTCAATCTTGCATATTACGAAGCAAACGGCGCGAAGGGCTTGGACACGGCACTTGCAACGCTCGAACATATTCCGAAACATATTTTTTCAATTGCCGATGTCAAACGCGGTGATATAGGTTCGACGAGCGATCAATACGCCATCGCCTATCAACAAGCAATGCCGTTTGATTGCGTAACACTCAGCCCATATATGGGTTTTGATTCGGTCGAGACATTTTTAAAAGACCCGAGCAAAGGTGCATTTTTTCTCGGCTTGACGTCGAATCCCGGTGCGCGCGATTTTCAGTATCTCGATCTCGCTTCCGGAAAAAAACTTTACGAGCACGTGACCGATACGGTCAATAGTTGGAATGCGATCTCAAAAAATTGTGGCTTAGTTGTAGGCGCAACAAAACCTTCCGAGCTTGAAGCACTTCGCGAACGTGCACCGGAGTTACCGTTCTTAGTCCCGGGTGTTGGTGCGCAAGGCGGCTCGCTTGCCGATGTGATGAAAGCAAACGGAGCGGGCATTGCGCTCATCAATGTGAGCCGTGGTATTTCGTATGCTTCGACAGGAAGTGATTACAAAGAAGCCGCAAGAAATACGGCAATGAAGATCGTCGAAGAAATGCGATCACTGATGTAAAAAAAGTGTCTGACTACTTTTTCTTATGCAATGAAAAAGCCGCAACTTGCAGAATCGTTAATGCACACGCTCTGGAGATCGCACGAGCGATATTTAACGCCAATCGTAACATTAGTTGATGGCAGTGAAATACAGATTCGTAACTCCGGCACGTACAACGATCACCGCGGCGGACCCGATTTTCTCGGCGCAGAAATAATTTTAGATGGGCTTGTGCTCAAAGGCGACATCGAACTTCACCGGACAAGCACCGATTGGACAAAACACGGTCACACCGACGACACCAACTACGCATCAGTAATTTTACACGTCGTGATGGATGATGACGGGGATGTCGATCCGCGCATTCCTACACTTACTCTTCGTAATAATCTTGCATTCGATGAACGAGCATTTTGGAAAGCACTCTTCGAAGAACGATACGCGCGGTTGCCTGAACTGCCATGCTTCCCGCATAACCTTGCCGCCTCAATGAAACGCAAACGATCGGTACTTGCTTCGATGGCAGAGCTTCGATTAGATGAGTTGGTGGCGAGATATTCTAATTCGGAAAGCACTACAAAAGAAGAACTGCTCGACCAAGTCTATGAGCGTGTTCTCGATGCACTTGGCTTTAGCGAAAATCGTAAACCGATGGCTGATCTAGCAAAACTTCTGCCGAGAACACTATTGCAAAGCATTCGAGAGAAAGAACCCACCGCAGAGCTTTGTAATATATTTGAAGCATTGTTCTTTGGTGTCTCGGGCTTGCTCGAAGCACCACAAGCGATCTACGCAAAAGAAGTAAATGAATATTTGCTCGACCTCAATGCAAAATGGCAAGCATTGCAAGTAAGTTATCCGATTCCGGATGTGCTTGCAAAAGGAGATTGGGCTTTCTTTCGTATTCGCCCGACCAACACACCTTATCGCCGTGTCGCCCTTGCAGCTTCGCTCGCTCGGAGGTATTTTTCAAGAACAGATTTTTCGGTTCTTGAAGAAATTAATTTTAATCACGAAGAAAATTGGTGGCTTACGAGAACATCGTTCAAAAGTGAATTGAAAGAATCGCATTCATTACTTGGTGATGAACGCCGTGCGGCTATAGAAATAAATGTGCTACTTCCTGCGCGTCTGGCAATGCTGAAACTTCGGGCAACCGATACGGTCTCGCTGATCTCAGAAAAAACATTGCGTAAACAATGGCTCGAAACACCATCAGCATCAAGCGCAGCCTATTGCCGAACCATCGAGCAAGAACTCTTAGAAGGCGAACCGATCAAGACCACCGCCGAAGAGCAAGGAGCATTGCATCTGTTCCGAACATATTGCTCGGTAGGAAGATGTAATGAATGTAGTATCGGAAAAGAATTAATAGTGAAGACACCATTCCGGGCGATCTCATAGTCTCTATCGAGATCGCCCACCATTGAAATGGTGGGCTAATCTGTTGCCGTCGCTGAAGCGACTCAAGAATGAGAGGGAAAATTATGAATACCACTCTTTGAGCAATGCCGCCAGACGAGGTTTGACATCTTCGGGTGCAAGCTCTATCGCTTTGTTCATATTTGATATGGCTTTTGTTTTATCGCCTGTTGCTTGGTAGCCACGTGCCATTCCGGCGCAGCTCATCCAGTCGTTCGGCGCTTTTTTGTAATTTGCTTCAAAGACTGCCATTGCTTCGGTTGTCTTTTTTTCTGTCAAGAGTTGCTTGCCGTAGGCATAGAGATCGGGCACACTTGCTTTTTCGTATGCCGCTTTCGATGCCTCTTCTGCTTCTTGTTTGCGACCAAGTTTTGCAAGCAATTGTGCTTTGGTATCGAGATTATTAAAATTAGGTTCGGCGCCGACAGCTCGATTTGCCCAAGTCAATCCTTCTTCAAGATTGGTATTATTATCAAGACAAAACATCGCCGCAGAGTTAAATCCATCGGCGGTGAAGCCATACCAATCGCGAAGCTGACGACGTGCATTCTCGACCACGAATTTCTTGACATCAACCCCGATCTTTACTGCGGCTTTGATCTTCTCCCAACGGAGTTCGAGTTTCACATCTTCGGGATGCACTTCATTAAACTCGTACGTGAGGTATTCGGTGAATTCGCATGGCGATGGTTTGACGGTTACACGAAGCGCGTCTTCACTTTCGCGATAAGAAAAACTTCCCCACGAAGTAGAATTTTTCGAGAAAATAAATATCCATTCGGTTGCGGATGGAATGATATGCAATCCGTATGTCCCCGCGGCAAGCGCTTTGCCTTCGATAGTAACATCATTTTGAAAGGTGATCGTCGTGTTTTGATTAGCACCACCGCGCCACGGGAAAGGTTTGCCGCCATCATACGGTACAAGTCCGCCCCAGATCACACGTCCTTTTACACCGGGGCGATGATAACTCACGGTGATATCCGAAATCCCGATCGTTTGAGAAACACTTGCTTTCTGACTTTCGAGTGGTGTCGAAACCGATGATGGAGAAAGTTGCGCAAACGTGTTTGTCGAAAAGAGTATGACGATCAATAATAAAAATGATCGTAGCATTTTATTAGCAGAGATGTTCATTTGGTTGTTTGATTATAGAATGATTTATGCGTACAGTGTGACAACAACGGCACCGTAAAAAGTCCATTGATAAGTTCTCGAATCGTGAGTTTATACATAATGTTGTCGCCTCAGAGATGATAAACACCAGCCGAAGGCAATAGTCGTATGAAAAAGGATGAATTATTTCGGAAACCTTGCCGTGGTACTGAGGTGTTATAACCGCGCATCCAATGAATGCATCGAAGAGATGCGGGAGTAGCTCAGTTGGTAGAGTGCAACCTTGCCAAGGTTGATGTCGCGGGTTCAAGTCCCGTCTCCCGCTCACAAAGCATTAAAATGCCGCATTATATGCGGCATTTTCATTTTAGAGATTTCGTTTAGTCTTGCTCTTATTATTGATATTGATAGACCAACGTCCGAATATCATCCCCCCTCAGCCCGATCTTGAGCGCGATCTGCGGCGTGAGCGCTTTGCGATGCGCTCGCTATTGGAGTTCGCCCGGACGCTCACTCCGGATCTCGGGACGATCGGCATCCTCAAGAGCATCCAACGCACAATAATGGGCAAAGCCCTCATTACCGATGGTTTTGCGTATATGGGTGTGGAAGGCTCGGAAGGGAGCGACCGCCAATTCCGATTGGTCTCGCATTCGGGTCTGAGACATTTCCCATTTCCCGAAGAGATCGGTTTCGAGTATCTTGAGACATGGATATTTTCTCCACCTGATGGAGTAAGAACGACACTCCCAGTTTTTGATTCAGAGCAAAACGAGATCATCGCATTTCTTGGGTTTGGCAAATCACTTGTCCCACAAGCCGAACTTGTCGGAGAAGAAAATTATCTCGAATCCCTCTCACTTCTTGCAGGTATAGCGATCACGAATGCACGATTATTTGAGTCGGAGCGCGAACGCGAACGGCTCGAATCTGAATTACGATTAGCGCGTGAGATACAGCAATCGTTACTTCCGCAACAATTGCCATCTGTTGTAGGATTGTCATTCTCGGCCTATAGCCGCCAGAGCGAACTTGTCGGCGGCGATTATTACGATCTGCTTCCGCTTGATGATCATCGCGTACTCTTAGTGATAGCAGATGTTGTCGGCAAAGGCATTAGCGCGGCGATCTTGATGTCAAATTTGCAAGCATCGTTGCACGCATTGCTCAGTCAATTAAAATCGGGCGTATTAACACTAACATCGCTCGTTTCGACATTGAACACACTCATCACCGACAGCACGAGCGCCGAACGATTTATTACCGCGGTTTTTGCAATAGCCGATACATCAAAAAATACGATCACTACGATTGTATGTGGCCATCCGCGACCGATCTTATTTTCCGATGATGGCGTGATCACCGAGATCACGACTGGTGGTTTACCGCTCGGTATCATGACAAATACAACATTTGAAGAACAGACATCGGAATTCAATCCTGGTACGAACCTATTACTTTATACTGATGGTCTTTCCGAAGCCATTGGCAAGAGCAACGGCAAAATGCTCGGCTCAGATGGCGTAGCAGAACTCGCAAAAACATTTGTCTCGAGCGCCAATTCCATAGAAGAAACTATCGAAGAACATCTCGCGGCGCATACATCGATTAATGTGCGAGATGACCTGACGTTGGTTGTTGCGCGAAGAGGATAAACGCCGTATTGAGTATTTAACAGGATTCCGCTATTCCCCACACCCAACCCCCTAATTTCGTATTTTTGTCTTTTAATACTAATATCGTTTGAAGCATACCCCGTTTTATAAGCAGCACGTCGCCTTTGGCGCGAAGATGGTAGAGTTTGGTGGATTTGAAATGCCAGTGCAATATCCGAAAGGGATCATTGCCGAGCATAAAGTCGTGCGCGAAGGCGGAGTCGGCGTGTTCGATGTCTCGCACATGGGCGAGTTCGATGTCACCGGTCCCGATGCGCTTGCATTCTTGCAGTTCATTACGGTCAATGATGTCTCGACCATCGAGCCCGGCAAAGCACAGTACAATGCAATGCCGCTTCCGAACGGTTGTATTATAGATGATCTTATCATTTATATGTTCGAGCCAAATCATTATATGGCTGTCGTGAATGCTTCAACCACACCAAATGACTGGGCACATTTTTCCGAGCAAGCAAAGAATTTTAACGTCACGCTCCGCAATGATTCTGATAAAACAGCATTGCTGGCTATTCAAGGCGCAAAGTCGATAGACACTCTCCAAAAGCTGACCGATGTCAAACTGCTCGATATTCCATATTATAGTTTTGTCAAAGGTACGCTTGCCGGAGTTGAGATGATCTTATCTCGCACCGGTTATACTGGCGAACTCGGGATAGAGATCTATTTCTCGGCAGATGAAACCATCGGCGGCAAAGTCTGGGATGCGATCTTCGAAGCTGGCAAAGAATTCGGCATCGAACCGATCGGTCTTGGCGCTCGTGATACGCTCCGCTTGGAACAAGGCTACTGCCTCTATGGCAATGACATCGACGAGACAACCACACCACTCGAAGCAGGTCTTGGGTGGATAACGAAATTAAATAAAGCACAGCCGTGTATTGCCATCGATGCACTCCGAGCACAAAAAGAAGCTGGCCTCAAACGCAAGCTTATTGGTTTTGTTATTGATGAAAAAGGTGCTATCGCTCGTCACGGACATCCAATTGTAAATGCTTCCGGCGAGCAGATCGGCGTTGTCACCAGCGGAAATATTTCGCCGATGACTGGTAAAGCGATCGGACTGGGATATGTGCCGACCGAACTTGCGAAAGAAGGAACAGCCCTGCTGATCGAGATCAGAAAAGGCAAACAAGCAACAGCGATCGTTACCAAACCACCATTCGTAGCACCGCACACCAAAGGATGACGGGACTTGAACTTCAACACGTAACGATGCGCTTCGGCGGCTTGACTGCCGTCGGCGACCTCAACGCCGTGATCGAACCAACAGGGTTGGTCGGTCTGATCGGACCCAACGGTGCCGGAAAAACTACCGTGTTTAATGTTATCACTGGTGTTTATTCGCCGACCGAAGGTGATGTGAAGTTTCAAGGCAAATCTATAAATGGTTTGAAGCCAAGCGAGATCAATCAATACGGTATCTCTCGCACATTCCAAAATATTCGTCTCTTCAAAGGGATGTCGGTCTTTGATAATATCCGAGTGTCGTATGCTCCGCGCACCAATAATAAGATCGTAGGTTCACTACTCAGGATGAGTGGATTTTATAAAGAGGAAAAGGATGTTGCGGTGAAGATCGACCGTCTTCTCGAATTTTTTAATCTTTCGCATACTCGCGACGAACAAGCTATCAGCCTACCGTATGGTGATCAGCGCCGCATTGAAATTATTCGTGCGTTGGCCACATCGCCCAAGCTCTTATTGCTTGATGAGCCTGCCGCCGGAATGAACCCGACCGAAAAAGTAAATTTGATGGGGCTCATTCGTCAGCTTCGCGATGAATTTAAGATCGCAATCTTGCTGATCGAACACGATATGAGTTTGGTCATGGGTGTGTGCGAACAAATTATGGTGCTTGACTATGGGGTCAAGATCGCCGAAGGCACACCGAAAGAGATCAGCGAGAACAAACACGTGATCGAAGCGTATCTCGGAGAAGTTGTTGAATAATGCTCCTGAATAATAGTAACTACGACGAATGCTTGAGATAAAAGACCTGCACGTTTCTTATGGACAGATCACCGCATTAACAGGCATTTCGCTTGCGGTGCCCGATCACGCTATCGTGACGCTCATTGGTGCCAACGGTGCGGGCAAGACCACATTGCTTCGGACGATATCAGGTTTGCTCAAATCAAAATCGGGAAGTATCACATTTGATGGCAACGAACTCACCAAATGTGCTCCGCATGAGATCGTTGCAAAGGGAATAGCGCAATCACCAGAAGGCAGAATGATCTTCGCTAATCTCACGGTGATGGAAAACTTGAAGATGGGTGCATACCTTCGAAAAGATACTGATGGCATTGCAAAAGATCTGGAATATGTGTTCTCGATGTTTCCGCGATTGAAAGAACGTTATACCCAACAAGGGGGCACACTCTCGGGTGGCGAACAACAAATGCTTGCTATTGGCAGAGCATTAATGTCCAAACCAAAAATTCTTCTTCTCGATGAACCGTCACTCGGCATCGCTCCCATTCTTGTACGAACAATTTTCCAGAAGATCGTCGAGATCAATAAAAATCTTGGTATGACTGTGCTTCTTGTCGAGCAAAATGCACACATGGCACTTGGCATTGCCAGCCACGGCTACGTGATCGAAACAGGCAAGATCGTGCTCGAAGGCGAAGCGTCTTGGCTTGCAGCAAACGAAGAAGTAAAGAAAGCATATTTAGGTGTGTAAAGAATGAACCGGATATTATTGCTTACCACGTGTATGATCATTGCAACCTCCGCAATATCATTTTCACAAAAAATACCCAAAACCCAATGGGATAGTTTACTAAAAACCGTTGGTCAGGAAAATTTTCGGAGTTCTGCGGTTCAAGCTGAGAAATATCTTCTCTCATTTACTAAGGATGATCGTTCTCTTGAAAAGGCGTTGCTGGTCTATATAGATATTTTTTCACATTCGGGTATGGTCTCGCTCAAACAAGAAACTTTTGATGAGTTGAAACAACACATCGAACCATATATCGGCCAACAAGCGGTACTACCCGGTTTTCCGATCTCGCTAACCGAAACACCGGACTTCAATAAAGTACATCTCTATGACACAGATACTACAACAGGTTTCATAGCGGCTTCTAATGCAAAAGCCAATGCAGTAATGTGTTTTTGTTTTTTTACATTTAAGAAAAAACTCAATACCAATGAGTTCCTCGGCAGAAGTGTGGAGGTAGGCGGCACGATCGAAAAGATCGAAGTGAACCCGAAGAAAACTGTAGATTGGATAGTGCGGCTTACTTTTAAAAATGCTTATATTTTCAAAGATGAAAAGCAATAGCAGCAACGTCGTATTTTAGTAGAAATCTATTTAATTTATGTCAATGGCGATCCATCCTCGTTTGCGAGAAGTATTGTTTGTTCTTGCGCTACTATTTTGTATGACGCCGTATGCTTCGCCGCCGCTTGCGCTTGCATTGGGTATTTTGGTGGCGCTGACGATCGGGCATCCGTACCAAAAATATAATAGCCGTGCTACAAAAATATTGTTGCAAGTCTCGGTCGTTGGGCTGGGGTTTGGAATGAACATCGGCGCGCTGGTTGATGCGGGGCGTTCGGGAGTGTTATTCACGGTCGCAACAGTGGTCGGCACACTCATACTTGGCTATGCCATAGGAAAGTGGCTGAAGATCGATCTGAAAACATCGCACCTTATTTCGAGCGGCACCGCGATCTGTGGTGGCTCTGCAATTGCGGCGGTTGGACCGGTGCTCAATGCAAACGAGCAAGAAATGTCTGTAGCGCTTGGTACGGTATTTATTCTCAACTCCATTGCACTCTTTATTTTTCCGATGATCGGAAACTTGCTACACATGTCGCAAATGCAATTCGGTGTATGGGCGGCAATA
>JBBRNY010000090.1:0-9908 GCA_038229915.1 Kapaibacterium sp. (SeqCode) | reverse complement strand
CTGAAAAATTAACACATTATGAGCTGAATATATCAGGTGGGTAGAAAATCGCGGAGGATACAATAGAACATTGCATTTTAGAGAGGTGTGGGAAGTATTTTTCTTGCTTTAACGGAAAGAATGGGTCGTGTGTAATATGTGATTCAAAGGTTACAAGATGAATAGAAAAACATTTATAAAAGCTCAAGGAGCTACTTGCGATAACTGGACATGGAGCTGGTCATTTGTAAACGTTCACGAAAGGTTCATCATTTTTGGGGCATGGGATACACAAACCGACGGCAACATCTCGCTTATACTGAGCGAGAGTTGGCAGACAGACGACGCTGGCAATAAAAAAGCAGGATACAAGCAGTCCACAGAACATATCCGCCTCATTGAAGAGGAAGGATATAAATTGAAAACCTTTCCGATTATTTATTCTGACGCTAACAAAGATCAAAATGGTCTTGGCCCAGCAAAAATCGACGGGTTTCGTCCTGAACTGACCGAAAAGTTATTAGTGAAAGTCGGTACTGACTGGTATGCTTTCGATGGCAGTGGAACTTCTCAGCTTCCAGAAGAAGTTGAAAATCCTGAGAACTACATTGAGGGGGCGTCAAAAACAGTTTCCATAAATATTTACGAAAGGAACGCACAAGCAAGGGCAAAGTGTCTCGCGCGCCACGGCTATGTGTGTGCAGTATGTTCTTTCGAGTTCGAGAAATTTTACGGTTCCATCGGTAAAGAGTTTATTCATGTTCATCATGTAGTTCCACTCTCAGAAGTAAGGCAAGAGTATAGCCTCGATCCAGTGAAAGACTTGATTCCTGTTTGCCCAAATTGTCATGCGGTACTGCATCGCGTGAGACCCGCATTGACTGTCGAGCAACTTAAGGCTTGTTTAGCTCAGAATAGGATTGCTCCTATAGATCAAAGCATCTTTGAAATCTAATATCATGACCCACCAATTCAAGTGTATTGTTGGATGGCTTTGGGCGGCCTCACTTTCTTCGTGACAATCTATTTTATAAGTAGCAATTATGTTGTTTTCTTTTTTCTCCATTGACCTACCGAAATCCGCTTTTGTCCCATGATTAGCATTATGCTAGCAAACCTCGAAAACGTCCGTTATTATAGATTCCGGTTTTTGAGTGATGAAGTCAGTATAAGATTGGAGCGTTATTTCTACAGCATAAGCTGAGAATTTCGCTCTTACCAGCAAGACCAAAATGGGAGGTAACGATGTACACAAATCTTACTGAAATAAAAGAACCACAAGATGCAGCGGATTTGCTCATTAAAGAATGGGGGCGCGATGAGGGAGAGACGTTACATCGCGAGGATTTAGATCAGCTGAACACCTTAATCAAATCATATGTCAGTTCACTTACATCAATGTTAACGGAAGCGACTGTTGAACGCGATTCACTTGGTGAAACACTCAAATCTGTCGAACAAGAACGCGACGAGGCCAGAAGTTCAGCCTTCTTAATGATCTCAGCGTACAAACAACGACTGAAGAAGTCCGGTTGCTAAAACCAAAGACACGAATAATTCGCCATAATGAAAGGAAATGATGCTCGTTATGGCGAATTTGTTTTAGGTTTTTCATCCCGACAATCCAGCCTGCAAGGAAGCGGCACATATTGTGTCCATTCTAACTATCTAATGAGTAATCACGATATATTTGTTCAGGATTTAGAAATACAACGCTCTAAAACCGCTCGCTTCGTTCCCGCCGCTTTCCACATTCATTCCATAGATAGCCATGATTGGGCTTTAAGGTCTCATGCAGACACAGAGCGAAATAGCAAAGAACGGCTTAGTGATGCACAAGGTATTCAGAGCTTTCTCGACGAACTCAGCGCAGAATTCGATATCGTCTGTATCACTGATCACATGAAAGTCGATTATGCTTGTAAGCTAGCAAATGCGTCATTAAGTCGAAACGATATTCTTGTTCTTCCGGGAATGGAAATCAATTGCATCATTCCTCCTTTCCCCCACTGTATTCATCTCCTTGCAATTTTTCCGCCAAATAAGAGTGCAACCACAATTGAACGGATATTCGCTTGCCACAAAGGATTTCCTGCGGGGGATGAGAGAACTGGTGTCGAAAAGTTTGATGTCGCCCCAGACCTGGAAAACTGGGTTAAAGCAGTAGAAGGTGAGGAAGGCATTGTTATCGTTGCCCACATCGAAGGAGATAATGGTCATCGACAGGTCTTCCGAGAGGCTATCAAAGACACTATATTAAGTTTTCAGTTCGATGAAAAAGGAATCTGTGTAGAGGATAAGCAAGCAATCGCTGAGTCTTATGCAAGGGTCCTCGCCACAAGTGGCATCCATGCAGTAGAGATCATGAAGGCGGCAGATCGGCGGCATTATATGCTGCTTGAGCATAGCGGGGGAAAGATTTGCCGTATCCCATGTGTAGTCAGGTCAGATGCTCACTGTATGGAAGAACTCGCACGCCCTGAATGTAAAACGTATATAAAAGTAGCACGCAAGGACTTTAGAGCAGTAAAAGATGCCCTGAATTTTTTTGAGACTAGAATTCGCTTTCATGATGGTTTGGCAGTGGCTCATAGTCCGAGGATTTTGGGAATAAAGATAGTATCGCCAGATGGAGAAGGATTATTCAGTGAAGCAGTTATCGCTTTCAATCAAAACTTGAATTGCCTTATTGGTCCTCGCGGCTCAGGGAAAAGTACAGTTATTGAGGCTCTACGGTATGGATTAGGTGCAAATCAGCCCTCAGAACCAGAGAGTTCAGGACTCGATTTCGCCTATGCTTCCTTAGCGAGAAAGATACAGAAGGCTAATCTTCAGAATACACTCATTCAGATACTCTATGAGCGGGATGAGGATGAGCAGGTTGTGTTAAACGCAACTTATGATCCCCGTCTTGAAGTCAATACTGAAGTGTTCGACTTGGAAGGAAATGATCTTTCTATCAGTTCTCACCAACTTGCTGCAAATTATCCTGTTCGAATTTATAGTTGGAGCGAAATAGAGACTCTTGGGCGTTTGCCCGAACTTCAACGCAAACTCGTAGACTGTTTAATTTCTGAGCTAACCGACCCTGTAAACAGGCGAACAACCTTGTATAGGCAGCTTGAAGAAAATAGAAAGACAGTACTGGCTAAATGTGCTCAGTTGCAAAATAAACTGAAAGAAGGCAAGGGAGAGTTGCTTAACTACTCTGAAGCCCAAGCAGAATTTAATCGCAACAACACCCCCGAAGTGGCTTCCTTGTTTGAGCAACTTGATCACGCACGTGAAAAATTAGCGCAACTTCATTTATTGAGTTCTACTTTGTCTGAGGCTCTTGTTCAATTGCAAGGTGTTCGCACTGAATTTACGGGAGATATTCTAAATGAAGAAGTATCCGATGGGCTTAACGAGTGGTGGACAACGGAAATTGAGCCAGAGTTAAAACTCAGCGAACTGGAAGTTACACTTAAATCCTCTATCGCCCCTATGGCGGAGAATATCCAGAAACGAATAAACATTGTGAAGTTACTCGTAGAAAATCATGAGGAAGCAATTCAAAAACATGAGCATGATTTGCGCGAACAAACACAAGCAGATGCCGGAGAGGAGCTAAAGCGTAACCGAAGAGAGTTAAGTAAAAATCGATACGATCAGTGCCATGCGAGGAGAGAAGAATATCAATTACTTTGGGCTGATTTTGATGTGTTGCTGAAAGCCCGTCAGGGCTTGATGGATGAACTGGTTTCAACCCAAAACCAAATATCGACGTTAAGAGCGACATCACAAGGACAACTCACAGAGAAACTGAAACACCTGTCTGAGGTAGGATTGAACATCTCTATTAAATTTCAGCCAAGTCAAGACAGGGATACGGTAATAGCATTTATGCGAGTACCGGGCTTTCTCTCACGTGAGCCGTTCGGTCACTATAAAGAAAATAAATACGCCGAACGTTGCTGCGCTATGGCAACTCCAGCAACCATAGCGAAAGGTATTCTTGATAACACAGTTGAACAATTGGAAGCGGAAGGAAAGAAATTTAGCACGTCTGAAACGTTGCATAAAAATGAGGCGAAGATATTAATCGAGCGCTATCATCCCTTCGGAGTTGATAATGACGCACAGGTAAAAATAGTTGATAGTCAAAAGATTGATACCGTGATGCAATTACAAGAAGCGTCATGGGATGACTGCGTCCGTATCCTATTGGACGAAAAACCAGTAGACGAACTCTCGCCAGGGCAGCGTAGTAGTGCAATGTTACCGCTAATTGCAATAGCCGAGACTGTCCCGCTCATTATCGATCAGCCTGAGGATAACTTAGACAACAAGCTACTTGGTAATGTACTCACGCATATACTCGCAGAATTAAAAGAGACAAGGCAGATCATTGTTGCGACCCATAATCCTAATATAGTGGTCGGTGGCGATGCTGAACAAGTAATTGTGCTTGAGTCAACTGCTGCAAAGAAGGCAGGTGTCTCTCATACTGGAAGTATCGATGACGTTGGCACAATCAAAGCTGTCCTTGGAATAATGGAGGGTGGTAAGGAGGCTTTCGCTGTTCGTGAAAGGCGATATCGAAGTTTCAGTGATTAGCTCTTTGCCTTTCGAGAAAGCTGCAATGATTATGTTCATTTCATAAGCATTCGAGCGTAGCGTTCTTTCATACCTTGGTAACATAGGAGCCACTCGGTTCGGTTTAAAACCGCCTGTGAAAATTTCTACTTAGCCCGACACTTTTTGCGTCGTATTGCTGTCATCAAGAATAGAGCAATACCTAATTAACCTCCTGCGAATTCAATAATCATATTGTCTCGCTACATTCACACAGTATCACGCTCGGAAGAGCCGAATTACAAATCTTGAAGTTGTGAGGAACAAAGAATGTCTATGCGCTTTGAAGAGCTTGATGAAACTACTCGTCAATATATGCTCGACGAGTTTGAAGTAGAGGAAGCGTCGGGTAATTCCTTTCGCAGTGCCGTTTTATCTGCTGTTGGCCTCAACGCATTTCCAGATCTGATGCGGGCAGCTATCCAAACAGGTAATGAGGAAATGCTTACTGTTGCATTATTGGATTCTGCCTTATGGCGAACACTCAATGCTCGGGGAGCACGCGTCAACGTACAACAGTCAGCATCGCAACTTGCCCTTACAGAGTTCAATACTTGGTATGTTCGTGGGCTGTGTAAGAGATTGATGGCAGAGGGTATTGAGCAGTGTCAAATATATCGCGCCGAAATGCCAAAGTTTGAGATTCGAACGGAATGTTCATGCATGGAAGATCAAAAGTTTTCTGTCGAAATTATCTACAGAGGGCACCGGGCGAAGTATTGGCCAACACGCAACTCTGGCGCACTTTCGATTCCATCGGGTCCAAGTTGTCATCATACAATTAGGCGGGCTTAACTATAGAAAAGACCGATGAGGCATAAAATAGACCCTGCCTCATCGGCTTCTGAAATAAAGCCATCGAAACCCAAGCACTCGTTTTACAGCAATCCCTCCCCTGCACTACCTTTGACGTAATCAAACTTTCGTTCTAAAGCCGACCGTGTGAAAATAATTCTCATTGAACTCATTGCGATTATGGGATAGAGTTATGCCCCATAAAGGACGTTATGTGCTATAATGCTGACTAACCGAGCGGGCGGCGTTTTCAGCGATGTTTGTCACCCTAAAATGATGTTTGGATTAAATAAGTTGATGGAGGGGAGGGGAGCAGAAAGGATTTGCAACTGTTTACAGAATCGGGTATATTTACTTCGGTGGTAAATATGGATGATTTTGTAAACAGAGTAACGCAACTTCAAAGACAGGTATCCCCTGCTGGCATGACGATCCAAGCGGACATAGAAACCAAGCATCTGTGTGTTCACAGTCCGCTCGGTTCTACTTGTCTCCGTTTGGTTCAGTTGTATCGCCCATCTTCAAGCGATATTCAACAAGCCGCTACCGAGGATGTTTTGCTGGTGCTGACTGCGCCAAGCCGCAAGGCGTTGGAGGCAGCTGCGACTACCAATTATTTGGTGCTGCCCAATGGCGCAACGCGAATTGTCGCCAATGGGATCGTGTTGGTGTTAGATGCTCCGGCGCAAGCCGCGAAAGTATCGCATCAAGTGAAACTCACGGGTCGCACCGGCATTGTCGCCGAAACGCTTCTGCTTCATGGAACCCGCCGCTGGTCAGTTCGAGAGTTGGCGCATCAGTCTCAGATTTCTCCGGCACTCGCGCACCGAGTTCTCACACGATTGGAACAAGAAGGGCTACTTCTTACTGAGGGAAGCGGACCGGACAAGGTTCGCGCCGTCCGCGACCTCAGAACACTTGCGGAACTGTGGAGCCATGAGGAAAAGACGCCGCAAACAGTGCTGCGCGGTTTTTTGTATGGCTCTTCCCCCGAAGCCGTCGCTCAGCAAGTTCTGGCTGCCTCTCCTGATGGAGCCATCGGGACAACGCTTGCGGCAAACCTCTACAAACCGACTCTAACACGCGTGCCTCTCCCGCTTCGTGTTTGGGTCAAGAGCGATTTCGATCCTACGCCGTTGTTTACTTTGGGATTGGAAAAAACCGATGAGGGAGCGAACATTGAGTTTGTGAGGAGCAAAGACGATCCGTGGTGTGTACATCGCAGCGAAGAGGGTTTGCCCAAAGTCTCGAAAGCACGCGCTTGGATGGAGATTGCGGAGATGGGCGGACGCACACAGGAACTTGCGGAAGGTTTACTCAAGGAATTGGAGGAACAACGCTGATGGACGTTTTGGAAGTGTGCCGCATGGTCGCTCGTTCTCTTGTCGCCGAAATCGGTCCATGGGGGAATCACTGTGCGTTCATCGGCGGTTTGGTTCCGGGACTGCTTCTGCCTGATCCCGGTGAAAACCTCGCTCCTCATATCGGCACACGCGATGTTGATCTGGCTCTGCGCGTTGCAGCGATTGGTGACGATGCCGAGATGTACCGCACACTCAAGAACAATCTCTCAGCACTTCAGTTGGTGCAAACGAGTGATCGCACGTTTGAGTGGAAGCGGATGGTGGAAGGCTTTGAGGTCATCGTCGAACTCTTTGTTCCCGTCGAAGACCCCGAACAAGGAGGCAAGATTCAGCGCAAGCCCATTGAGAAAAGCGGAAGCGGACTCACGGCGTTAGGAATTTACGGGCTGGACTCAATCGAGCGCGACATTGAGGAAGTCGAAGATGAAGGTCCGCTCCTTGATGCCAAAGGCGTAAAGAAGGTAACGCTGCGTGTCTGTGGTCCGGCAGTTCTCCTCGGTTTGAAGGCGTGGGCACTGCACGAGCGCACCAAAGCCAAAGATGGTTACGATGTGGTTTGGATACTCAAAGCATTTGGTGCGAAAGCGATGGCGCAGAGATTTCTTAAAGCCGGACTGCATGAAACCGACTTCGGCATTCAGGCATTGACGTTTCTTGATGAGCATTTCTCTTCGCCAGAGCATACAGGCTCAGTGGGGTGGGCGGAACAATCCGGGTTCACGGGGGACGAACGCGCCAGAGAAGTGCGAGAGGCGGTCGGAATTGTTCAAGACTTTCTGCGACAGGTCAAAGACAACCGTGACGGTACAAAGGACTGAAATGAACCCGAAAAGCGCAAAGACAGATTTACAGATTACTGGAAGCGAAGCAGAGGAAGTGCTGGAGCCGGAAATCGTGCTGCCGGAAACAGAACTCCCTGTGTTACTGGGGGTTCCGGCTGCCTCGCAGGCGGAAGCGTTGACGACATGGGAACTGCCCGAAGGACTGTCCCTGCCGAAATTAATCGCCGACGCCGGAGAAAAGGCGAGTTGGCGATTTATTAACTTCTTCACGGCGGAGATCGAAAACGACAACACGCGAGCGGCGTACTTTCGCGCCGTGAAACAATTTGATGCGTGGTGTGAAAAACGCCAAATTGGATTGAGCCAATTACAGCCGTTTGTTGTGGCGGCATATACCAAAGAGTTGAAGGAAACGCGCCATCCTCAAACCGTCAAGCAGCACCTTGCTGCGCTCCGAATGCTTTTCGATAGCATGGTCATCGGGCAGATCATTCCCAACAATCCGGCGGCGAGTGTGCGCGGTCCGAAGTACTCTACGAAAAAGGGAAAGACGCCAGTACTCACAGCGGACGAGACGCAACAACTTTTCAAGGCGATAGA
The DNA here is from genome assembly GCA_038229915.1 of Kapaibacterium sp. (SeqCode). Lineage (GTDB taxonomy): Bacteria > Bacteroidota > Ignavibacteria > Palsa-1295 > Palsa-1295 > JAFDZW01. Next base: position 1,771 of record JBBRNY010000090.1, on the reverse strand, counting down.
TACGAGCCATTTGGTTGGGCTACGTGACAGAGCATTGATTGGCGTAATGGTCTACACATTTGCGCGAGTGAGTGCCGTCATTCACATGAAGGTTGAAGACTTTTACCAGATGGGAGTGAAATGGAAAGTACGTCTTCACGAAAAAGGCGGCAAGCATCATGAAGTGTTCGCCCATCATAATCTGGTAGAGTACCTGCATGAATATATTGAGGCAGCGGGGATTGCCGAGGAGAAGAAAAGTCCCCTCTTCCGAACCACTGAAGGACGCTCACGTAAGTTAACGGACAACGCGATGGACAGGCATGATGCTGTTCGCATGGTAAAGCGGCGAGCTGTGGATGCTGGGGTATCCGACATTATTGGCTGTCATACGTTTCGTGCGACGGGCATTACCAATTATCTCCAGAACAAGGGAACGCTGGAGTTCGCGCAGAAACTCGCTTGCCATGAGAGTGCGCGAACGACGGGATTGTATGATCGCCGGGATGATGAAATCAGCCTCGATGAGATCGAAAAGATCATGATCTGAATCTTCACACTTATAGAGAAATCGCTTAAACTCCGTACATTTGCAAACGCGGGCATTGAAAATACCCGTCTCGGCATCGTTCCGACAAGCGTCCTGCGGACGCGGGAATGTACGACTTTTATCTGATTTGTCTATTAGCTATATCATTCGCTGGCATCACTCAGAGTATCCACATCTAAATAGTCGTTTTGATCGACCGTTGCTTCTTCTGCAAACCTCTCTCGATTTTCACGAAGTCTGTACATAGTCTGGGTCTTCTGCCGCTTAAATGTTTGTATGATTTTAGGAATAAAAGGCATCGCAATTGGACTGTTCAAACCAGCCAATTCAAATGTTGCTCTCTCTCTTTTTTCTTCATTTTTGAGATAATCGAGAAACACCTCAACCCTGTGATAGCGTACTTCCATACGTTCCATCTTCTGGGCTTCCCGATCAGTTAAATTGTCTACTTGAACTAATGCATTATGCAATTCCTGTTCTACCCTCTCGTCATTTAGAGGTGTGTCTTGCCACACTAAATCGAGATAAGGAAATGCTGATACTAATCGACTGGAATAATACCATCCGGCTGACGTAACCCGTACATGGGTAGCATTAGAAATATTCTCTGTAGAGCGAGTATTGACCTCAATCAATTGTCTTGTAACCAGCCTATCCATCGCTCTGATAAAGTCCGCACGGTTATCGAAAATATCTTCAAACGAGGCAGCTAACAAAGTTATTTCTACATATCCTTGTCCCTCGGGTGTATTAACTCCACGTTTTCGACTCAATGCTTCGATAATCCGAAGGCAAGTAAAATGACTGGAATTCCGGTCGGTACCGCAGTCAAAAAGGTTCATTACCGGGCTGCGTTCCTCTTTATAGTATCTCCGATCACCCAACATAATGGATTTTACGAACTCATGGAATGCTACATAATATGAGCCTTCCCGTCGATATATGCGGAGCATTTTATCTACATCGCTGGCACCGGAGGTCAGGAAAGTTGCGAACATTTGAAGTGCAAAACGCATATTGCCGAAACAAATAGATTCTATAAATGTGATTATAAAATGATTGTGCTGAAAAATACTGTCACGGACTATGCCCATAAAATCGGCAATAGCCGATTTATCAAGATAAATACCACTTGGAAGAATTAGGTCTATTTCCTCGTCAGTGCTCTGTAAAATCTTTATGGCATAATTGATTCTGCTCGAAATCATTGCTCTAAACTGAGGTGATGCTATATGAAACTTG
>JBBRNY010000089.1:0-10055 GCA_038229915.1 Kapaibacterium sp. (SeqCode) | reverse complement strand
TTCGCCGGTCGTTTCCCGAAGATCGAAGAAAGCGGAGAGTATCAAACGATCTCGGGATACATACAAAAAGCAAGTGGCAAGATACCGAATGTTTCTGATGTGATCGAAAAGAAAGGATTACGATTTATCGTCAAACGGAAAGTACGCCACCGTCTTGAGCAAGTCAAGATCGAACCTGTTTCTGCCGCACCTGAACCACCGACACAATGATCGCTAAACTCAGGAAAGAATTTAACGCAACATTTTCGCAACAGCGTTACGAACAAGTTGCGAAAATATTGGAAGAAGCATCCGGATGTGAGATCGGTTTTCGTATCGCCGAAACTCCGTTATTCCTAAGCCGAGAAGTAGCACACCGCGCCGCAAGACTTGCCGAAGAGATCTTGCTTCGCGCTGTCACTCCAGAATTGCAAAAGATCGGTGAACAAGCTATACCAACACAATGGCACTTTGCTGGGGAGACCGACAAGCCATTGTTTGCTGCTGTTGATTTTGCGATCACCGGAAGCAGTACGAGCCCACAATTTAAATTGATAGAGTTGCAAGGTTTCCCATCGCTTTTTCACTATCAAGGGATATTTAGCGAGACGATGCGCGATGTCTATGAATTCCCAAAAGCGATGAACGGACTTTTCGATCCGACAATTGGTGTCGATACCTACTACGATATTCTTCGAACGGCGATCGTTGGTTCGCAAGATCCGAAAGATGTCGCACTTGTCGAGATCGACCCACATCATCAGAAGACTCGTTGTGATTTTTATCTCGCGGCAAAACGACTCGGCATCCGCATCGTTGATATTCGTTCGATCGTTGCAAAGGAGAATCTACTCTACTCTCAGGAGAGCGATGGCGCACTCTTGCCGATCAAGCGAATCTATAACCGAGCGATCGTTGATGAACTTGAGCGGCGGAACATCACATTGCAATTCGATATTCATAAAAAATATGATGTCGAATGGGCAGGACATCCGAATTGGTATTTTAGAATTTCGAAAGTATTACTGCCACATCTCGTCGGGACAAACGAAGCCGTGCCAAATGCTTGGTATCTTGATAAGGCAGACTACAAGTCGCTTGATCTTTCTGAGTTTGTGCTCAAGCCATTATTTTCTTTTGCCGGTGTTGGGGTCAACATCAATCCGACAATTGCCGACATCGAAGCGATACCACCAGAGCAACGTCACCAGTGGCTCTTACAAGAAAAAGTGGAATATGCAGAAGTGATCCATACGCCCGATGGAAACGGCGTCCGAGCGGAGCTTCGCGCACTTATGGTTTGGCTACCGAGCGACGCAAAGCCGAAAGCATTACATACGCTTGTTCGATTAACGCGCGGCAAAATGGTCGGCGTCGATTTTAATAAAGGGCTCGATTGGGTCGGGTCGAGTTGCGGATTGGTACAATAAATTACAGATCAACGGCAACTCCAACTGATGCCGAGAATACTCTGGTAAGTCCATCGAGATTCACTTCTCGTTTCAACAAAGGAATGCCGACTGTCGCGGTCAAGCCGAATGAATCATTAAAGTTATATCTTGATTTGAGGAGAATATTAATTTGAAATTGATCGCTTCCATTAAAGGCAACAAACTCGCTTCCCTGTGATAGAGGATTGAGTACTGTTGATTCTTGAATTTGTTTGATAGCCAGTAGTTCACCGCCAAGATCAAAATGTTCGACGCGATAGGTATAGCCACCGCGGATTATAAAACTATCACCACGTTTCAACCGAGTGATTTCATTGAGGCTCCGTCCGCCGGCAAGCTGATAACCGATACCCAGATTGAAATTTCTCGAAATGATGTCGGCTTCGAGAATTAAGTCGTTCGAACCAAGCCCGCTCTGATAGGATTGCGGTAAATTGTTGTCTTTGACAGTAGCTGTGGCAAAACGACCACCTGCACCCACGGATAGTTCTGCGCTGCTGATCGAAAGTAATTTCTGATTGACGATCACGATGAGATCACCGATGCCCGTCACTGACCCGAGTGGGCCACTTTGATGGTTCAGCGGTAAGCTTGCCCAAATACTGGTGCCAGTGAAGAGTTGTGCTTCGCCAGAGAGCATCAATGTCTGGAACGTCAGACCACTTTGCGTACTATCGGCATTCGATCCGCTTTTGCCATAGAGGTAGGTCAGCATGATCGAGGGGCGCCAACGGTCTCGGAGCTGATTTTCGATCGAACAGATACCGGCATCAGAACACTGTGCAATGGCGGAGGTTGTCAGTATTGATGAAAGTAACATCATCAATAAGGTAAAACATAAAGCGTAAGAGCGTTTCATTCTTTTATAGATTTTCATTTAAGAATACTGTTCTTACAAGAATTTTGTTGCATCAATAGAATGAATTCTTTTTCAGCAATATGAACAGACAATTATTAGATATTCTCTCATCCAAGGATGACTTTATTGTTGTCGGCGACGACCTCGTGATACTCTATGCCTTCGTCGATTATATGGATCATAATTCACTCTGGTTATTGTCATACACAAAAGCGGATGACCCGATCTTCATCTTCACTAACGATGCACAGCGTTATACGTTCGCGCTTTCGATGATCAAGGAGTATTATAAAAAAATGAAATCGGGTGTTGCGATGGACTGGGATACTATCGAATTCGAATATATCTCAAAATGATCTACTGCCATTTGCCAAGACGCATAAAGACTCGGGTATATTTATCGGTAAATGAAACCTCCATCGTCCCGTCTTCATTTTCCCATCGGCGATAGACGACGCTTTGATCACGAGTGATAACGCCTCGACCGAAGAATCGCTCGAGATAATCTTGCAAGACATCACGAGTGTTGACGTAGCGCTCGCCGGAAAGAGGATGAAAGTTAACGACGATCGTTCGAATTTTATTATGAAGGAGCTCGACTCTAATATATGCCGGCTGCGCAAAAATAGTAACACTATCAGATTCGATGAGCGTCAGTGAATCAAGTTTGAATTTGTTGGTGCGCAATGCGATTTTTCGGAGGATGGTCTCGACCGAATCCATATTCATACCAATATGCAATCCACCAATTGACGGGCGCGGTACTTTGTATGCTACTTTTTTCTTTTGCGCCAATACGCCACTCACACATAGTGCAAGAACACACAACACGAGAATGCCACGACGAATAAAAAAAAGAGGCATTACAATGGCTGCACGATATGCAATAACTTGTTATACTTCAGTGCCATATACTCAACAGCTTTACCATCAGCTGTAAAGCCGAGACGGCCGATCATATCGTAAGCTGGTGAACGTTTGTTACCAACAACCACAAACACCCGCTCTCGCTGTTCCGATTTTTCAGTGGTCGCATACGCAATTTGTTTTTCATCCGGCGACCAGATCATCTTAAAAAATTCACCAACGTTTGAGATCTTATTCCCGTCAAGATAAAAATAGACTGTTGAATCCGTAGAGGTTGTCCATGCAGTGTGCTCACCGCTCGGGCTAAGAACAAGGCGCCACGAACCATCATACGGACCCGCTATCACATTGCCATCGCGAACGACCAATGCTTTTTGATCGGTACGTGTTTTTTTTGTTTTCTCCGAAGTATCACTGGCAAAATACACAATGTGCTTCCCGCCAGAGTCGATCTGAATATTTTTGATCCACTTCGAATACAGTTGTCTCTTTCGGTTAAAGACCAAATACATATTCGATGTGTCGCGGGCGGTTGCTTTATAATTAGTCTGATACATCGTTGCAACGTGTCGGACATCAAAATCATAATCGCGACCATCAAGAACATACTGGTTCGAGATCACATCAGGCGAAAAACGCAATATGATCGGATCATCGGTCGGGAGATACGGATTTTCTCTTGATCGTTGATAGAGCAATTGGTTGCCTGTCGGGGTGACAAGATTTTCCTCAATTCCGTTGCTCGATCGGAATGCCCAAGAGCTACCGTCTTTGTTAAAAGAAAATTTTCTTGGGCTTGGTTGACCTGACGAAACGATCTTCCCATCAACCATTACTATATCACGCGGTGATTTTTCGAGAACATTGGCTGCCGGGAAGATCGCCGCCCAATGTTTGCTGTTCGGAGAAAAATATACCGTATTAAAATCACTTACTATGCTCAGCAACGAGTCACTTCTTTTATGTGTCAGATCATATTTATAAGCAGTCGAAACGGTGGTGTTAAATCCTTGAGTGTCATAATGACGATCTAACCCGACCCAGATCAAATAACTTCCGTCCGGTGCGAGGCTTGTCGAAAGTGACGGGATCTCGTTGAAACGCCTATCTGCGCGAGTGCCATTGATAATCATCGTTCGCATCAAACCAAAATTATCGACTGCATACCATAAGCTACCACTGGGCGTAGCATCGAAATCTTCGACGGGTCGCGATATATCAAACTTATGGATCTCATGCTGCTTGAGCGTTGCTTGAGGCAATTTTTCTGCCACAGGCACAGGCTTTTGCTGAGCACCCACTATTGTAGGGATCAAAAAAAAGAGAACAACAATAAACCTTATTAAAAACCTCATTAACCTCTCCTCCGTAATTTTTTTATCTCTCCATCGAGACTGCCTGAGATCAATGTTAGTTGCATCGCCAGATCTTTCGTGAGAGCGATACGATCAAAACGCTTTACAAAGTCCTCGTCGGCAGTTCGCCGAAGAGCATTGTTCTTCCAGGCTGTATAATACTCGACAAGTGCAGACTTGATCTCGGCAATATTATCAGGCTCGGCAAGCAGCGCATTTTTGTAATCTAACAATTGACGCTCAACGTGACTTTGTTTTGGCACCATCCCCAGGATCGGTTGCCGAGTCCCGAAATACTCATAGAGTTTTCCTGGTGCCGAAAGATCGTCCGACATTGTCAGCCACAGAACATCGCTGGCAAGTAATTGGGCGACACTCTCGATATGCGTCATATACCCTTGTTCGACAACAAGGTGCTCAAGTTTCATTTTCTTGATGAGCTTCTTATATTCTTTTTGCAGGACACCTACAAAATTTAGTTCTAACACCTGCTCAAGACCGGGATGTTCTTTGATCGCTTCACGAACGGCATCAAGCAACGCTTTAGGCGAACGCCCCACATAAAATGCTCCGGAATATGTTAGACGGAAGACCTCAGGATTTTTGAGCCTCTGGGCGATTATCGTAGCCTGTGCTATATCATCCGGGTCAAAACCTTGCGGGATAATAACAACGTCATTCCAATCAAGAAAAAGATAGTTCTCGAGTAATATTTCTTTCATCCGACGATTGGCGGTCGTGATCGAGTCGCTGGCTCGGAGTACTTCATACTCCATTTGCCGAGCCTTACGCTTGTGAAGCGGGGTAAGATAATAATTCAAGACCGGGTTGTCAACCCACCCGTCACGATAATCAATGAGGTACGGAATCCCGTATCGTTCTTTGATCTCGCGTGCTATCAAAAAATCGGTATAAGGTGGAGCCGTTGCAAAGACGGCATCGATCTGATGCTCATCAATAATTTTTTTGGCTGTTTTGAGGGCAATATCTTTCCAACCAATTCTCGAATCGGGCTGGCGAAGAACTTGGGCTATTTTCGAGCGAAGACGCTGCCAACGCTGACCCGGCAGGTTCAGTAATCTTCCTTTTTTTGAAGCATTCTTTAACGATGGGTCGGCTTCGGTTCGATAAATGATGACTTTCCCATCGCGGATCTCCTCTTCAAGCTCATTAAGGAGCGATTCATCAAACGCATAATACGGCGTATCGTCAGGAGTAGTCAGAACGATCGGTTTCCAGCCGTACTTTGAGAGATACTTCACGAATTTTAATGTTCGCTGAACGCCGGAAAGCCCCATTGGGGGGAAATAATAGGCGATAACGAGTACGGTGTTTTCCCGTGGCTGTATTTGGGGTTCTTGCTCGCTCAAACTTCTCGATTAATGATTAATTGTGACTGCAAAAATACGGGTTTTGGAACATCGCATCGTTGCAATCGGTTACAATTGAAACAAGCGATCAAATAAAACCGTAGCGATCCTCATAATGCCGCAAGAACTATATCAAGAATTACTCGAGCGATTATCTCGCTTGCGACGCGCTCGTGAGCGTGTGGCGGTGGGTATCGGTGCTTCGAGAGCGGCATCGATCATCATCGCAACCATCCTCCTCGCCCTCTTGATAGAGGCAGTATTCCACCTTTCGATCCTCGGCAGAACGATACTATTTTTCAGTACAGTTGGTATCTCTCTTGCAAGTCTGGGTTTATTAGCATTCCCCGCGGTGGCGGAAATGCTCGGCTTCAAGCGTCGCCTCAGCGATGAGGCACTCGCTTCGAAAATCGGCGAACACTTTACCGAAGTTGAAGATCGCCTGGTTAATGTGCTACAACTTGCTTCGAACTCACGAGAATCAGTATTCGGATCTCAATCATTTGCAAGTGCAGCATTTGCGGGTACGTATAACTCCATTCGTCATATTGATTTCAACAAGATCATTGATGAGCGCCCGATGCGCCGGGCATTCATATTATTTTTTCTTGTCTTAGCCGCGACACTTGGTTCATTTTTTATTGGTGGCAATGATCTTTCAGCAGCGGGAAGCCGACTCGTTCATTTCCGGACATTCTACCAAAAGCCCGCACCGTTCCAATTCGCTGTGCGCCCCGGCAATACCAAAGTACTGCGTGGTGAGTCTGTAAAGATAACTGTTCGCACAAATGGCGAGCAACTTCGCACTCTTACATTACATTACCGTGAAGGTGATGCCGGTGAGTTTGAGTCGATCGAGATAAAAGCCCATGTGCTCGATTCTTCGCTTACTCGATCAGCAGCTGTTCTTACAGAGTTTGCCTACGAGCTTCATCCTCAGCATAGTACAGAATACTATATTGAAACTCGAGATATTGAATCCGAGCATTTTACGATCACGGTGCTTGACCGTCCTGTCGTAAAACTTCTTTCAGTTTCTCTTGCTCCGCCGTCATATACTCATCAGTCTGTTCAAAAGCTTGCGGATAATTTTGGTGACATCACTGCGCTCGCGGGCACACGAGCAGAATTTGCTATCAGTTCATCGAAACCATTGCTTCGCGCTGATCTGATATTTAGACCTTCAAAAAATACTGTTGCTTCGGACACTCTTGTCTCAGCAAGTAGGAGCACTGACTCTCTGACAACCTATCATCTTTCGGTGTCAGGACTAACGGCACAAGGTTCGATACAATTAAGGCATTCAGGTTCTTATCATCTGTTATTGCTCGATGCGGATTCTATACTCAGCGAGCATCCGATCGAATATTCTGTCGCGGTCACATCTGATGAAGCACCAGCGATCGTCTTGCTCGAACCAAGCGAACGTGCGGAGATCCCAAGCGTGATGCGAGTACCGATGCTTGCGAAGATCCATGATGACTTTGGCTTTAGTAGTGTACGACTTGGCTATAGATTGCGTTCGTCAAAATATCTTCCCGAAGAAAAAGAATATAAATGGATCAGCCTACCGTTGTCGGCATATAACACTCAAGATCTTGAAGTGCCGTATGTATGGAATTTGACCCCGCTCGAACTATCACCCGAAGATGAAGTGGGCTATGTGCTTGAAGTTGCAGACAACGATAATGTGACCGGCCCCAAGCGCACCCGTACCAGTGAGTTCTCGCTCCGTTTCCCTTCGGTCGAAGAGATCTTCAAGCGAGCCGAAGAACAATCGAACAATGCTGACCAATCGCTTCATGAGATCAAACAAGATGCCGATGAGCTGAAGAAGAAAGTCGATGAGGTGATGAATGAAATGAAGCAGACGCCGACTTCGGAAATTGCAAAAAAACAACAAGAATTCTCGCGCCAAAAAGACGTACAAGAAGTGCTGAAGCGCCAAGAAGAGCTAAACAATCGCGTCGCTGATGTGAAAAAAGACATCGAGCAAATGACCGATAAACTTGCGCAGCAAAATGCTTTGACTCCTGAGACGATGGAGAAGTATATGGAATTGCAAAAGCTCTTCGAGCAAGTAAGCTCGCCTGAACTCAAAGAGGCGATGAAAAAACTTCAAGATGCGATGAAGAGTCTTGACCAGAAAGCTATTCAGCAGGCGATGAAAAATTTTCAGCTCAATGACGAGCAATTTCGCAAGTCGCTCGAACGCACTGCCAACATCTTGAAGAAAATCCAGATGGAGCAAAAGGTCGATCAATTAATGAAACGCTCCGATGAACTTGCCAAAGATCAAGAAAAAGCGGCAGCACATCAGGACGAGCTTTCGAAATCGAATAAAGAACAAACTCCCGAACAAAAGTCAATGGATGAGCGTAAACAAAAAGACGCCGCCAACGAACTTGAACGGATGAAGCAAGAAGCAAAAGACCTTGCTCGGGATATGAAAAAACTTCCTGAGCCAATGCAAGCTCCCGAAGAAATGAAGGAAGCCCAAGAAGCTCTTGCCGACCCTACGATGGAGAAGTCGATGCAGGATGCGCAAGATGCGATGCAGAAGAAAGACCATCAACGAGCCGCACAACGGAACAAAGATGCTGCCCAAAAAGCCAAGACTGCTCGCAACAAACTTTCAGAGCTGAAGAAAAAACTTGCGCAAAACGAAAAGCAAAAAACGCTTGCCGAGCTTCGCGCTATCCGAGATGAGATGAACCGCCTTTCGAAAGCAGAAGAGCAACTAAAAAACAGATCGGCATCAGCGCAGCCACAATCCAATGTGTTCCGTGATTTTGCCGATGAACAAGCCGACCGTAAAGAAGAACTTGGCAATGCGGCGAGCCAACTGTTTCAACTTGCGCAAAAGTCGCCTGCTGTCACACCAGAAATGGGTAAATCGCTCGGTGAAGCATTCAATAATATGCAACAGGCGATGAACGCCATGACCGAGCGCGACCAAACAGGCTCGACGATTAATACCAGAGGCGCTATGGCGGCGCTCAATACTGTCAGCAAGCAAACCCAAGCGGCGATGGATGCGATGCAACAAGGGAGCTCTTGCCCAAATGGCAATGGCGACAACCCTGGTGGTATGCAGCCCGGCGACCAACCCGGTGATGGACAACAACCTGGGGGCAGCGGCGGAAACGCGATGCAACAATTTCTCGATCAGATCAATAAGCTGACCGCCCAACAGCAAGGTCTTAATGACCAGATGCAGCAAATGATGAACGGTCAGCAACAAGGTGGTATGCAATCTGCCGAGCAGCAAGCCCAACAGCGCCAAGCACAACTTTCCAAACTTGCGGGTGAACAATCAGCCGTGAAAAAATCGATCGAAGAGCTTGCGAAAGAACAAAAAGAATCGCAAGGCGGAAATAAAAAAGCGGTTGATGACCTTCGCAAGATCGCCGATGAAATGCAAGATGTCATCAGCGATATGAAGAGCAAAGGTGTACGGCCCGAGACAGTACAACGCCAAGAGCGAATTCTTTCGAGACTGCTCGAAGCGCAACGCTCGGTTCATGAGCGTGATAAAGATCAAAGTCGCGAAGCGAAATCTGCTGAAGACGTCACTCGCCAATCGCCGCCGGACCTCGATCCCAACTCCGAAGATGCTCGTCGTGCGCTTCGTGAGGATATGCTTCGTTCAAATGAAAGTGCTTACTCGAAAGATTATCAAGCGTTGATCCGCAAATATTTAGATCGTTTGCAAAAAAAGCAATAGTCTATGCGTAAGATCTTTGTTGGCATTCGATGATTATTTTCAAGTTGAGTCATTAATAATGCCACAATCATTCACCAACTTACCTCTCGGGCTGATTCGCATCAAAGCCTCTGCTGACGGAATATCTGAGATGCTTTTTGTCGATGAACAAGATGGTGCGAACGACTCATCCGATATTATTGATAAAGCCATTTTTCAACTTACAGAATATTTCGAAGGGAAACGACAAACTTTCGATCTGCCGCTCGCCCCTATCGGAACATCATTCCAACAAAACGTCTGGAAGCAATTGCAAGAAATCTCTTACGGTACCACTTGCTCATATCTTGATATCGCCAAATCGCTTGGCGATGCTAATGCCATTCGTGCTGTTGGTGCTGCAAACGGTAAGAACCCGATTGCTATCGTCATCCCTTGTCATCGGGTCATCGCAACCAACGGCAAGCT
>JBBRNY010000088.1:0-10273 GCA_038229915.1 Kapaibacterium sp. (SeqCode) | reverse complement strand
GATTGCCGCTGCCGATCTCTTCTTCGCCTTCGATGATGACTTTTACATTTACGGGCATTGCGCCGCTTACTTTAAGATGGGCTTCGATCGCCTTGAGCTGCATCAGTACTTGACCTTTGTCATCAACCGATCCACGCGCATAAATATTATCACCAACGATGGTTGGTTCGAACGGTGGGTTCGTCCACAGATCTAATGGATCGACAGGCTGGACATCGTAATGCCCATAAAATAACACTGTTGTTGCATCCTTGCCACCGTCGAGGCGTTCGCCATAGACGACGGGATGTCCGGCGGTTTCCATAACACGCACGTTGTTCAAGCCGATGCGTTTTAGCTCGTCAGAAACCCATTCGGCGCATCGGCGGGTCTCGCCGTTATGCTCGGGGGAAGTCGAGATCGACGGGATGCGCAAAAATTCTTTGAGTTCGCTTTCGTAGCGGTCTTTGTTCGATTCGATAAAAGTCAGTAGTTCGCTCATAAATATATTAACGGACAGAATGTTTCGTGATTGTGTTATCGGTGTCGGAATTACAACAACGGACAACAAAAACAGCATTCATGGCGGAATTATTCGATTCTTCGTTAGATAATATTATCTCTTTATTGGCAAAGCAGCGTTTTGCCAAGCGCATTGCCGAATATGAGGCGCTGATCGAAGAGCGCATTAAACTCAGTTGCGGCACGCCGGTCATCGAAGGTGACAACGCGTATTTTTTTTATGATAATCCAAACGGGGAGACCGTCTCGGTCACTGGTGATTGGAATAGCTGGCGCCCAGGTGCGGATATATTACTACCGATCAACCCGAAGTCGGCACTCTGTTTCTTAAAAAAGAAATTTCCTATTGATGCGCGACTTGCGTATCGGTTTCTGATTCACGGCAAAGACTCGATCAACGACCCGAGAAATCCGAATAGCTTACAGGAAGTATTTGGAAATAATACGTATCTGAAAATGCCTGGGTATCAAGTACCGAATTATCTTGATGCGCCGACGCGAGCAGTGCCGCACGGACAAATAAAAACATTGCAGATCAAAAGCGCGACCGCAAGCGATGCGTTTGCCCGTGAAGTGACGATCTATATTCCGAATGGAATGCGAGTCAAAGGTCGGGTGCCATTCTTATACGTACACGATGGAGCCGAAGCTATTACGATCGGGAGATTTATTGATCTGCTTGATAATCTTTATTATCACGAGCCGCATTTGCCAAAGATGATCGTGGTGTTCGTGCCGCCTGTTGATAGGCTCGAAGAGTATATGATGAGCCCGAGTTTTGCGCGTTGGAATGCGAGAGTGTTGGTGCCGAACGTCGAAAAATTTCTGAAGGTCACGAGCACTGCCGCACTGCGCGGCATACAGGGTGCATCGCTTGGTGGTTTGCTTGGCGCTTATATCGGTTTGAATCATCCGACGGTCTTCGGAAATATCGCGGCGCAATCAGCTTCGTTTTGGTTCGATGATCAAGCTATCGTCAAAGCATACACCAGCAAGCGAAAACTTCCGCTCAGATTTTTTATCCAAACCGGCACCATCAACGATGCGCTCGAAGGCACGCGAGCTATGCTCGAAGCCTTACAAAAAAAGGGCTATGACATTACCTACCGCGAAACAAGCGAAAGCCACAACTGGGCAAACTGGAATGCCAAATACGCAGAGATCGTTAGGTGGCTGGTGAAGTAATCGAGGTTTACGTTGAGGATGTTCCTTGTTGTGACAAATGTAATTGGAGGTGTGTTGATGAAGGTAAACACAATTGTTGCCATACCTATGGACCCAAACCAACAAAATGCTGTCCGCGCCATGCAAAAGAAAATTGCATACAGATATAGATTTATTTTTGTCCTGTTGGGGCTATCACTGACACTATGTTGCTTTGAATCATCATCTGCACATGGTATTTCTGATGATTCAACTGCCCAAGAATTTGATACGCTTACTTATCATCGACCATCACCTCTTTTGCAATTTGTTATTGGGGAGGCAACATATAGTTTGGCGTTCTGGGCAACGGGTGGTAAGCAGTACATTGAAAGAGGATGGGAAGGTGCTCAAGCACCATTCTTGGGTCTTGTTCTTAGTGGTGTCGCCGTGACCCTTTCTGGAAATATTTTATCAAATTGTAATGGAAGTTATTGGGCAGGAATTGGTGGGGCTTTCATAGGCGGTATATTTGGCGGGGCTCTTTATCAATATGTCGCAACTCGTAATCCTTCATCTTATATTTATCCATACCTTGCTTTGTCCATTCCTGCGGTCATAAGTTCTGTCTTACTATATCAACTCACACTTTCAAATAAAGATTTTGAAGAGACGGCTGATGTTAAAAGTTTATTGTTTTACCCGGTTATTAGTCGGCACTCAACAGGAATCGGCATTCAATTCCATTACTGAATAGATTCTTATTTGGAGTTGCTTTGTAATTCATTTACAAGTCTGAATAATTCTACACAAAAAAACAAGCAACAAAACTACTGCAAATGGGTTTAATTAGATAGTTGATTTGTGCATAATTATGAAAACCATTTCTATCATTTTCATTATACTTAGCTTCTCGATACAATCCCGCGCACAGGAGAAAAATATTTTTTCGTTGAGCCGTGATGTGAAAACGTACGTTTCAATGCCGAGTACGTTCGGAGCCATGAATGCATATAATAAAACCGACAGCGTTGCAAAAGATAGTGTCTGTGATTGCAAGGCTAATTTACCTTTGGAGATTGGAGTTACTTCGCTTGTTTTCGGTGTGCCCTCGTATTATTTATGGAGAAGTTTAATGAATATCAGACCTGATTCTTTGTTCGATTTTTCTTACGGACTTATCCCCGAGTCACTTTTTCTTCTCATGTTTACATTAGGACCGATTGCCGAAGGCACTTCAGGATGTCAAGCTTCGAATTGGCATACTTTATGGATTGGTTTTAGTTCTACTCTGATTTCGAGTATCGTATATTTTGTAGCATCAGGTTCTCAACCAAAAATCAGAAGTACTAATTTTGATATTGTACAATATGCAATGTTAGGATTTGTGCCGTCAGTTGCATCGTCAATAATATTTAATAAATTCCTGAAACCAATAGTGAATAAGAATCAAAGCTTCCTAATCTTCCCATCTATAGGTCGCGAGAATCAAGCTTGTTTAAATATGATTGGGCGGTTTTAGTTAGTAAGTTGTAGTATGAAAACTATATCTATCATTACCATTATCCTTGTATTCGCGGTAGAATGCCACGCACAAGAGAAAAATATTTTTTACATCTTAATGGGTATTAATACAAATCAGATTCCTATGCCCAAATTTAAGGTTATCGTTTGGACTATTTTTTGTCTCGGATTTTTTTTGCGCCCAGGTTATACTCAGACGCAGGAATTAAAGCCTAAAGGAGAATTCTCTATTGACATTTCACCTGATCAAGTAAACTTAGAGTTTGTGGGCATTGCAGGGCTTGCATCAATTAATTACGAGCATACATTCGAGAATTATTTCGGATACAGAGTGGGCATTGGGTTTACTCCCATTAGATCTATAAAAGACTCAATTGTTGCACAGTACCCTAAGTTGGCTGGTGCTTTCGTGCTTGCCGGAGAGCATCATTATGGTTTATCAAAAACTTGGTATGTTAAGAGTGAACTCGGAATCGTCGGATTAATGACATTTAATAACCGCCCAAGGTGGATTATTGCCCCTGATTCAAGTGACATCTACCCGTTTCTCTTGTCGGGTGCGATAGGTATAGAATATATTCGTGATGGTGGTGGGCTGACTGCATCACTGACCCTTACCCCATATATGAGCTTGCCCAAAGTTTATATAAAAGGATTATTTGGAATTTCGATAGGCTATGCATTCTGATTTATTAAACGACTTCACTATCTTGTTTTGTTTATCTTTTAAAGAGCCACGTTAGGTCAAGTAGGCTCCCTAAATAACTTTTCATAAACAAACGGGCAACAAAGCCAGAAAAAATGCGTTTAATTATGTTGTTGATTTGTGCATAATTATGAAAACTATTTCTATCATATTCATTATCCTCGGATTTTCGTCACAGTGCTTTGCACAAGAGAAAAATATTTTTTCATTGAGCCATGATGTGAGAACGTACGCTTCAATGCCGAGTGAGTTCGGAACCATGAATGCATATAATAAAACCGACAACGTTGCAAAAGATAGTGTATGTGATTGTAAACCTAACTTAGCATTAGAGATTGGAGTCACTTCTATTTTGTGGGGGATGCCTACATTTTGGGCGTGGAGAGGATTGTCCGATCGCGATACAAATGTGTATTTAGACCCTCGAAGTATGCTAATCATACCATCAGCAATTCTTCTGATGTTTACATTAGGACCAATTGCGGAATGGACCTCTGGTTGTGAAGTGTCATATTGGCACGCAGTATGGATAGGGTGGGCCACTCCTGTTATTCCAGCTCTCATTTATTATGGTGTTTATGGAGAAAAACATCCGCACAATATCTACAAATTTTATTTACCAGAGTATCTTGCTATCGGTGTTGTTCCTTCTATCGCTACGATTTTGATATTTAATCAATTTCTCCATCCGAATGAAAAACAAAATCAAAGCCAAAGTCTTTTTATTTTCCCCTCGATCGGTCGGGAGAATCAGGCTTGTCTGAATGTTGTCGGGAGGTTTTAGGATAAGAGAGTACATAGTACAATCGTGAAGTATTTTTCACAAAGTATGGGCAACAAAGCCTGAGAAAATGCGTTTGATAGGGTAGTTATTTATTATTCTAATGATGAAATATTTAGGAATAGCAGTTTTATTGTTGGCTTCGCTCTTTATTGGGTCGAGTGCTTCGGCGCATAGCGACTCGGTTAAGATCGCGGAGAATATGAAGTTTAACGTTCAGGATGTGAACGGCGAAGAAACGACCTTCTCGAATTATCTTGGCAAAGGTCCGTTGCTGGTGAATCTTTGGGCGCTGTGGTGCGAGCCTTGCAAGCAGGAAATGAAGGCGTTTATCTCGCTGAGCGATAAGCTCAAGGATAAAGGCGTTTCGATGATCTCGATCAATACCGATCAGGTCAAGTCATTGGCGAAAGTTCGTGCGTATGTCAAAACCCAAGGTGTCAAGTATCCTGTGCTTGTTGACCCTGACGGCTCGATAGCACGCGATCAGTTCTCGATGGAGTCGCTGCCGTTTTCACTGATCTTGCGACCCGACGGGACGGTCTATAAAAAGCACATCGGCTTTACCGCCGGCGATGAAGTGCAGATCGAAAAAGAGCTTGATGAACTGACAGCGCAGTTAGGCTCGAAATAATAAAGAGCTGGAAAAGTTGGAAATGAAGGCGGCGCAAGCCGCCTTTTGTATTTTTGTACATTAAGAATCCCCTTAGCATTCGTGAAAAAGATCTTATTGTGTTGCTGTGTGCTCATTACTGTTGTGCTCGGAAGCGGAGAACTTCGTGGGCAAGAAGTTTCGGCAGTCGGTTCGAACTTGCTTCGTATCGGTTCCGGCACCACCGATCAAGGCATCGGCGGTATTATGCGCAAACGCTATCTTGAGGAAATAGCGAATGCGCGAATTTTCTTTAGTCATATTACCCTCGGTTTGCGCTACGAAATGGATGACCCAAGTGAAGTGGGGCAGTCATTTCAGGGTCTGCGTCGCCGTTGGATCAATTATAAGATAGATAATCTCGACCTCAGTGCGGGCAATGTCACGTCGCTGTATGGTCGGGGTTTAACGATCAATAATTTCGAGTCACGCGCACTCAATTATGATGCGTGGATCGACGGTATCAGCGGTTCTTATGAATACAAATGGAATAAGACTGAATATGACTTCCGCCCATCGCTTGGTGTCCATGCCATGGCTGGAACGTTGACGTTTGTTGATATAACCGGAACAGGCGTACCTGATCTTGGCATTTCTGCTCGGACGGTCAATGGCGAGTTCGGGTTATTTGGCAAAAAACTATTGGTCGGCGCTTCATTCTTGCAAGCGTTTACCACCGTATCGGCGATCAGTGTCGGCAGAACTGTTGAGACCGATCGGGAAGTGAATCAGCCCGAAATGTATGTCTCATTCTTGCAAGACGAGTATTCAGGACATTTTCAATTTACCGAAATGCGCCAGCATCTCGATCAGGTGCGAAGCAAACGTGATAGTGCATCGCATATCGGCAAGGCAATGTATGGCTCGCTATCGTATGCGGGAGAGAAGCTTGGATTAACGGTTGAATATAAAAATTATCAGTACAACCTTTATTCTCCGACCGACCAGTATGCGACGTATTTTTCAAAGCTCCCACTGTCGAGCCCGCCGGAAGTCTATAAAGATTTTACCTATACTTCGCTGACGCGCTCAACGCACTCGGTCAATTTTGATGATGAACTTGGTTTTCAAGTTGAGGCAAATATCACCGCAATTCCTGATGTTGTGATCACGCTCAACGCGGCGGCATCGAGCAGACATAACTCATTTAATGGCATCGATTCGACGACCGGCAAACCGATCGTAAAAACCACAACCGATTTTTTACCAAAGTTTAACGATGATGGACTGTTCCCATTTTGGGAATATTTTACCGAAGTGGAGTATGAATTTGGCACGCTAAGTTATATCAAAGGCTTTTTCCATCGCCGTAGTGATTTCAGGGCAACTGCGGCAGGAGTTACCGGTAATCCGAGAATTCGTAACACGACGGTCGGGCTAAAATGTCAATATGAAACGACCCCATCCCAAAGTTTGCTCGTCACTCTTGAGCATCAGTGGTCGTATGATGAAGACCGCGCAGAGAATAACCATCAGCTCAATAACGAGCTTTTGGTAGCTCAATATTCATTTAATCCGGGTATTACCTTCGGGGGATCGCTCGATTACTCGACGTGGTACGATGCTGACAGGCATTTTTGGCCACAAGCGTTTGTGTCCACGAGAATCGGCGGAGCTCACACGTTATTAATGAGTTACGGTGCCGAGCGGGGCGGTCTGAACTGCACGGGAGGCGTTTGCCGAGTCGTCCCGGCATTTAACGGTCTGAGGTTTACCCTGACAAGCCAAATTTAAAATGAAAAAAGCTGAAACAGTTTCCCGTTTTAAGGGTTATCTGTTATAGGTTAATACACCGAATTTCTATGAAAAAACTTTTTGTCGCAATTGCTCTTCTATTCTTTGCCAATGGTGCTTCGGCACAAACGGTAACAGGTGTCGATTCTTACAGAAGCACTCTGATCAATCGTATCGATCATCAAGAGAGCTTGAGCCCTAACGGACATTCCGTTACGCCCCTTACTGAAGCTCCCAAAGCAATTACTGTAACAACAGATCAACCGCGAGTGACTGTCGTACCTGGTGACGTCACCTATCAAATTATTCAGATCAAGAATAATACTGACTCTACCATCATTTTGAATGTGTATAGAACGCATCACCATCTTCCAGTACAGTGGACTTCGAGCATTTGCTCGCCGATCACTTGCTATCCTGCTGGCAGAGACACCCTTCCTGAATTTGTATTTGCTCCGGGTGCAACAGCGGTTGAATATATTTTGAATATCTATTGCCCAGCGTTTACTTTTGCTGACTCAATTGTTGACGAGTTGGTATTTGTTGCACAGACAGGGAATGTCAATGATTCTGTTCATGGAACATACGTTGGTGCAGTGACTCCGCTTCAAGGTGTTGAGCCCAACAAAACGATCTCCATCCAATCGAAGATCTTATCAGTTTATCCTTCACCACTGATCGATGGCAATGCTATCCGTGTGAAGATCAACTCGCCACGCGAACAAAGTTTTACCTATTCGATCATTGATGAGATCGGCAAAGAAGTAGCGTTCGGCTCTACACACCAACGTTTGACCGTTGGTGATAACACTTGCCAGATCGGTGAGTTAAACGGACTTGCAAAAGGAAATTACATCTTGAAGTTTACATTCGCCGACGGCACAGCCGATACGCGGATGTTCCAGATAGCCCGTTAAACTAACCGGCTCGGACAGTAGTCCGCAATTTTGCACTCGCCACATTTAGGGCGTCGTGCAATACAAACAGCCCTGCCATGTGATATAAGATAATGAGTGGTCATCGACCACTCTTTTTTTGGTACCAACTCCATTAGGTCGAGTTCTATCTTTTCAGGATCGGTATGGGAGGTGAGTTTTAATAACCCCGAAAGCCTCGTGACGTGCGTATCGACGGCTATCCCTTCATTCATCCCAAAGGCATTGCCCAGCACGACATTCGCAGTCTTTCGCCCGACTCCGCGCAATGTCACTAACTCTTCCATCGAACGAGGGACTTCGCTATGAAATTTCTCTACGATATCAGTAGCCATAGATTTTAGCGACTTCGCTTTCTGGCGAAAAAAACCTGTCGTTCGAATAACCTCTTCGATCTCTAAGAGATCGGCATCGGCAAGTATTTTTGGAGTAGGAAAACGCGGACGAAATTCTTTCATCACGATATTTACTCGTGCGTCTGTACATTGCGCAGAAAGGATGGTTGCCGCCAGAAGCTCAAACGCATTTGTAAAATCGAGAGCGCAATGCGCATCGGGATAGAGTTTCTTTAGCTCGGTAAATATTTTGGTCGCGCGTTCTTTTTTTGCGGCGGATGATTCTCTTGGCATAGAATAATTTTATCTATAATTAATTATTGATTGCGAAACCGTTCTATACCTGCAATTCCTTCTCTGGAAGTAATATTACAGATCGAATCCTCCTCATTGCGATAGTACCGGTATGTTGGGATATTTGTTTTGACTATCGTTGCCCCTTTTGCTGTTGCACGATCAAAGAAATCGCTATCATCACCATACACAGCGGAGCCGAAGCCATTGAGACGCTTCCAAAGATCACGTCTGACAAAGAACGTACCACCGACGACACAATCAGCAATGAGAATTTGTTTGGTAGGGTCGTTCTTGTCGGCAACCGAAGCCTCGCCAATGATCTCAACACCGCCGTGCAATAATTCTATTGCAGGCTTCGCGCTCAGAATACTTGCCCGAGTTTCGAGATGATCGGGGAGATATTCATCATCGCTATCGAGAAACGTAATATATCTTCCACGAGCCATGGCACAGCCACGATCACGCGCAACGGCAACCCCGCCATTGGGAAAGTAGCGATAAAGAATGTTTGTATAACTCAGGAATGGTGTGATGATCTCGGCAGTATTATCTTTCGAGCCGTCATCAATGATAATAAGCTCCCACTCCTCGAATGTTTGTGCGAGAAGACTATTGATAGCCCGTGAAATGAGTCTGCCGCGATTGAACGTTGCCATCACAACGGTAATGAACGGCACGTTAAATGACTCGTTCATATTGCTTCAGATCGATCTTCCAGACTTTTACACCACAATACCTCGCGCCTTCGGGGCAGACAGGTCGGACTCCGGCAAGATCGCGCAAGCCACATGGCGGAAGCAGGTATTTACCGATACGCGGATGCACTTCGCGAATCTGCTCGGCTTCATCAACTGAAGCGCCCCAGATCTCTTCCTGCGCGTTGTAGCACAGACGCATAGCGTGCTTATGATGGAGCGATAATAGATCGGATGATTCAGTAAATCGAATAGCCGTAGCATTCGGCAATACATACTCAGCAAATTCTTGCGGTGCACCAAGTGCTTTTAGCTTGGCATACGTTTGCCACGAACGCTCTATCGAGCGGTGGTAGGCTTGCTGTGCCATTTCACTTGCGACATTGACCACTTCGGGGGTTAAGTAGTCCGGAGTATCGTCAGAGAGCTGCAAATGCAAAATTGGTCGCGAAGCCGGTGTCATCCGATGGCGTTGATCTTGCGAATCGGCGGCGTGAGAGATACGCTTGCGAAATGTATAATGAACATTGTGCATAGCGCGTGAGAGTTTGGTCTGTGTCGTCAGTACCATCGTCTCTCCGAGAATAGTATTTTTCGATGGGTCGAGCACAAAACGAATCGCATCTTCATCGCTCATCGAATTGATCGGCAGGCCAAGCACCTCGCGAACGCTCGATGCAAGCGTGCGCTCGGCGTAGACTTTATAATCGACCAAGCGCGAGAACATCCCATTCAACTCGTCATCAAATTCTTTGCGAAATTCTTTTGCATCGCGATCTCTATTGATATTTTGTAGAAATGCGGCTTCGGGGTATTCTTCAGGCTCGAGCGGCTCTTCGAGAATGACTCGATAGTTCGGATCGACTCGCAACAATTCGTCGACCATCGCTTTGACCAGTAGCAAGGTCTCGCTTGGGGTCTCCGTCATCTTTGCGAGACGCCAATAACGAAGCAGGGTAATACCCGAGAT
>JBBRNY010000087.1:0-10340 GCA_038229915.1 Kapaibacterium sp. (SeqCode) | reverse complement strand
GTATCACTCGGTGCACCAATAATTACGGGGAGTTTCAATTCCCGGAGAAGTTTATTCCGACGATCATTACCAATGCACTGCTCGGCAAAAAAATACCGATCTATGGCGACGGTTTGAACATTCGTGACTGGATATATGTCGGCGATCATTCCGATGGTATCTTGACCGTACTCGAACGCGGAGAAGCTGGAAGCATTTATCACTTTGGCGGTTCGAATGAGTTGACGAATATTGATCTTTGTTCGAAGATCGTGCAAGTACTGGCGCAAGAACTGAATATCGACGAAGCGCAATTGCGGTCGTTAATGACATTCGTCGAAGACCGCCCAGGGCATGACCGACGTTACGCGCTCGATTGGAGTGACACCGAACGTGAACTCGGCTGGAAGCCAAGCACAGATTGGGAAAGTGGTTTGCTTTCGACCGTGCGGTGGTATCTCAGTAATCGTACATGGTGGGAGCCAAAATTAAAATAAAATTTGATGAACATTATTATTGTAGGCAACGGACAAGTAGGCTCGGCACTCACCGCGGCATTGGACGAGCACACTATCACTCATTGGAAATCCGATCTTGATCTGCTCACTGTTGATGAGTTGAAAAAAGTAATGCCTGATGCGCTTATTAATGCCGCCGGAAAAACCGATCTGAAATGGTGTGAAGAAAATGCTCGCGAAGCATTTCGTTGTAATGTCGAAGCACCGGTGCAACTCTATCAGCGAATACTTTCTCTCGGCGCACCGATTCGCTTTCTTCATTGCTCAAGCGGATGTATTTGGGACGGACCGTACGATGAACATAACAAACCATTCACACCCGCTCATCCTGCACGCCCTGCTGCATATTACTCTTGGACAAAAGCGGCTTGCGATGAATTACTCTTGAATGAGAACCCTTCGATGGTCGCGATCTTGCGTCCGCGACAAGTGTATTCCGATAGCCCAACACCGCGCAATACCCTCACGAAACTTCGCACCTACCCGAAGTTGATCCAAACACCAAACTCAATGTCAAGTCTTGATATTATTATCAAGACTGTCCGTCATTGTCTCAGCTCATCAACGGATTGGAATGGTATTTGGAATATTTATGACGCTGGAATCACAACGCCATTTCATATCGGCGAGCTTCTTGCACAAGCCGGTCTTCGTTCGATGCCCGAAGCATTTACAAAGTCTGAGTTAGACAGCTTTCACAAACCAAAACGTGTTGATACCGTGCTTTATGATGAGCGTTTTGAACGCTTGATCAAGCCTGAACCATTGGAAGAGGTGCTCGTTAAAACGATCGACAGGTATAAAGCCGCGTTGAAATAATTTATTTCGTAACGATCGAAGACATCATCAAAAGTTCTTCCGGACTCAAGAACTCACTCTCAAGTTTCCTTTTTTGCAAAAAGGTAAAAAGACTCTGCTTCAACTCAGGCAGTGTTTGTGCTTCGGTCAGCACACGTTTGGTCAATTGTCGGGCTTCGCGGTAAGAGATCTTGCTGATCAGCGAAGAGAGGCGCTCAACTTTATTCGGGGCGACAGAAATTTCGTCGATTCCCAATCCAATAATAAACGGCAACGCCATAGTCTTCCCGCCCATTTCGCCGCATAGCGAAACCGGTTTTTTTCGGATATGTGCCGAGCGCACGGTCATTGAGATCAATCGCAGTACCGCAGGATGTAATTCGTCAAAGAGATGCCCGATGAATTCATTGCCCCTATCAACAGCAAGTGTATATTGTGTCAAGTCATTACTTCCGATCGAAAGGAAATCGCACTTTGCCGCGAATGCCGCTGAGTGCAGCGCCGCCGCAGGCACTTCGATCATTACGCCGATCTTTATATCATCATCAAATTCTTCCCCGTTCGACCGAAGGGATGCCTTGGCGTTCTCAAGATGGATCAGTGTTCGATCAAGCTCATCGATCGTGGTGACCATCGGGAACATCAACTTTACATTCTTGAGAACTGAAGCCCGAAGCACTGCACGGAGTTGGGTTTCGAGTACTTCAGGTTGATCGAGCAAATTACGAATGCCACGCCATCCGAGAAACGGATTTTTTTCTTTGAAGCCGCCACCGATCAATTTATCACCACCAATATCAAAAGTACGGATCGTAATAGGTGCGGGGGAAAATCGTTGTGCCAGATCAGTATAAATTCTGCTTTGTTCTACTTCGCCTGGAATTTCATCGTTAGCCGAAAGAAAATGTTCTGTTCTGAGCAAGCCCAGACCACGAACAGCTTTATTTTTGATCTTACTAATGCGCTCGGCTTCTTCGATCGCCGCATCGCTAATAAGCTCCATATTCATATTGACAACAATTTTTCTGCCATCGAGTGTCTTCGGAGGAAATACTTGCGACTTGACACGGATCTGTTTTTTCGGTGCACGCTCGGCAATTTTTATTCTGTAATACTCGAGTGTTTTATTGTCAGGATTGACGAACAACTCACCGCTATATCCATCGAGTATGAGAATGTCGCCAGTCTCGATATGCGCCGCGGCACTCCGAAGCCCGACAATAGCCGGAAGCCCTAATGAACGTGCAAGGATAGAAACGTGGCTGGTTGCACCACCCGCATCCATTGCAAAGCCGAGCAAGTCGTGCCGAGAAAAAAGGATCGCATCGGCTGGTGTAAGAAATTCGGCAACAACGATAGCCGGATGATCGAGCTTCGAGACGACTTTTTGTTTCTCGAGCAAATGTCGTAACAGCCGTTGCTTTACATCTTCCACGTCATCGGCTCGTTCGCGCAACAACGGGTTCTCGCTGGTTTGAAGAAAATGTTGGTGATGACTATATTCAGAATCGACGACATAAGCCGCGGTTCGAAGTTCTTTGGCGATGCGTTCTTTGATGACTCCGAGCACCACCGTGTCTTCAAGCATCATTCGTTGTGCTTCGAAGATCGCCGCACCCTGTACCCCAGCTTTATGCGCGGCAATGTCGGAAATCTTTTGTAGTTCGGTAGTAGAGCGACCGAGAGAATACTGCAATTGTTCTAATTGTACCGGCACTTCCGCAACATCGAGGATACGATCTTCGGCAACCAAAAGACTTCGGTTGAAGTGATATGCAGGACCAATGATGATCCCTTCATTCGCTGCTATGCCAGTATATCGTAACGCGTTGTGCATTCTACTAAGTTATTGATAAGAATATACAATAGAAGTGCCGTAATGTTTCCCGTAAAACAAAAAAAGGCAGTCATTACTGACTGCCTTTCTTTTAGCGTAATGTTACCATTACTGTTTGATAAACTTCTTCACGGCTTCGATACCATCCAAAGAATAATGCACCCAGTAGGTACCGGCTTGAAATGTTTTGACGTCGATCGTCATATTTGAAATTGCATTAGCATCGATCATCGTGCTACGATATACCGTCTTCCCAAGAAGATCGGTGATCGAGACATTCAAATGAGAAGCAGTAATTCCCTTCCATCCAATATTGATCACTTCATTCGCCGGATTCGGGAAAATAGTAACGGCTGAGCTTAGCTCGGTACTTGTTACACCCGCACCGGTCGGTGTAAATGCCAACTGACTTGATCTTGTCGTACAACCGGTAGCATTAGATACCACTACCGTAAATGTGCCGCCACTACTTGGGGTAAATTTTTCAGAAGATGCTCCGGGAATGAGAATATTATTACGGTACCATTTATAGCTAAGAGCCCCTGGCGTAGCAAGAAGTGTATCGCCGATGATAGTAATCGTCGGCTTTGCTGGCGCAGTATTCAATGAGACCGACACTGTTTTTGAAGTGTCCGAACATCCGCCTCCGGTGTTAGAAACGATCACCGAATAATTTCCGGCAATCATCACATTGATCTTCTGAGTTGTTCTGCCATTCGACCAAATGTACTGCCCAAAACCTGCACCACCATCAAGGACAACCGTATCACCCGGACACATCGTTATTGGTCCTAACGGAGAGATCTGAGCTTGGGGTTTTGTCGAAACCGTTACCACGATATCATCCGTACTTTGGCAGCCGGCAGAATCAGTGATCTTCAGCGAATAGACTTTTGTCGTCGTCAGTGGAATATTAACAATAGCTGTTGAGCCAATGACTGCACCCGATTGTTTTTCTGTCCATTGATACTTTATTGGTGCAATTCCGGTGCTAGAACTACCATTGAGTGAGATATTACCAACTCCGCAGACCGTAATATTACCACCGCCATTTGCTTTTGGTTTATCGATCGTAACATGAACTGTATCGTAGGTACGCAAATTATTGGCATCGGTCAGCGTCATTACATACGAAGTGGATGTCGGGGGCTTGACCTTGAAAACAAGATTTGTTGAAAGCACTATCGGACTTGTCAACAGTCTCCATGAATAAGAATATGGTGTCTGCCCGTATTGCCCGTCACCGGTAAATGTTGCTGAATCAGTGTTGCAAACGTATTGGTCATAGCCGGCAATGGCAATAGGAAGCTGCACCGTTGGCGCACATTTAGCCGCTTGTATCCAACCTTTCATTTTTGGGATGTTGCGAACATGAAACTTGAGATCAACGCCTTTCGGAGTGAGATGGCAATAGCTCATGATCGTACCACGCGTCGGAACCGGCGTACTATAACAACTGCCTTCAGCAGCAACGCACGAGTCGATCGCCGGTGCCCACGAACAGTTATGTGTATGAAGTGAGCCGACGTTATGTCCGAATTCATGCGCCACTACATCGACGTCCCAAATAAAACCGTCTTTCGGATAGGTATAAACATTATCTGTACCGCAACTAGCATACGCACTTCCACCGCCCGAGCCTGGGCAGATAACCTCAACATAAGCCAACCCACCGATACCATTAACACCTGATAATAAAATTGCTGATGAGCGGTTATCATCGGGAAGCGAACTACCGCCGTAGGCTTCAAATTCTGGAAGGAATTCATTATTTGTCGTGCCTGGGAATGGATCGTCAATAGCCCAAATGTGCAAGTATTGCGCAACAACTCCGGCATTGAGATCGCGAAGATACACATCGCTGACTGCACCAAGAGTAGCAAGTGCGTAGGTGAGACCTTTGGTTGTATCTGATTTAAAATCAAGATAAAAGTCATGGTCACAGTCAAGATCGATCTTCAATAACTTTACGGTTCTCGGCGATGCTTCGGGTGTCTGAGGCATCGACTGACTTTCGATAGCGAGTTCTTTCGAGACACGATCAATCGCCTTGAAATTCTTTGGTAATTCTTCCGAACCGCAATTCCATTTCCACGCCTGATCGTTTCCACGATCGACAGCATCTTGCTTATAGACGATCATCGTCGAGACAACTTCCGAATTTATAGTTACCGGTTGAATAAGATACCGAGTGCTTACACCATTGTCAGTCGGCACTTCAACATATCCGAGTGCATGATCGGGAAACACTGCTATATAGACGTGCGAGCCTGTGAGACCTTCGACTTCGCCGCGAAAAAGTGCATATTCGGGAAGCTTGAATGGGATGTTCCCCTTTGCGGTCATCACACTGATATTCGCATCACGAGTCAGCGCATCGAATTGTGACACGTTAAGATTTACGAGTTTCCCTCCAAGCGGGAAATTATTGATTCTGGTGATCTCCGGCGAGAACCGTGATGCCGAGGAGAGCATGGTCGTGTTCACGCGAAAAAAACCGGCATCGGTCGGGAATGCGGTTTCAGTAGAAGCAGGAGCCATTGTTCGAATAAATAACCCTTGATCGATCGATTGAGGCTTTTGAGCAAACACATTAGAAACACTCATAAACATGAGGAAAACTATTCCCCATTTTGACATCATTTTCATCATAACAACAGATATATTTGTAAGCACTATAATAACACGTAAACTACCCCAAAAGTCGCAAACCCAAAGGTTCGTAGCCCATACAAAGTCGTAAATACATATATAATACAAAAGTCGCTTGGAAGTTACAGCGATATAAAACTACAGTGGCAGCACTCCGTCTATTTCGGCTTGATCGACACGGCAAATAGGGTTAAATTCGCAGTATGCACAGCTTTTGGTACGACGACTCTCCTTAACCAAAGGAAAACGACCGCTTGCAATACCATCGACATATTGCTTGGCAAACCCAATGACCGATTCAATAAATTGGGCTATCTCTTCGCTTGAAGTTCCTTTATTTCTTGACGATGGTTGTTCTATAACTTTATTGTCGATAGCTTCTTTTAGTGCAATACGAAAATCTCGTTTCTCTTTACCATAATTGAGCGAATGATAGAGCGCGCCGACACCCGCAACAGTCTCACTTCCTAAATGTGCCCGAAGCATATCTTCGGCAATTCGCAGATACAATGGCAACTGCAATGAATATCCGTTCTTAATATCTTTCTGTATTGCACCAGAAGTACGTTTGTAATCAACGACAACAAGATGCCCCTGATCATCCATATCAATGCGGTCGATCTTTCCGCGAATCTTTATCCCTTCTATCTCAACGGGCTTTTGTGGGTCGGGATATCCTTCGCGTTGGGTTGCTCGCTTGTCACCGAACGCCAATTCAAAATATTTGGGTTGTGAAGTGATCTCCGTTAATGCTTCACCTTGCTCGGTTTCGATAAATCGCTCGATAATACTTTTACCATCACCACGACGAGAAAACAATCTCTCGCGGTCGAGTTGGATAAACGGATCGAGTGACGATGTTGGTGATTCGGGATAAAGCTCAGAAACAATTTGATTCGCAATAGGAGTCGCCTCGTCACCCATCGTACGAATATTCATTCCCGAAGCGCGAAAGCGCTCGAGAATCTGATAGAGACTATTATGGAGCATACTTCCCTGCTCGCTTGAATCTAAACCTTCATTCGGTTCGCCCGCCGGTGTATTGATACCGAGAATGTATCGACAAAAATATTTAAATCCGCAAGCCGCATAGGTCTCCAATTGCGAGACAGAAAAAACAGAACCACGATATGTCTCAAGTCGGGCGTGCTCCTCTTCTGATAAGAGTCCAGATGGTAACACTCCCGAAAAAACACTTGTGCTTGTGCTTCGACGTACACGTTCGGTCGCAATTAATTTCGGCTCAATGTTTTTCAAGCGATCGACTGATGACGATTGCATCCCTGAAGCTTCTATCGTAGTTGCAAGCACTGAAATATCTGAATCAGAAGCCCAATTCGTATGCCGAGCCACACTGCGGTACAATTCACTTGCACTAAATATCACCGAAGTTGATTCTTCAGCCGAAGACACCATAACAATTTCATTGAATGCGTCAAGAAATACTGAGGGATGATAGGCACGACTTCCATCTTGTGTGCCGCTATGAAGTGTGAGATACAACTTCCCGATAGACGTACAGAGTGTCTGATAGAATAAAAATCGTGATTCGATCAGATGAGTATCATGTGTTTGGCTGTATTCAGTTGGTGTGAACAATGCGGGTCGGTAGCTACTCGGGAACAGTCCGTCACGAAGTCCCAACAAGAACAGATGGTCGAACTCCGAACCGATCGTTTGATCAAATGATGTCACGGTGATCGCTGCCCCCGGCTCTGGTCGGACGGTATAGCGTAATTTTGATGCCGCAGATCTGATTCGTTCGAGATAGAACGATAACGGTAATTTTTCCTCGGCAAAGCCAAGCGTTCTGCACACGGTGAGTAATTCATCGGTCAATTCGATGAATGCGCGATAACTTCGAGTCTCCATTTCCAATTCATCAGCAACGAGCATCGTATCGGCACCGGAAAGTATGAGCGATACTGAACCAAGTGTACCGATCAATGTCTTAATATTCTCTACAAATTCTGACGGAGTTCTTGGTGATGAAAGTGTTGCGATCAATTTCTCGACCACCAACATATCCTCGCGCGCGATCAATAGGTCTGCGTATGTTTGTTCCGTTCTTTTTCGTTCGAGGTCATCGTCAACAGATGATCGCAATTGCAACAAGAGACTCCCCGCAAGTTCATCCATCATCCCATGCCACTCTTTCGCCCCTTGCGGAAAAGAGTAACGGCTGAGCACTCTCAGCAACGTCGCCTTGTCGATCAAATGATTATCTCGACGAATAGTCATATACGGAGACTCGAGCAGTGACCGAATACGTTTACGGCTCAATTTGTACTGCCCAAGTTCGAGCAGATTGTCGATCGAGGCAAAAAAAGATGAATGATCTAATGAGGTCCGATGCGTAAGTTGGAACGGGATACCATACTCGCGGAAGATCGAAAGAATAAGAGGAGCATAACGATCTTGATCAGAAGAGGCAACGCCAATGCGAGAATACTCGATGTTCGGGTTATCTCTGATCAATTGCTTCAACGTTCGTGCAACATAGCGAACCTCATCTTCGACCGCTGGAGCTTTGTAGATCGTGACAAAATTACTTGCGTCAAATTTTTGTAATTCAGTCGCAACCTTTGAACGACTTTTTCTGGTAAAGAGACGACGGCGTAGTTCTGAGCGGAACCCATCAATATGTTCAGGAAGATGTTCCCGCGCTGTTTCTCTAAAGTGAAAACCTTGCGATCTTAATACATTGACGAATTCATCCTGATATTTGAACAGCTGTAAATTCCCCGGCGAAAAATCAAGCTCATAGGTAACTGAAAGATCATTAATATAACCGAGAGCAAGTAAAAGATCCAATGCCGGCTCGGCGAAACGCACGAACGGCGCAATAAACACGTCTCGAACATCAGGGAACATTCGTCGAAATGTATTTGCGAGACGAGCGACTGACTCTGCATTGTTTCTATCAATAGGTAAGCCGAGATATTTTTTTATAACAAAATTTTGACCGTGCTGATCGACCGATGAGTTGGACAACAGCACTTCATATTCACGGTAGATCTCAATGACATCGCGAAGTTTTCGTTGCTCCGAGCTTTGTGGGGCCGATGCTAAAAGCGATGAAAGTTCATCGACGGTTACTCCGCGTTCTTTAATACTATTGATCGCAGAAACGATCTCGTCGAACGTGCCTTGAAACACCGGAAGCGATGCTCCACTGCCGTGTTGTTCAAAATATTCAAGTTTATGTTGGATGAACAACTTTCTGAGTGCCAGTTCTATCAGCGCCGCCGACTGTGAAGCGCTGAGCAATTCTAATTCAGGGCTGATCGCAGAGCGAAATGCAGAGATGAGCTCGTTGAGCGAAAGAATGTGAGGTACACTGACTGCCGAAGTATTTGAAACAGAGGTAATGCGGTTGAGCAAGTCACGGGCTTCGGCACCAGTCGGAACAACATAAAGCACACTGCGAGTATCACCGGCCATGACACGTCGCGTAATTTCGCGTTCGAAACTATCGAAGACAGAAGTATCTTTATGATTACAAACTGAGTACATTGATCAATTTTTCCAGACCTTCACAAATTTTTTCTTCGATTCAAGCCACGTCAGAGCATAGAGATGATTCCTGCCGCCATAAACAGAAAACAGTTTGTGCGGCGAGGAATCAAATTCTTTTGCCTCGCGAGTATTTACTTTTATATCAGCAACTTCAGCACGTTCGAGTATGGCGAGCAAGTCTTCATCACCACTCATCGTAAAATTCTGATTTACGAAAAAGCCGCGCAAAATTCTTGTGAGATGTTTCCATTTCGTCGTATCAGTCCATTTATCCCTTGGGTCAAAATACGTTGATGCTTTCCATTGATCCTGAAAAACGTTTTTTCCATTTATATAAATACCAAACCTAACGATGATCTTATCAAAGCGCTTCTCTTTTGTTGTTTCGATCTGCAATATTTCTTTGGTCGTATCGCCGGTCATTTCCATCTCACGGACAGTGCGAAGAACCGAGCCGATCGGTTTCTCGACCGGCGCGGGAAGTGTATCTACTCTCAAGAAAGCAGAGGTGATCGAAAACAACAGTGCTAAGCAGCTATGCATTATTATTTACCAATGTTAATGACATCAATTTGTTTATCTCGTGGGCTCCAATAGATAGCTTTAGAACCCTCGGTTGCTGAAAAATAGGTGAATACCGGAAGTTTACTTTTTGAAAGTGCTGAAAAATCTCTCGAGTCCATACGCCGCGTTATCACTGACAACGGATTTTTTGCAAGAGAATCGGTTGAGATAAAATGTGATTGACGCAGGAAGCGATCGAATTCAGTGTTGATCACTTCTTGACGTTCGCGCTCAACTAATTCAGGCCGATCCTGAGTGTATGCACGAAGCGTCCACTGGTCACGATATAAAATTGTCTTGCCATTGCGGACAATGAACGATGCGCTATCACGTCTTGAATCACCACCAGTTGCCGAGAGCACAAATTCCACTTTTGAGCTATCAACTTTGAAACTGACAAATTTTCTTCTCGAAAGTTCTTTTTGTGTACTCATCGGTTGCACGAACAGATCATCACCTCTGCCCTCTTCATC
>JBBRNY010000086.1:0-10658 GCA_038229915.1 Kapaibacterium sp. (SeqCode) | reverse complement strand
AGGTGGTGCAAATCCCGAAAAGCTAAATGAAGCGTTGAGTGCTGCCGGTAGTATTATTAATAAAATGGCACAATAAAATTATTTTGAAAGTATTTCATATCGCGGTATTTGTTTTTGCAACGCTTCTGATAGCGTCAGTTTCGCTCAATGCGCAACCGATCACACCGGACTCGGTTCGATCACCGCTCAATATTTCGTTTCTCGGATTTAAAGGCGATACGGCTGTTGCATTAAACGGGCTGCGCTCAGAGCTATCAGCAATACTCCCTCAAACGAAATATCGCAATATGACGCCCAGTTGCAAAGTGGTATTCTACGAACCCGACAATACGCTTCATCCGATCTATGCGGTCAATCCGAATTTGATGGTGATGCCTGCATCTGTTGAAAAACTGTTTACTACTTCTACTACATTGTGGGCATTGGGTGGTGAGTATCTTTTTCGAACACGGCTCGATCTCTTGCCGAGCGCACGAGTTGAAGCGGGATCGGTCATTGGGAGTATCTATCTCCGCCCGAGCGGCGACCCTACGCTTCGTGTGCAAGATTTTGATGAACTTGCAAAACGTATTAAATCTGTTGGCATCAATCAGATCGAAGGGGATATTATTAGCGACCTTTCTTCGGATAATATTTTGACACCCGATGCAAAGAAATATTTTGCCGAGCATAGCGAAGTGCCGGGAAACCCGGGTGGCAATGATTCCTTGACGGATTCACAAGATCCATCTTATAATGACGAAGGCGCTGATAGTACCGTAGCCGACGACAACGGGACCCCTGATGATGAAGAATCTTCGCCAGGCTTTCTTTCGGCCTCACCCAATTTCTTTATTGATCGTAATGTGATCACCGTTCGAGTTACAGCCGGCGACCGCAAAGGGTCTGGCATTCATATCTCGGTCAGTCCGCCGATCGCAAATATCAGAGTGATCAATCACGGCGGCACCAGTGCTCCTGCAAAGACATCATACAAACGAGTAAAAGTTGGGAAAGGCAGAAAAGCAAAATATCGCAAAGTTCGAATCCGCTCACGTTCAACCTATACACTCCACGTCTCTGTATCTGCGAGCCCCGACGGAGATATTCAATATGTGAATGTTTCAGGGCTCATCCCTGCTCGACTGTGCAGAAATTTTAATGTCCCGATCAAAAATGTGCCACTAACGATGGCCGGTTTATTGAAATGGCGCCTTGAACAAAATGGTATTCGAGTCACTGGTATTGCAAAGGCAACGACACCTCCGAAAGGCGTTTATGAATATAAAACGCTTGCCGAAAAACAAACACCGCTCCTTGATCTTCTTCAAGTAACAAATAAACGTAGTGATAACTACCTTGCTGAATCGATGTTCAGAAAACTTTCATCGATCTCGGATGTGAATGCAACGAACCCCATCGAAAGAAGTCGTAAGTTGATCCGCTCATGGTTGAACGTTATTAATGCCGAATGTAAAGATGGTTATTGCGCTGATGGGTCAGGGCTGTCACATCAAAATCAAACGAATGCTAACACGGTGATCGATCTGCTTGCCGGTATTCGCCGACGTTCGCAAATGTATAATGATTTTATTAAAACAATGTCTATCGCCGGGCTCGATGGCACGACCCGTGGGCGAATGATCGGGACGGCGGCACAATATAATGCTCGGAGCAAGACCGGAACCCTGAACGCGGTGACTGCACTTGCAGGGTATGTTTCTACACAAGACGGGCAATTAGCATCGTATTTTATTACGATGCAAAACGTGCACGGCGGAGTTGCGGGATATAAAGCAATTCAAAATCAGATCGTCCAAAAGTTAGCGGCTTTCAACTATGCGGATTATGTTGCAAAATATTCTCCGGTCCCGACACCTCCGGCAGTAACACCACTAACAGCACCGGATTCGATAAAAACAGGGAAGTAGGGGAGAGCATCATATTCACTCCTGGCGAGAACGTGGTATGAGTGTCTGCTGTTAATTCTTTTATAATAATTACGCGCACAATAGCAATACCGAATGACGACCGAACGACTTCAAGAACTCAATAAATCGCTCAATTGCTTCCTTACAGTATTTGATACTCCTCCGCACGCCATTCAAACAGGCAAGCTCGGCGGAATGCGTATTGCTGTTAAAGATGTCCTTGCCCTCAAAGGTGAACGATTAACCTGTGGATCGAAAATATTGGAGAATTTTACTTCTTTATATGATGCTACTTGCGTCGAGAAGTTGATCTCTGCGGGTGCTATTGTGATAGGCAAGACGAATATGGACGAGTTCGCGATGGGCTCTTCAAATGAGAATTCAGCCTACGGGGCTGTTCGCAATCCTTGGGATATTTCTCGCGTACCCGGCGGCTCGTCGGGCGGAAGTGCTGTCGCCGCGGCAATAGGTTCTTGCGATGTGGCACTTGGTACAGACACGGGTGGGTCGATCAGACAACCAGCGGCATTCACCGGCACGATTGGGTTTAAGCCGACATACGGGCGTATATCCAGATATGGCTTGACCGCTTTTGCTTCAAGCTTTGATACCGTTGGCACATTCTCTCGCACACTTGAGTCAGCCGCTCGCTCGCTCGAAATAATGTCCGGCAAAGATGAGCGTGATGCCACCAGTGCCGATGTAGCCGTTGATGAATATTCATCCGCACTCTCACGTGATGTAAAAGGTCTTCGTATCGGTATTGCCGAAGAATATTTCGGAGAAGGGATCGAGCCTGATGTTCGCGAAGCGATCGAAATAGCGAAGCAAAAATTAGTTGTCGCAGGGTGTACGCTGGTGCCGGTGTCAATGCCACACACCAAATATTCGATTGCTGTCTATTATATATTAACAACAGCCGAAGCATCGAGCAATCTTGCGCGTTTTGATGGCATTCGCTATGGTTATAGGACGCCTGGTGCGCACTCGCTAAACGAGACGTACGTACATTCGCGCAGTGAAGGTTTTGGTCCGGAAGTCAAGCGTCGAATTATGCTCGGCACCTATGTTCTTTCAAGCGGATATTATGATGCGTATTATACCCGTGCACAAAAAGTACGACGTTTGATCAAACAAGATTTTACGAATGCTTTCAGATCGGTTGATGCACTATTGACACCTACGACTCCGACAACGGCGTTTAAACTTGGCGAAAAGGTCAGCGATCCTCTTTCAATGTATCTCAATGATATTTACACGGTAAGCGCAAACATCTCAGGCTCTCCTGCAGCCAGTATCCCTGTTGGTTTAGATAGAAATGGGTTACCCATCGGGGCACAACTGATAACCGATTCATTTCAGGAGTCGCTACTATTCTCCCTCGCGAAAGAAATTCATGTGGACGTGTTGTCACAATTATCCCTCTAAGTTTACAATGAAAAACTTGTGTATCCTGCTTCTTCTGATTCTTGCACTCCCTGTGCAAGCGCAGATACTCAATGCCGGTTTTGAGGAATGGAGTGATGGAAATCCGACCTATTGGCAAACTTCCAATAACTCGCCGACACTCGAGAACATCAAAGCTTCGCCGAACGGGCATAGTGGTGCACAATGTCTCAATGGATATGTGGCGACCATTTTTTATGTAGGCTTTACTCCCGTACTCAGTTCATCGACCACTTCGCATCGTGGTTTCTATATGGATAAAGCTTATACCTCACTCAAAGGATGGTATAAATTTACTTCATCAAAAGGAGATCAATTCCAGGTTTCGCTCACTACATCACACGGTGATACAGCCGTTGGTACTGGTACATTACTATTGGGAGAAGCATCGGCGTGGACAGAGTTCAATGTGCCGATCAATTATTTTATCCCATCAACTCCTGATAGCATTATTATCCTCATCACGATTGTTGGGGCTAACAACTCATCGACTGTCAATTCGGGTTCTCAATTCTATCTTGATGATCTCTCGTATGGGTATCTCAATGGGGTTACGGCATCAACTTCCGAGAATCTTTCGGTTGATATTTTGACGAATCCTTGCCGTGAATCGGCTCCGATTCGTATTCAATCGTCTCAGGAGACGAGCGCATCATTCGAGGTATTTGACCAAAATGGCAGACCACAAATTTCATCAAAGCAGATCCAGCTTCAAAGAGGATCGAATCTACTATCATTAGAGACCAAAGAATTGCGTTCGGGTGTTTATTATATCCGCTTTTCGATAGGGAATCAGATAGAAACTCGGAAATTGGTGGTATTGCGTTGATAATAAGTGAATAAATTGTTGACTGCTCCGGCTGTCCACAATATTGCGAATATTGGGTTGGTTGACCCAAAAAGTGTGTAGATTTGCATTCTGATTTTACCCCTCATAATAGGATAAGGCGACAATGAAATTTTCAGCGAATATCAGCGATCTTCAGCGCATTTTACCAACAGTTACCGCTGTTGTACCCTCACGTTCGACACTGCAACAGCTTGAGAACATTCAACTTGAGCTTAAAGCAAAGAAGCTAACGTTAATGGCTACCGATCTCGAGATCTCGGTACGTGCATCAATAGAAGTAGCCGCTAAGACCGATGGTATCCTTGCCGCCAACGCGAAACGACTTTCCGAGATCATCCGCTCATTGCCCGATGGCGACCTCAATGCAACGCTCGACAAGACTACTAAACGTCTCCAGCTCCAGAGTGCTCAGGGTAACTATACGATGGGCACATTCGCCGATACCGAGTTGCCGGATATGCGCCAAGACTTCAAACCTGAAGGCTCGATCACCGCAAAAGCGAGCGATCTGAAGAAAATGATCTCGATGGCGATCTTTGCCGCAAGTGCCAATGAGTTTCGCGCGGCGATGATGGGGTTGCTGTTCCAATTTTCACCCGATGGTACAACGTGTGTCGCAACCGACGGCCATCGTTTGGTCCGTGTGTCGAATCCTGACCTCAAGAGTGATAGCGAGCGTGATGTGATCGTCCCGGCAAAGGCCGTAAACCTTGTTGCAAAGTCATTTGCTGATGACAGCGAAGTAACGATCAATTTTAGCGCGACACAAATAGAATTTAAGAATGATTCGATCTCGATCCTTTCGCGATTGATCGACGAGCAGTATCCTAACTACGAAGCGGTCATTCCTCGTGAAAACGAAAAGA
Source organism: Kapaibacterium sp. (SeqCode) (assembly GCA_038229915.1). Taxonomy (GTDB): domain Bacteria; phylum Bacteroidota; class Ignavibacteria; order Palsa-1295; family Palsa-1295; genus JAFDZW01. The sequence continues at coordinate 5,586 of JBBRNY010000086.1, read as the reverse complement.
TGCTGACCGTCTCTCGCCAAACTGTTCTTGCTTCAAACAAGCGTGTGATGATCTTTGCTGATCCTGATACTCGTCAGATCAGAATGCAGCTCAAGAAAGATGAGCTTTCGATCCTTGCCGATAATGCTGAGGAAGGCGCAAACGCCGAGGAGCATATCTCTTGTGATTATAATAATGATGAATTGTTGATCGGCTTCAATGGTCGTTTCGTTGATGAAGCATTAGCACATCTCGAAGACGCAGAAGTCACGATGAAATTTTCAACCCCGACACGTGCTGTGATTATCGAACCTGCAAAACAAGGAGCTTTTGATATTTTGATGTTAGTGATGCCCGTTCGTCTGAGCGCCTAAGATTACGATAGCCCTTGCGCTGTACCGATATTCATATTACGTCGGTTCGTAATCATCGCGTAACGGAGATACATGGCTTGTCCTCAGGCTTTAATATTTTTACCGGTCCGAATGGTGCGGGTAAAACGACGGTCATAGAAACACTGTCGGTCGCGGCATTAACCAAGAGTTTTACCGGCGCAACCGATGCCGTGTTGCTTGCAACAGGTGCATCTTCTTACACGATCGATGCTCGATTTCTTTCGGATAATAAAGTCCCACTGCATTGCCGTGTTGAATATAGTATAGGGCCTCCGGCAAAACGCTCGATCGCTCTTAACAATGACAAGCTTCGTCGCGCGAGCGATCTCATCGGTCGCATCCCGATTGTCGCACTCACACCCGATGATAAGATCATCACCAGCGGCTCGCCGGAAGAACGCAGACGATTTCTTTCGATGGTGTTATCTCAAGCCAGCAGTCTCTATCTCGAAGATGAAATGGAGCTTCGGAAGGCATTGAAACATCGCAACTCATTATTGCAAGATTGCAGACAACGTAGTGTTTCTATTGCTACCGCACGTCAGCAACTTGCACCGTGGACAGAAGTGGTGATCGAACGGTCTGCACGATTAATGAGTCGGCGAAATATCTTTATTGAAGAATTCAGACCATTCCTTGAACGATGTTATAAAGAGGTTTCCGGCGGCAGCGAAACGCCTTCTTTACGATATTGCCCGATGGGATTTGATGAAGCCGCGAACATCAATGACTTCCGGCCAATGCTCGAGCGCGAATTTGAACGCCGTGAAACCGAAGAGCTACGACGCGCAACAACACTTGCTGGTGCTCATCGAGATGAATTACTACTCTATATAGATGAAGCCCGTGAAGCAAGACGATTTGCTTCGCAGGGGCAGCACAAAACATTGCTTGTGGCAATGAAACTGGCTGAATTTCAGTATCTTTTTGATGCAACCGGCGAAACGCCGATACTCTTGCTTGATGATGTGTTTAGTGAGTTAGACGCCGCCCGTGCCGCCAGATTGCTTGAATTGATTTCTGGAGGAGCATACGGACAGACGTTTATTACTTCGACCACTCGCGAAGCACTCACAACATTTTTTACTCCCCGCTTGAGCGAAGATAAAATGTACCGAGTACTCGATGGAGCAATTCACGAAAATTAAACGGAGTACTAATATATTTCGTAAATTTGCATCACGATGAAGTTTCCTATAGCATTGACACCTATTCTTGAAGAGACGCTCTTACGTTTCGGCTTAAAAGACAATGCCGTACGTTATGAAGCGTTAGCTCATTGGGAAGAAATTGTTGGCGATCGCGTTGCGAGCGTAGCTATACCGGAACGGATAAAAGACCATTGCTTGATCGTTCGTGTGCAGTCATCTGTCTGGAAGTATGAACTGACAATGCGAACGACTGAAATTTTAGAGAAAATACATACCTTTACTGGATCACAAGAGTTGAAAGAAATTCATTGGCGTTGACGAGCCCCGGCTGTCAGCCCAACGACCAACTATCAGCTCTTTCATTAGATAATTGAGCGTTCGGCGACACCACGGGAATCTTAGCGCCGGAGCAAACTACAACTTATGCAAAAACTGCAACGGCTTATTAATAGCTTGTCGTCTGACGAACTATTAGCAATTCGCGAGATCGAGGCTGTCGGAAAACAACGACAGGTGTTATCATATTGTATTTCGCAATATCAGGTGATGCCTCTGGGGCCGGGTCATCCACTCGCATTAAAGAAAATTACGATCGGGCATCTCCATCAGATCTGCTCGGTCATGCTCAGGCGATGTTATGACGCCCTCATACCCGATGGCGGCTTTCCGTTATTGGAGTTCCTCTGCCAGCGAAATCTCCTTGTTCTCTTTCGAGAAGTCCTCAGACGTTTTGAGCGCGACGTGATCGAAGTTGCAAGCCTAAAGGAGCAACAAGAAATGTATCGGAGAGTGATGACGCTGCTCTACCGATTCGACTTCACATTAGTCGATCCGGAACTCCTTGCCGAAATTCGCGAAACTTATATGCGCCTTTCTGTAGGTGATGCGAAAAGTATTCTCCTCTACGATGGTATCGAACTGCTCGAAGGATTGCGTTATCAACTTTTCGCGGCTGATGATATTTTTGTTGTTGTACCGAAACTTGATGAAGCTATCAGTGCGTATGAAAAGCGATCAACGAAATCCGGCAATGCAAACACGCAATATTTGGCGTGTTGTGCTCGGGCGCATTATTGGTTCTTTACAAAATATGACGCCGACAAGACAGAAGAATCGTATCGCCAGGCTGAGCAATACATCGCTCAGGTAGATATTCCGCTCTATCAAAACGAAGCGCGAATGTTTCCTCTGCGTTATGCTGATATTGAATACGCTCGTGGTAACCATTCAAAAGCGTACAAACTTTTTTCTTCCTATCTTTCTTCGAAGGAATATTATCCGGTCTTTGAATTCAATCAATATTATCTGATCCGTTATGTCGAACTCGCGATCTGTAATAGCGATTACGCAACAGCACGTAAGGTCTTAGAAAAAGAATTAGCATTTGCTTATTTTATGGTGCCGTCTTATGTTGCGGTCCAGGTATCGATCATGCACGCCTTGGTAGAATTATTCACCGGCGGGGCTGATGCTATTCGATATATAGAAATGGCGTTCGATTATAATTCAAAGAAGAATTATCAATTGTTTTCTGACATCAGATGCCGGTTAGTCGAATGTGCTTGTTATATGATCGTACATGATTTTAAGCATGCAAGAGTCTTGATCAATCGTTGCAAACAAATACTTCGTAGCCGAAGACTCGGAGTGAATGTCTATTCAGCAGGTAACTTATTTACCGTTCTTTCTACATTGATGGATTGCGCAGACGCAGGGAAAGATCTCGCCGGAGAGGCACTTGAGCGTTATGATAAGTATTCTACCAACACGTATGGGCCTTACGGACTGATGCTCACATTTGTGAAAAATAAGCTCAAAGTAGGAAGTTCGGAATCAGTAGTTTCAGTATAAGTCACTAATGAATATGCTGTTTGCTGCCCGGGAAATACAATCTGTACTTGACTAAAAGTCCCGACATCGTCAGCTAAAACAGTCGCGAATACAATCACCTAAAATGGTGTTTCTACTCTTCTGATTATAGGAGGAAGAGAATTTTAGTATGGCGAAAAAGACTGTTGAGGCAAAAAGAACCGAAGTAGTAAAGGCAGTGGCATCCACTTCTAATGGCTCGGCATTGCCGTATTCCAAAGTAGAAATTATCGCCGATTACCGTATTGCTAATCAGTCGCGACTCGCCAGTGTGCTTGGGCGTCGTGAAGTTCTGACTGGCAAAGCAAAGTTTGGCATTTTTGGCGATGGAAAAGAAGTACCGCAGATCGCAATGGCAAAAGCTTTTCGCAATGGCGATTGGCGCTCGGGCTACTACCGCGATCAGACGTTTATGTTTGCTACCGGTACAAGTACTATCCAAGAGTTTTTTGCTCAGCTCTATGCGAACGCTGATCTTACCGCCGAGCCCGCCTCTGCCGGGCGTATGATGAACGGGCATTTCGCCACTCGGTCTCTCAATAGTGATGGTTCGTGGAGAGATCTTACAAAGATCAAAAATTCATCCGCTGATATTTCACCCACCGCGGGACAAATGCCTCGTTTGGTTGGGCTTGCTTATGCATCGAAGCTCTTTCGAAATAATAAAGCACTCAGCAAACTTTCAAATTTCTCTCATAATGGCGATGAAGTTGCTTTTGGTACGATCGGTAATGCCAGTACCTCGGAAGGTATATTTTTCGAAGCAATAAATGCTGCCGGAGTATTAAAAATACCGATGGTCGTTTCTGTTTGGGATGATGCGTATGGCATCTCTGTTCCCGCAGTGTATCAAACAACGAAGCAATCTATTTCAAAAATTCTTGAGGGCTTTCGCGAAGAGCATGGCGAAGGTTATGTGATTCGGATTGTAAATGGTTGGAATTATGCTGAACTTTGCAAAGCATACAGCGAAGTTGTTGCCGATGTACGCAAGCGCCATATCCCTGCACTACTGCATATCAACGAACTCACCCAACCGCAAGGACACTCTACATCAGGTTCACACGAACGATACAAAAGCAAAGAACGATTAGCATGGGAAGCTGAATTCGATTGTAATAAAAAAATGCGCGAGTGGATGATCGCATCAGGCGTTGCAACCGAAGCGCAACTCGTTGCGATCGAAAAAGAAAATGAAGAGATCGTCAATGAAGCAAAGCGCAAAGCTTGGGAAGCATTTATTACGCCTATCAAGAAAGATGTTGCTCTTGTCAGTGGGATGCTCGGCGAACTTTCGAATGAATGCACACTTGGTAAAGAGATAAGCATCGTCAAGCAAGAGCTCGAAGCTATTCGCGAGCCAATGCATCGTGATGTTGTTTCTTCAGTTCGGAAAGCCCTTCGACTTGCAAATGTCGAGAGTGCTCCGTCAAAAAACAAACTTCGCTCATGGCTACAAACTTGTATCATCGCAGCAAAAGATCAATACAGCTCGGAGTTGTACAGCGAGTCGAGCGAGTCGGCATTAACGGTACCCGCGATCAAACCAACTTAGTCCGATCGATCACACCAGTTGAACGGCAGTGAGATCATGCGTGCCTGTTTCGACGCGGCGTTCGCTCGTGATGAGCGCGTGTTTGCTATCGGCGAAGACATTGGCAAGATCGGTGATGTGAATAAGGGATTTGACGGACTTCAAGAAAAATTTGGTGAGATACGGATTACCGATACCGGAATTCGCGAAGCAACAATATTGGGACAAGGAATCGGCGCAGCGATGCGTGGACTAAGACCAATCGTTGAAATTCAATATCTTGATTATTTGCTCTATGCCGTCCAGACAATGAGCGACGATCTTGCGACCTTACGTTGGCGCACCAAAGGCGGGCAAAAAGCACCCGTGATCGTCAGAACTCGTGGACATAGGCTCGAAGGCGTGTGGCATAGCGGTTCACCGATGGGGATGATCCTCGGCGCACTACGCGGAATGTATATACTCACGCCGCGCAATATGACACAAGCCGCCGGAATGTATAATACTATGCTTCGTTCAGATGACACTGCACTGATCATAGAAGTATTGAATGGTTATCGGCTGAAAGAAACATTGCCCGACAACATCGGAGAATTTTGTGTGCCACTTGGTGTACCGGAAGTTCTGAGAGAAGGAACAGATATTACGCTTGTAACGT
>JBBRNY010000085.1:0-10795 GCA_038229915.1 Kapaibacterium sp. (SeqCode) | reverse complement strand
GTGCAATCCCGAAGAAGGCGAGCTACGTCCGCAGTTGCTTGATCGTTTTGCTCTTTCGGTCTTTTTGCATAACGAAGATAATGTTGCTGATCGTGCGGAGGTAGTGCGCCGCCGACTTGCTTTTGAAGATGGCGCAGAAGAATGTATAGCAAAATTTGAACAGGAGACAACCGAACTCCGCGAACAAATTGCGAGTGCGGTTGAGAATCTTTCGAAGGTCATCATCCCAGACAGTGTGATCGAGCGGGCATCAAAAATATGTAGTGTTCTACAACTTGAAGGTCATCGAGGCGAACTTGCTCTTGTGAGGGCAGCACGAGCTTTGGCTTCGTTCGAAGGTCGTTCTATTATTGAAAATGAGGATATTGCTTTCGTAGCGGGGATGTGTTTGCGCCACCGTCTTCGCAAAAACCCGTTCGACCAATATGGCTCCGAAGCAAAAATTGACGATGCACTTAGTGCCATTTGATATGCTTCCCACAGAAATAGTATCGCTTATTCAAGTCCTTCGAAATGTTTCGATTCTCTTTGTAGGTTCTGATCCATACGAAGGGTCAAAAATACTCGGAGAACAGCTGAAGAATGCATTAGCTCTTCCGATTTGCAGAATTCCCATGAGCATATCTGAATATGAAATCTCGAACTTCATCGGGAAAGAAATATCGCGATCAGTCTTTGTCTTAAGTGATGTGAGTCGCTGTAGCACTGTTTTCCTTGCATCGTTATTTGCTTCACTTTCAAATACGGATCATCTTGTTGTCATCGGCGCTGAGTCTTACGAGCAATTGCGACATTTTGCGAATCTAATTACCATTATTTGTGATGAGAATTTGAGAGAATCGGAAACTCCGTCAAATGAAAGTATTGGGCAAATGCAAGAGTTGATAGCTTCATCGTCAATAGATAGGATTATTGCACGTGCAGAACAATTGAATATAAGCATCCAGAATGTTTTTCAATATATTCTATTGCCTCAGTTCTTTTTAAGAGACATTCAATTGACAACTAATCAGGAGATCAAGAATGATGCTGAGCAACAAAACGATCGGTCTGAGATAAAACGTGAAAGTGAAGCGAAAATAAATCCGCAAAAAGAACAGATACTTGATGAGTTAGATATCTCACTTCCTACTCAAGAGAATGAGAAGAAAAAATATCAGGTGAAAGGATCTGTGAATGGTCATTCTCGAACGAAGAATATCTCAAGTGTTGGTCGCATAGTAAATTATTCGCGAGTTCGCAATGCAAAGCATGGGCGATTCTCACTCTATCATACTATCCTTGCATCAGCGCCATTTCAAAAACAGAGAAGTCTTAAAAGTGTTAATGCACAAGTAGTATATCTCGAGACAGATGACATTCGTTGCTACCCCTATAAGGCTTTGTCGAAAATCCTTACGATAGTAATTCTTGACTCAAGCGGAAGTATGGCTGTATCTTCGCGAATCCGATTTGCCAAAGGATTCGTAAATAGTTTATTAAAACATTCGTATCAAACGAGACGATATGCGGCGTTGATCGTTGCACGAGGTGCTGAAGCGAAACTCGTTGCGTCACCGACAAGAAGTCTATCAAAAATATCTTCTGCGTTAAAAATATTACCAACTGGCGGCGGGACACCGATCGCATCAGCACTTGAGAAAGCAATCGAGGTAGGTATGCTGTCGCGCAGACGAGACCAAGATCTAAAAATAGAAATTCTACTAATTTCTGATGGGAAAGTAAATGTGAGCAGAAATAATACCGCAGACATATTCACTGATCTGCAACTATTAGGAAATATTTGTGTAAGTCAAAAAATGGATTTAAGAGTTGCCGATGTTGCAAGACGATCAGAAGCAGCTATGACATTGGCTAAAGTACTTGGCGCGGATTACAGATTATATTCAAATGATCTCCATACTTCTCATATCGCTTGAAAGAACTCGCGAGCGAGTGCTTCGTCGCGCGATAACTCGGCTTGGAAGAGAGCTGGGTGAGGATGTATTCGTATTGGATATATTGATAGAATCAGATATTGTACTCAAAAGTAGAGATACTATAACCGAGAAAATTCATAACGCTAATGTCATCATTACAAGTCATATTCTTACCGATGAACTTCTAGATCATATTCTTTCGGGGTTAGCTTCGCATCCAAAATTATTCCAATTCTTCCCATTTAGCTCAAGTGGCCGTTTGATGCGATCGGTGCGAGTCGGGTCGCTTCGTTTCGGAGACATTCAAACAACACAACCTCAAGAAAAAAAAGAAAACGCGTCTCTCTCTCGTGTGCGTTCGTTGCTTTCGAAGATCGCCGATGAGGATAAACTTGCTGAGCGTCTGAAAGACTTGATGACTCTTGCGCCCAAAGTATTACGTTTCATCCCTGGTGCTTCGCAAGGAATGAGATACTTCCTTGAATCATATCTCGCTTGGCTTGAACCAACCGATGAAAATACAAACTCACTCTTAAAGATCATTCTAAGGCTGACTGATGAAAAGTACTCAACTATTGAGTATCGCACGCTGTCATCATCTGAGTCTGAAGGTATCTATGATTGGCGGAGCAAACAGATTTATGGCAGTCTCGACGAGTATCTAGGTAAAACAACACTTGGTGACTCTCCAATAGTTGGACTGCTGGTACCTAGAAATTCAGTGATAAGTGGAGATACGAATTATATCATAGACCTCGCGTCAAAGTTTTTAGAAAATACTATTGAAGTTGTTATAGTCTTCAGCGAAACATTTGATGCACGGAAGGCAATAGATAAGTTTTTGACCAATAGTTCAGATCATTGTATCGCGGATATTCTACTTTCATTGACGGGCTTTCCTCTTGTTGGTGGACACGTTAAAAGTGAGCCACAAGCCGCGAGTGATGCTCTTTCTGCGTTAGATATTCCTTATGTTTCGGCAATTACTCTTACTCATCAGCGTAAAGAGGAGTGGCTCCATTCACGAGAAGGACTTTCGCCAATTCAAGTCGTTACGAATGTATCATTGACAGAGCTTGACGGAGCGATCGAACCGATAGTGATCGCTTCAAGTGATGGGGAAGATGGTAAACAGTTGATCGAAGACAATGCAAATGTTCTTGTTCAACGAATTGTAAACTGGCTGGCTCTGAGAAAAAAAAATAACCGAGATAAAAAAATTGCAGTTGTAATTTTTTGTTTCCCTCCGGCTCGTGGAGCTGTCGGTACGGCGGCGTATTTAGATGTCTTTGCTTCGCTCCATACTTTTTTGAAACGCCTGCAATCGGAAGGATACGATGTTGATGTTCCGAAGACAAAAGAACAATTGCTGAAGGATATTATCGGAGGCGATCAAAATTTTGCGATGAGTTCGACGCCACTCAATGTTGCGGCTACCATGAGTGTGTCAAAATACAAAGAATATGTCCCTCGATGGAACGAAGCCACGAAAGAATGGGGACAACCACCTGGGGAGATCAATACTGACGGTGCGCAGTTTTTGATTCAAGGTAAGGAATACGGAAACGTGTTTGTTGGCGTACAGCCCGGATTCGGATACGAAGGCGACCCGATGAGATTGTTGTTTTCAAAAAACTCAACACCACATCACGGTTTTCTTGCATTCTATGCTCATCTCAAAAGACAATTTTGCGCTGATGCCGTTGTTCATTTTGGCACACACGGGGCTTTGGAATTTATGCCCGGAAAACATAACGGCTTGTCGCGAGAATGTTGGCCACAAGAGTTGATCGGTTCGCTTCCGAATCTTTATCTATATTCAGTCAATAATCCAAGTGAAGCAACGATCGCAAAGCGCCGTTCCTATGCGACGACTGTTAGTTACTTAACTCCGACAAATACAAGAGCAGGCCTTTATAGAAGTTTGGAATCGTTAAAAATATTTATTGATGAGTACCTATCTGCGACGAATACAGAGGGTAACCGACAAAAAGCTCTTCAGGAGGCTATCATCGAAAAAGCAAACGAATGTCATCTTGAGTATGATCCTTCATGGGCTTTTTCACATATCGTTGAAGATCTATCTGCGCAATTATCTGAGATCAGTTTAAGACTGATACCTCTCGGCTTGAGAATCATCGGTGAGACTCCAAAGCGAGAAGAACAGCTTGATCTTCTCGAAGAGCTTGCTCGATTTGATCGTCCTGAGATAGGCATTACATCGCTAGATTCTCTTTTACAAGAAAATGGAAAGTTGGAGAAAGAAATTGTTGCAGACCGATTACATTCTATCGTTTCAAGTCTCACCGAAGATGGTATTGAAGAAGCAAAACTTAAATTAAAAAAATATGATCTTTCGAGAAGTTCTCGCGTAAGTGCTGAAAAGACTTTGCAGTTCTTATCTGATATATTAGAGCGGATGATGCTCAGCGACGAGATCACTCCTTTGATTCGCGCGCTCAATGGTAAATTTATCCCCCCAAGTCCCGGTGGAGATCTATTACGAGTGCCGAGTGCACTACCGGTCGGCAGAAATATCACAGCATTGAATCCGTATTCGATTCCAACAGCAGTTGCATTGAGTGTCGCTCGAATGAGCGTCGCGCAACTATTAGCTCGAGCAAAAAAAGATAATAACGGCGATAGTCCAGAATGTATTGGTCTTGTACTTTGGGGACTTGATAATATCAAGACCGGCGGTGAGGCTATTGCTCAGGCATTTCTATTACTTGGTGTCGAGGTTCGTCCGGACGCACTTGGTAATATGACCAAGCTTCGAATTATTTCGCTCGAAGAACTTCAGCGCCCTCGCATTGATGTTGTTTTTACCGTTAGTGGTATCTTCCGAGATATATTTGCTCATCAGATGGGGTTGCTTGATGAAGCAGTGCGATTGATCGCATCTCTAGATGAACCACCTGAAAAAAACTTTATTCGAAAACATCATCTCGATCTACAAGCGAAAGGCTTTAAAGCTGACGAGTCACTCTATCGTGTATTCTCCAATGCCAGTGGGTCGTATGGGACGAACGTTGACTATATGGTGATGTCAAACAACTGGAAAGAGCAACGCGACCTTGCGGATATTTTTTCGAAACGCAAAGGCTTTAGCTTTGGGAAGCATCGCGAAGAGATCAAAGCAACTGAAATATTTAAAGAACTTGCAGGATATATTGATACGACCTATCAGAATCTTGATTCATCGGAGATCGGCATTTCGGATGTTGATCACTACTATGAATACCTCGGAGGATTGACGAATCTTGCTGCTGTCGCCCGGGGAGTGAAACCGAATTCGTATGTTGCCGATACCACCACCGCTACACCGGTATTACGTTCACTCGAAGAAACAATACGCCTGGAGGCGCAGACGAAATCGCTCAACCCCAAATGGTATGAAGCAATGATGAAACATGGTTTTGAGGGGGTCGAGGAGATCAAGAAGCGTGTGGATTATACTTACGGTTGGAGTGCAACTGCTCAGGCTGTACCTTCATGGTTTTACGATGAGGTTCACGAAAGTTATATTCGAAATGAAGAGCTTCGCGATCGTATGCAACAGGCAAACCCCGATGCGTTTCATGCAATGACCGAGCGACTTCACGAAGCCAATAGCCGTGGTTTCTGGAATGCGACAGCTGAACAATTGCAAGAGTTGAGCGATGCAGCTTCCGATGCTGAAGAAATAATTGAAGGAGTTGACTTACAATGAATGAAGAACGAGAAACCAGAAAATTCGATGTAGAACTACGTCAGTGCATCTATAAGGATTGCGGCGGAGAATTGTTCGAATTGATGTACGATGAATCCAACAATTGGATCACCATCGTTTACAAATGTGCAAAGTGTGGCAGAGACTTTACCGTAAAGATCGAGCTTTAACCCGGTCTTGTATTGACGATCGACAAGACGAACGTCGAGGTGATCAGTATCATATTAATGCCAACGAGCTTGGTGTAGTTCTTGTGCAATGAATCAAATTCATCCTTTGCCATTACATACTCAGCTGTTTGTTGAGGGTGATCAAAATCACCAATAGTTTTTCGAAGCTCTTCCATTCTCGAGGTGATCTTCGACGAATAAACCCAGAGGATCGAGATCATCACAAAGAGCATCGCGGTTTCGATGATACGAAGTGTCCGGTGCTCGCCATTCCAGTTCATTAGCAGTAAAATAATTGAACTGACGAAAGCGACTACTGCCGAGATCCATTCGATCATATTCATCCTCGAAAGGATAATGCCATTGATATGACCTGCCAATGTTTTCGACGGTAGTTCTTGAAAGATCGGCGCGGCGACGGCTATTGCGAGCATCAACAGTGAGCCGAGCCAAACGCCTAACATTAATGACTTTATAATTGAAAGAATCATCGCTTTTCTTGATTTATATTTGCTGATAACAATACGAGGGTGATCTGCGTTTGTTTTATTGAATAATAACAAATCTTATGCTCCAATTCGATCACACTGCTTTTGAAACTGACAACATCGCTGAGTCGATCGCTTTTTATCGATCGATCTTTCCCGATCTTGAAGTACTTTCTCAAGACTTAACTTGGGGCTTGGTCACATTCGCAGGGACGAGGCTGGCGTTCGTCACTCCTGGTGAACATCCACCTCATATTGCCTTTACGGTGGATTCGCTCGAAGAACTTACCCGTTTGAGTGTTTCTTATAGTAAGAAGATCAAGATTCATCGAGACAACTCGCAGTCTTTTTATCTCTCCGATCCAAGCTCGAATGCTGTCGAGTTTGTTTGGTATGACGGTTAAGATGGAACCTGAGCTTAGATTGAGTTCGTTTAGTGTGCCACCATTTTCGCCGCCGTAGCTCAGTTGGTAGAGCAGCTGATTCGTAATCAGCAGGTCACCGGTTCAAGTCCGGTTGGCGGCTCAAAAAATATCTTCATCAGGAGCGGACTAACCGCTCCTTTTTTATACTATTGAAGATCTTCGACTTCCGCCGCTCTATCTCTTAATACAAACCTCTGCACTTTTCCGGTATCGGTTCTTGGAAGGGCATCGATAAACTCTACTTCTCTCGGATACTTATATGGTGCGACTTCGCGCTTGACATGATCTTGAATATCTTTTGCAAGTTCTTCTGTTGCCTCGACGCCAGGCATCAAAACACAATACGCTTTGACGATCTGTCCTCTTAGATCATCAGGTTTGGGGACGACAGCACATTCTTTGACGGCATCGTGCTCATTGATAACAGCTTCAAGCTCCGGAGGAGAAACGTTATAGCCACTGGTGACGATCAGATCATCATTGCGGCATTGGTAGGTAAAAGAGCCATCAGCGTTGCGCATAAATACATCGCCCGGTATATTCCAACCTTTTTTTACGTAGCCTTCTTGGCGCTCGATCTTTTTGAGGTAGCGGCAACCGGTCGGCCCTTTGATCGCAAGCAAGCCCGGCGCGCCATCAGGTACATCGTTACCATTTTCATCAATGATCTTGGCTTCATATCCCGGGACCGGTTTTCCTGTTACACCGCCTTGTGCTTCGCCAGGGAAATTTGAAATAAAAATATGGAGCATCTCGGTCGAGCCGATGCCATCGAGTAGTTCGGTGCCATATTTAGTTTTCCATTTATCGAAAACGGATTTCGGAAGTGTCTCGCCTGCGCTGACGCCAACTCTCAGGTGCGTCAAGTCAAATTTTCCTTCTTCATCAAGACGCATCATCATATTATAACACGTCGGGGCACAGAAGCTGATCGTACATTTATAATCAACAAGTGTCTTGAGCATATTTTCGGGCGAAAACTGATCGAGTAGAACCGTTGCCGCACCAAAGCGAAACGGAAACACGAGCAAACCGCCAAGACCAAAGGTGAATGAGAGCGATGGATGACCACTGAAAATGTCTTTCTCTGTCGGGGCTAAAATATTTTTTGCATAGCCGTCTGCAATAGCGAGTATGTCGTCCTGAAAATGCACTGTTCCTTTGGGGTCGCCTGTCGAACCGGATGTATAACCGATAAGCGCAACATCGCTTCGAGAGGTGTTTGCGGCCTCGCATTCGTGCGACTCTGTTAGCCAGAGATCTTCAAATGACTTATAGCGTTCGTCTTTGCCGTCACAAACAAGAATTGTCTTGACGGTATCTAATGCCGGTTCGGCTTTACGGATCTCGTCGATCGATGCAGCGTCGCAGAGCACGAGCGAACATTCGGAGTCGTTGCTGCGGTAATACAGCTCGCGTGCACGGAGCATCGGCATCACCATCACCGCCACAGCGCCTATACGAAGCGTTGCAAGCCATATTGCAACGGCGGTCAGGTTATTCGGGAAGCGGAGCAATATACGGTCGCCTTGCTCAACTCCAAGCTTCCGAAGGGCATTACCCATCTTGGCTACCATCTCGGCAAGTTCGCCATAGCTCAAGATCTGATCTTTATAAAAGATCGCAGTATTTGCCGCACGGCCTTCGGTAATGTGTTTATCAAGAAGTTCGACTACAGCATTGAGCTTATCGGGGTACTGAAAATCATCGGTGGTATAAACGCGCTCGCCCCACATCTTCTGTGGTGGTAATCCGTGCAAAAAATCAGTATAAGATGACATATATTACAATTAGTACTTCTTTCATAGTACAAAACTAAAGAAAAGAACGGAAGTTCCATTCTTAAAAAAGTCTAAATAAAAAACCCTCGGACTGTTGTCCGAGGGTTCTTATACAATCTGGTGATCGACTCAGGTTACTGAGCGTTCACAACGCGGATCTGATGTGTGCCTTCGCTTGAATGAGCGACGATCACATATGCACCATTTGCAAGGTCAGAAGCATCGAAGTTTACCGAGTAGGTATTGCCGAATGAAGACGGTGTGAGGTTCGCAACCTGACGACCAAGCATATCAACTACACTGAACGTGACATTGCGCTCTGTCGGCAAGGCATTGTAATTGATAACCGTCGAATTCTTTATTGGGTTTGCAGAAACTGACAATCCCGAAGCTGAGGTATTGACTGTCTTGACATCATTCTCGCCATTGAGCAAGAACTCCATCGACTTCGCAACAAGGGTGTTTGCCGAGGTCTGATCGGGTACTAAACCAAAATTGAGGTTTAGATACACTAAGCGCTGACCGGTTCCATTGTCATATCGGAAGCCACCAAGTGTTGTCTGATCATCATCAAGAAACAATACCGGTTTGGTGTTTGCGGTATTGGTGATAGAGAAAAGATCACTCTGGTAGTAATATGCCGAGAAATTAATGCCATCACCAACAACATCACCAGCGAAACCAGTAACGTTTGTAGTAGTAGGATTATTGCCAGACTTACGATCTGTAAGCGCGAGAAATTTTATCCCGAGTTTGGTATTAAACAAGCTCTTTACGGCGGGTGTATTCATTGCGCTATAATACGGAGCAGCCGGGGCAAAGCAATAGTACAAACCGTATGTTGAAGTAATAAATACTTTTTTGTTCGCTGTTAACATTGCGTTGATCGATGGTACGACTGCAGCCGGTGCGCCGTTAAGATTGGCATAGTCCAAGAATGCGATATTCGGGAAAATACCAACTTCGAAATCTTTGACAGGATATGCACTAAAGATCGCCGCTGACAAGGGAAGTGTTACAAAGTCATCATTGTACTTTGTTGGCATCCCTGTAATAATAGTACCATCACCACCGAACGATACATATTTTGTATTTGCAGAAAGAGCGCCAACCGAAATTTCGGTGCCAACGCTCAGTTCACCTGCGACAGCCGGCCAAAAGCCAACCGTTCCGATCGCAAATCCTGCTTTGGCAGGAGCATTAAATGTTAATGTTGTGGTTGCAGTGCCATTAGCAGGAACAGTAACATCACTCGGAGCTACAGTTGCCGACCAACCTGTTGGAAGAGTTGATGTGCCATTATCAACAACAACGTGAGCGACAACGTCTGCAGTACCAGCATTTTTCAAAGTAATGGTCTGGGTTGTCTGACCATTACGTGCGGCTGTGATATATTGTTTGCTGGTTGTTGCAGTAAGTTTGCTGGTCGAGTTGATCTTTGTGATATTCGTGACTTTTTGCATATCAGCGTTCACAACCTGTCTGTTAGAAATGTCATTCGGGTCATCATTAAAGACAAAACCGACGACTGAGGCATTTTGTGCTTTCACATACGGAGGAAGAATGGTGGTGAACGTTGCAGAATAGGTCGAGCCAACAGCTGCCTGTGCAGGGATGATACCAGCAACACCAGGAACGCCACCAAGTACTGCGCGGCAAACGTGCATGTGCTGATAGCTTGGTACTTTCGCGGGGAGATTGAAGAATGGGTTTGTTTCGTATCCTGCACGATTAGTAAGATAGTTGGTCTGATCGTATGTCGAACCGGCAGGACCAGAAACGCTATCTTCAATAATGTACATATTGAAGCGAAGATCACCAACGGTCTCGATCGCAAATTTTGCGGTGACCTTTGCTGAAAGGATACGAGTTATCGGATCATAAGTAACATTAGTTACTGCAACATCTGCAGCAACCGGAGCAGCCATGATCTGTGTCATTTGATCATCCCAAGTAGTTGGGTCGGTGTCCAGATTTGTAGAATTGAATGCAACACGATCAAGCCAAGCATCTGGGTAACCTGTGACCGATGCTTCCATCGTGTCGCAAGCAGGGAATACCATGGGATCACCATTATGGAATGCAACCGGAATAAATTGCCCAGGATATTTGGCTTCCAACAACTGAATTCCATATATACCACGGGTGCACCAGCCACACCAGCTGCCAGTGAATTCCTCAAGGAGTGCACGTTTGACAGGTGCCTGAGCATTTGAGGTGCTCGGTGCGATGAACACTGACAACGTCAGTGCCAATAGTAATGCAAATATTGTAACCTTTGATCTCATGATGTTGTCTCC
>JBBRNY010000084.1:0-10849 GCA_038229915.1 Kapaibacterium sp. (SeqCode) | reverse complement strand
AGGTTTTATACGTCTTTTAAAGGAATCGTACTTTTATTTTGTATTTTTACAGTATATGAAAAGCCTGTTTCAACTTTTATGTTGTGTTTTGCTGCTCTCAGGGGCAGGGCAGGCGCTCGCCCAGATCACCGCAAATCCTCCAATTATTACTCGGCCATCTGCTTATTTATCCGATTGGCAAGGCCGCGCGAGTACTGCAACGATTCAAATTAATAACAACGGCACAACGACTCAAGTCTGTAAAATTTGGGTGCAGATCTTTTTGGATAATACCCTGGTCGCATACTCGCAGCCTGCAAAACTTGAGCCTATCTCAATAAGCCCGGGACAACATTTTTATAGTGGTGAACAACTGGTGCCATTATCATCGGTACATTTTGAAAACACAGTTGACGATAGATCGCGCCGCGCTGGTAGAATCCCCGACGGCTTAGTCTGTATCATCGTACACGTGATCGATGCCGCAACAGGTGCTCAGCTCGCTGTGAGTCCTAACGGTTGTGCGATGATCGTTAGTTATTATCCACCAGAATTACGCTTTCCGGAAAATGATGCCGAGTTGTGCCGAGTGGGCATGAATAATGTGATCTATACTAGGAACGGCTCTCCGCTACCGATCTTCCAATGGATACCCATCGTCCCGTCGCCGTTAACGCTGGTGACATATCATTTTGCGATTTTTGAAGTACTTCCGACCCAAGAGCCTATCGCTGCTATCCGAGGGGCCCGACCGGTGTTTGAACGCGATCTGATCGGTCAGACATCACTCATTTGGCCGTTAGAATATTTCTTTCCTGAACCGGGAAAATTTTATACATGGAGTGTTAGAGCACTTGACATTAATGGCAATACCTTGGTTCAATCGAACGAAGGTTGGGCAGCGCCATTTCGCTTTAGTGTTTTGAAAGATTGTGGTACTTCGACATCGAATGATAATAGTGATAGTATTCGAAATGCTTTAGACAGCATAAATAAAATTTCAAACGGGAATAATGGCAACGGTGGAGGAAATAGTACCAAGCCTGACTCGACTGGAAAGAATGCTCCGACCAACGGAAACTCAGGTAATGTAGATGACCAACATTGGGGACAGATAGTCGATAACCTTCAAAAAGCACAGCCGTCAAGCCTCGGTTTATTCTATGATAATAAGCAAGTAGGTCACATTATCGGTATGGAGTTTAGTGACCCGCAAGGTGTTCAAAGCTCTATCGGTTCAATTGAGCATTGCAGTAATTTTGATGAAAACCAAGAAAATTCGAAATGGGTATTGATCTCTTGCGAAGATGTATCAGCACCACTTGAATTGTTGAAGTTGATCTCATCACCAAACTCGACGTCAGCACGGAAATCAGTTTCGATCATCTATCAAAATGAGGATGGTGTCGGCGCACATGAGTTGCGTTTGCAAAATTCGTTGATCACAGAGATCTCTTTCCCGGCGCTTGTCGGTGGGGGGCAGACATCCCAAGCATCTCCGATAATCATTAAGATAAAAGTTGAGTCTTTGGAGACGCTTGAGCAAACCGTTTTGCATTACGTTCCGAAAGCAAATAATTTTGGCATCTCGCGACTTGCGCTGCATATTGGTAATAAAAACTTAGATATAAGCAATAGTACATTTTGTGCAAGATTTTTTAAAGCAAGATCTACTGAATCTGATCCAAACTGTTCGGCGCTCGCAAAAAGTATTATCTTGAGCAATCAGTTTCGTGGTGCGATGATCGGACAGATGTTTCAGACCTATCTTCATCGTGTGCCAAGTGTTGCTGAGACGAATGCATTTCTTGCCCAACTCAATGGCGGTGGAACACTCGATAACATCCTGGCTTTTGTGCTCGGCTCGAGCGAATATTTTTCTCTTCATACTTCGTCCAACTCCGCATTCATCAACGGTGTCTATACCGATCTATTATCTCGGTCGCCATCGAGCGCCGAAAGTGAGCCTTTCCTTCAATCGTTGACGCAAAATACATTAACTCGCCAAGCATTTGCACAGTTGATTATTTCGAGTACCGAATACCGATCGATCTTGATAGGGCTGTTGTATAATCAATTCCTACATCGCGCACCAACTACTCCTGAAAAGGATTCGTGGATCAGCTCCTTAAATAGCGGAAAGACTTCGAGCGATCTGGTGATGGTGTTAGTGAGTTCGGATGAGTATTTTAAGTTATCGGGAGGTAATTGTCTTGCACAATTACAGAAAGACCTCAAAGACAATTCGTTGCAATCGCCGGATGGCAATACTTCTGATGATGGCTTATCACTTGAACTCAGTGGTAGCCCACTCATCGAAAATACTGTGGCATATTTACAGCAGTGGTTTCAGTCTGGCGAAACACGAGCAATGATCGCTCATTTTACCAGTGCACCGGGTGCCTTACAACCGATTTCATTGGATGTGCCCACAAAGACAACTGTGAAGAGAGTTAATCCACAGACTTCGTCGGTCGATCTACTCTGTAAGACCAGTCATTTTTAATCGGTCCAGTCGGCAATAAAAATATTTGTGTTGCCTTCGTATGAGCCGTTTCTATTTGAGCACCAGATCAATTTCTTGCCGTCTCTGGTGAACATCGCAAACCCATCAAAGCCTTTTGTATAGGTGATCCGCTCAAGGTGTGTGCCATCGGTATTGATCGCATAAAGATCGAACTCGCGACTGCTTGGGTCGTCCATATTTGATGAGAAAATAATTCGTTTGCCATTTGGAAAAAAGAACGGGCAAAAATTTGCTTTTCCGTTGTGCGTCACAACTTTTTTGTTCGTCCCATCGGCATTCATTACCATTATTTCAAGTTGCGAAGGTTTGATCAGGCCTTCTTTTAACAGTGAGCGATAGGTTTCAAGATCTTTCCCGGTTGGGCGCGATGCTCGATACACGATCTTTTTGCCATCAAGAGAATAAAATGCACCGCCATCGTAACCTGGTTCATTCGTCAATTGCTTGATGTCTTTACCATCGAGATTCATCGAATAGAGATCAATATCACCACCACGTGTGCTCGTAAAAATTATTCGATCACCGACAGGGGATATCGTGGCTTCGGCATCATAATAATTAGTATCAACCGTTAGCCGCCCAGTCGTAACGCCAGCAGTATCAGCGATAAAAATATCATACGATTTGTATAATGGCCAGACGTATCCTTTCGTGTGATCCGGCTCTGGCGGGCATGCTTCGTTTACTTGGTGAGTCGAAGCATAGAGAATGTGTTGGTTGTCGGGATAAAAATACGAGCAGGTTGTTCTGCCGTATCCAGTCGAGATGCGCTTCACATTTTTGCCATCGAGCGTCATGGTAAAGATCTGATCGCAATGCCCGTCGCCTTTGCCACGCGATTGAAACGTGATGCGTTTGTCATCGGGACTGAGATATGCTTCCGCATTTTCTCCTTCAAACGAAAGTTGTCTGATATTTTTAAGATGCTTCTCCTTCGATTCGATCATCGAAGAGGGGAGCGGCTGTGCGCCAGGGAATTGCTTCGCGATATCAACGCCTGAGTTATCAGTGTTTGGGCGAAAGGTGACGATACTAATTTTCGGGTCTTTTAGCTCGTATGGCGGCTTTGTAGTTTGTGCTTCAATAGTGTTTGCACAGAATACACAAAGAATACAGCAATAGATAATTTGTCTCATAAGATCAGTTTTACTTCTACGGAATAAACAACAATTACTGGTGAGTAAGTTTATCTCGAATATATTTTTCAATGAGAAGCGGCAGGGGTACGTTTGGTCGTGAGATTCATAAATAAATGATAGATCACGATACAACCAAACAACGCGAGAGCGACATACGAAAAAACCGGGACTTGGTCGTGCACATAATCAACAAAATTTGCGAATGACTGCGAAGACGGCTCCGGCAGAAAACCACCTTCGTATGCTTCGTGTAATGTGTCAAAAAATAATTGCACCACGAAGATTAACAAGACATACGATGATTGCTGAAGAAATTTTCCGATATTTACTTTGATCAGTCCTTTGGACATTGCGTAGGTAAGCCCAACAGCTAATGCAATTCCTGCGATCATCGCCGAAACATACATCCCGCCGCCAATGCCTTTGCCGAATGCAAGTAATAGTAGCACCATCTCGAAGCCTTCTCGAGTGATCATAAAGAACACGAACAGAAAAATACCGAGCATTGGGAGGAATCGATTGCTTGACTCGTAAGAGGTGATGCGTGTCTCGATCTTATTCTTAATATTTTTTCCGGCTCGCATCATCCAGATCACCATCGTCAACACGGCTACCATTGCTGAGAGGTAGAGTATTAATTCGACACCGTGATTGTTTACTAAGGCGATCGTCCCAAGTAAATACCCGCCGACGATACAGGCGACCACGGCGCTGGCTATGCCCCAGATAGCGGCGCGGCGCAAACGAAGGTCGCCACGTTTTTTGATCGCGATCATCACTGCCATCACGACCAGCGATGCTTCGATCGACTCTCGGAACGAGATCACAAACTGATTGAAAAGCTTTTCAAACATTATATCAATTGTAAAAAAGTATTTACTGCCTATCGCGCATTGCCGGATTCATCAATGCTGTTTTTAATTGCCCAGCATATTCGCAGTCAGCGATATTCGTGGCTCCATCGAGACACTGGCTGAATACTTGGAAAGAATGGTAAAGCGGCTTGAAGCCATAAGAAACACAAATTTCATTTTGCAATTTAACCACACGAGCATTATCAAACTCGATGATCTTATTGCAGGTCGTACAAATTAAGTGATCGTGGTCGGGGCGGTCAACTGTCTTTTCGTATTGCGCATGTCCTTGTGAAAAACGATAGCGCGAGACAAGCCCACATTCGTGAAGCAAGTTCAGCGTTTTATAAACCGTGGCACGCGAAACTTTCGAGCCGTTATTTTTGAGATTGATAAAAAGATTATCGGCATCGAAATGGTCGTCCCACGCCATTACCGCATCGAGCACTTCGAATCGCTCGGGGGTGATGCGATATTGTGCATCGCGCAAAAATTTGGTAAACGTTTCCTTCGGGTTGACTTCAGCGGCAACGAGCTCCGTTTCGGTGCTTTTGGGTGCCTTTACGGTATCAGTTTTTGTTTCTTTAGTCATTGTTATTAAGACTGAATCTAAATACGAAAAATTGCAAGGTATAGTTCAAATGAATTAGGGATGATACGAAGTTTAATGTCCATTTTATTTTAAATGGGCACCTTGACAAAAGGAAAATATTGGCGTATATTTGCAGGGAATATAAAACGTGATTTGGGGTGATGATACCTGAGAAGACTTTGCATTACCCAGATAATCCTTAAAAGCTCTTGTTGTGCGTAAACTTATATTGATGAAAAATAAGGGTTTAAGTGCCACCCGAGGAGGCAAGACGAATTATTTTCACACGGGCTGTAACTTTCATCCGTAAATTGCATTGTATATGTGAGCTTGCTTAGAGGCAAGCACCAAAGTTTATCACTAATTACCGATAACCCTATGATACGCAACTTGTTACATAGCTTTCTCATCCTGACGCTTGCCTTCGTATTCGGTGCATTGAGCACGAATGTGTCGAAAGCGGCTTGTGGATTGACGATCTCTACCAATGATACCGAATGGACATTTTCGGCAGAAGCCTCACATGAAACCACTCGTTACCTCACTGTAACGAACACTTCTGATGGCGACATAACCTTTGTTGCTCGTTTAGATGGTTCAGAAGCTTTCAGTGTCAGCCCTGCACATGAGACACTCCATAAAGGTGACACTGCGACTATCGCGATCACTTTCAAACCGGGTGCAAATAGCACTGGTACATTATCGAGCACATTGACAGTAAGTGTGGACGGTGGTGACTGCCATAAGATATTGAAACTATCTGGTACTGTCAAAGCTACAACAGGCGGCGGCGGTGGAGATCATATTGATAGTCTCATTGCTGATCCAGGCACATTCTCGTTCGGGGAAATAGCCGCTGGTACGACAGTTTGCAAAACTGTTCACGTTGTAAATAAGAATGCTGTAGCGATCGTCATTTCAAGCTGGCATATCTGCGATAATGGCTTATTCACAGCCTCTTCAGATATCGCACTTCCTTTTACTCTTGCTGCAGGAGCATCTACGACTTTTTCGATCTGCTTTACTCCTGACTCGATTCACAAAGAAGCAAGTTGCTCATTGACGGTAAACTACTCTATTCCTTCTAAGAATGTAGATGGTAAAGTACTTACTGTAACATTTAGTGGTAGCCTTAAAGGCACGACTAATGGTGGCGGCACCACAACAATGTCTTGCTTAAGAACAGAGCAGGGTGATGGCTTCCGTGATCCAATTCTTTTGGGCACGAGTGCTGATCGTAATTTGATCTTGATCAACAATACCGGTGCTTCGATCACAGTTACCAGTGATAGCCTCGGCTGTGAAGATAAAGCCGCTTTTGCTTTGACGTCACAATTGCCGATGACCATCGCAGCTCATTCGACAGCAAAATTCACCTATACATTCACTCCATTTGCTCGTGCAAACGGCGAAGTACAAAAGACATTTAATGCTTGTGTGATTTTCCGTGCTGAGGGTGATAGTATGAAGTGCGACGGACAGTATGTCGTCGGCAAACTTATCGGGTATTCAAACCAAGACGTTGCTAAGCATACTGATGATACCGTTGCTCGTCCGCTGTTCCCTGAAGAGAAACGTACATTAGCTTTGGAATCTCATGGAGAGATCGCAACGAAGACATTTACATTCACCAACAACTTAACTGTTGATGCAACCGTAAAGAGCATTTCGCTCCAGAGCGGACAGTACTTCGCGATCACCAGTACGAACCCAACACCAACACCATTCGTACTTCATCCAAACGATGTCTTGACAGTAACCTTGTCATACACCGCAAATGATAAAGCTGTCCATACTGATAAGCTTATCATTGATGCAGACCATGCACTTGCAGCAAATGAGTTTGACTTGCAAGGTGTTAATAGCGCGACAGCAAGCGTTCGCAATGCTGTGCCTGCGGGTGTCGAGATCGCCATCTCACCAAACCCGATGACGACAAACTTGACAGCTAATCTAACGGGTGTACGTTCGGCAAACGTTGAAGTCTATGACATCCTCGGTGCAAAGATGTTCAGCACATCAGTTGCAAACCAGTGGATCTGGAACGCGACAACAACAAACGGTGCGCGCATTGCTGCCGGTTCGTATATCGTCCGCTTCAGTGGTGTCACAAATGACGGAGTAGCATTCGTTACTTCGAAGCAAGTGATCGTAGCGAACTAAGAGAATCATCATCCCATAAAAAAAGCCGCGGCACTTGTGCCGCGGCTTTTTTATCGGTAAAAAATAATGTGTTATTACAATCCGAAGATACAGGTTGCGATCATCCTTGCGGCGAGACGGCTGGTTCGGCTATCAACATCGAACAGGGGATTCACTTCGACAAGATCAAAGCCGATCAATTGACCTGAACATGCGGCGATCGAACAAATTTGTAAAGCATCATCGGCACTAAAACCAATAGGCGAAGGGGCGCTACAGCCCGGAGCATCTGCCGAACGAATAGAATCAATGTCAAAGGAAAGATAAAACTTCCCGACCTGCTCAATCGCTTCTGTAAAAGAACTCTCGAGATCAACACTTCGAATAGTATCGTAAAATAAAATGGATGCACCTTGGTCTGTCGTCCAATCACAATGTTCTTTTGATGCAGAAAATGGTTGAATGCCAAACTCAACAAAACGAGTTGGGTCGATGATCTCTTCTTCGATCAACAATCGGAAACTACTACCGGAGTGGTGAAGATTATTTTTTTTCTGGCGAACGTCAAGATGCGCGTCAATATTTATTAAACCGAGTTGCTGATTCTGAGATTGTTGAATGCCTTTTACTACTGGATAAGTAATATCATGACCACCACCGATAGAGATAACAAAACATCCACGTGATGCATACTTTAGTGCCGTGTCGGTGGCTGCTTGATGAATATCTTCAAGAGTATTGCCGGTAATATTTCCGTGATCAAATATTTCGTATGCAGAAATATCTCGTTGTTGTTCTTTGCCAGAAAACGGTGTGAGTTTCTTCAGGTACTTTCGGATCTCATCAGGTGCTTGCGCCGCACCAACTCTTCCACCATTGCGAAGGATGCCTTCGTCGGTCGCTACACCGATGATAACTATATCACCGGATACTGCAGACGCAACATCATTACGAATAAGATCGCCGATGCGAATGTCGAGCGAATTATTCATAGTGAATTACTCATATCGAAGTGCATCAACCGGATTTAGCTTCGCTGCTTTTTGGGCAGGGTAGTATCCGAAGAATACGCCTACCAACGCCGCGGCTCCGAAGGCAAGACCCGTTGCAAGGGGTGAGATAGAAAGAGTCCAGCCATTACTTGCAGAAATAATTGCGCTCATTGCATAACCAACACCAAGACCGAGAATACCGCCAATAAGTGAAAGAGTCATTGCTTCGGTCAAAAACTGAATTAGGATGTCAGAGCGCTTTGCGCCGAGAGATTTTCGAATGCCGATCTCACGAGTACGTTCGGTAACGGTTACGAGCATAATATTCATAATGCCGATACCACCAACGAGTAATGAAATAATCGCGGCATTGCGCAAAAGACTTGTTAATGTATTCGCGTTTTGATCTGCGGCCGCGGCAAGATCTAATTGTGACCGTACGGTGAAATCATCCGCTTCGCTCGGTAGAAGTTTATGTTGGGTACGAATAGCTTGAGTAACCTCTTGAATTGCAGCTTGTGTCTCTTCTGAGCTTCTTGCGCTTGAAATAATAGCGTTGAGCCAACTGATACCAAGAATCTTTTTTTGTACGGTTGTCAATGGAGCAAGAATAATATCGTCTTGATCGGTACCAAACGAATTAACGCCTTTTGCTTCGAGGACTCCCATCACCGTGAACGGGAGTTTACGGATACGAATGATCGATCCGACAGGACTGCGGCCATCAGGGAACAGATTATCAGTAACGGTTTTTCCGAGCAAGCAAACATTTGTTTCATGTTTCAGATCATTGATCGAGAAATTTGAACCGTCAATAATTTTCCAATTTTTGACGGTGAGATAATCAGGGCTCGTACCATTTACTCGAGTTGACCAATTCTGACCGCTTGCAACAATTTGTGCAGATGCGGTGGCAATAGGTGCCACAGCTATGATCAGAGGTGAGTGGCTCATTGCATTTGCATCGGCCTCGGTTAATTTGTTTGATGTACCTGCACCAAAGCTCACGCCGCCACCGCCAGTTGCACCGGGATAGATCGATAGGAGATTTGTCCCAAGCGAAGCGATTTGATCGGTGACAGCTTTTTTCGCGCCCTGACCGATCGCCGTCATTGTAATGACTGCGGCAACACCAATAATAATACCGAGCATCGTGAGTACCGCTCGTACTTTATTATTTACGAGCGACTCAAATGCCATAGAGACTGAGGAAAAGAAATTTTTTAGCATTATTATCTTCGACCTCCGGGACGATTGGCTGTTCCGAATGGGCTAGCGCCAGGTGCTGAAGCCGCCGCCGAGCTACCACTTACTGTGAGCGAACCTACGGCTACACTATCACCGGCTTTAATATCTTTGTTCGAAGAAGCAAGTTCAACGAACAAACCGTCGCTGATACCAAGCATAACCGGAGTAGCTTCAAGACCAAAGTTTTTTGCACCGGGTTGGTTGTTGGTCTTCATAAATATTTTGCCTCTCGTCAAAGCAGAAGTAGAGTCACCAGTTTCGGGTTTTGGATGGCCTGCTCTGTTCGCACCATTTCCACCTGCTCCCGGCCCTGTCTTTGCTTTTTCCATCATCGGCGGTGCAAAGCGAGTCGCGGCGATAGGGATGCGAAGCACATCTTTCTTAAAGGTATTAATGATCGTCACAGTAGCCGTCATACTAGGCAATAGTTTAAGATCTTCATTGTCTGCGTCAATGATCACGGTATAATTCACCACATTTTGTGTGATGGTAGCATTTAAGCGAACAGTATTTACTGTCCCCTTAAATTTTTCATCACCAAACGCATCTACGGTAAAGGATACATCTTGACCTTTGAGCACAGAGCCAATGTCGGCTTCATCAACGCTTGCCCATACTTGCATTTTCTGAAGATCCTCAGCGATGATAAAGATAACCGGTGCATTGAGCGATGCGGCAACAGTTTGTCCGACATCAACGCTACGGGCGATCACGGTGCCGGAAATAGGAGCTCTAATTTGAGTATAACTAAGGTTAACTTTAGACTGCTCAAGCGAGGCTTCGGCTTGTTTTACTGACGCAGTCGAAGTTTCATACGCTGCGACTGCTGCGTCATGCTCGGCTTTTGATATCAGATCCTTTTTGAATAATTCTTCGGCACGATCTCCGTCACGTTTAGTCTTATTTTTATCAGCTAGGGCTTTTTCATAATTGGCTTGTGATTGTTTAACGGCGGCTTCGTAGAATGTAGGATCGATTACTGCAACAAGCTCACCTTTTTTTACTGTAGAATTAAAATCTGCAAAGAGCGCTTTGATCGTGCCCGAAACCTGCGAACCAACTTGCACGGTCTTTGTGGCTTGGATAGTGCCTGTGGCACTGATAGACTTAATAATATCCCCACGTTCGATAGTTGCGTAGCGTATCGCGATCTGCGGTTGCTCGTCGGCTTTTGTAAAGTAGTAATAAGTACCCGCGCTTGCGATAAGCAAGATCACAATAATAGTGATCCATTTGCGCATACTCTTACGGCGCCCTTTTTGTTTGAATGCTTCGAGTTTTGGGTCAGTGGCAGTTGTGCTCATATTCGATGTCAGTGATCTTTAGTAGCTTATGAAATACTCTCGGGGGATTCATCCTACGCATTGATTCCCATT
>JBBRNY010000083.1:0-11007 GCA_038229915.1 Kapaibacterium sp. (SeqCode) | reverse complement strand
TAAAGACTGCTTTATTTGGACAATTAGATGATGGGATGGAATTTGTATTAAAAGAAATAACACCAAAACCAGAGCCTGTATTTGTGTAATTTGTGTAGTTAGAAGTAAACGAGTTAATCCCTGAGTTTGCGCTACCACTCCCACTAATATTTATTACAGGAATAAGAGTCAGATGGTGGATAATATTTGCAACAGTTTCAATGAATGAATTTATTTCACTATGATTGAATTCTGATTGGTGGTCTGAAGTGAACAGACCTGAAGCGGCGATATTCGTTGTAGTAGTAGTTACATGAAGCGGAAATATACTAGTCTCATTTAGTATATCAATTTTCGCAAGGTTTCCACTGAAGAAATTGCATCCAAAGAATTGGGACCCACCATGTATTCTCAGGTTTGCGGTTAGTAAACCAATATAGGGATTTACAAACCCTAAGACATTTACTGTTACTTCATTTTGGAAATCACTTGAGGAAGGACTTCCATAAAACTCCCACGTTGAAGTAGGGTATACATTTATTGTAGCAGTAGAATTAGTGGAATGATAAATGAAACAATTGGGCATTGAATATAGCTTAGCAGCGCCAAAATCACCTTGGTAGTCACCTAACTTTAGGAAAGCTCCATTAGATTTAAAGCCTAAACTCCCCATGTTTTTTCCGGAGTATATTAATGGATTACCTGACTGGTAGGAAGTTGGTTTTTCATAGAGTCCACTATTTAGATCGGTTGGACTTGCTCCATAATTTGGGTCAGTCCATATGGTAATGATATTCCCACCAAGTATTGCTGCTCCATTTAGACCTCCATGGGCTGTACCATTTTGAATTGTACAATTGTTGGTTACCAGAGTACGTTCTTCAATGTATTCATCAAAGGTTCTTTCATCACGTGCATAGTAATGTGAGGCTGGTGAAGATGCATTTCTCCAATGTACATGAATACCCATTTGATTTACAGCTCCGACATACTTGTTGGGACTTGGTTGCAAACCTGCATTATCTTGACTAAGAAGAATTCTAGTGTCCGGTGCCCCGGCATTACGAAAGTTGTTATCACAACCTCTCACGAGAACTAATGGGGTAATAGTGGTTCCGTTTGTATAAACTGGTTGATATAAACAATGGAATTGGTTAGCGTTTCCATTTTCATTATCGTAAGGATTTGCAAATGCAGTAATATACCTATCTACCACCCCAGTTTGTGCATAGTTTGTCGAGGAAATAAGTGGCGATGTATAGCTTGCAAATAATGCATTGTTATATGCACCATCTACATATTTTGCTACGTCAGAATTCCATGTTAAGTTATTACAGAAGATAAGGTCATGCGCGATACTAGATGTAGGAGAGGTCAAGTCGTCGAGCACAAAGATACTATGTAATGCCGAACTTGTGCCAGCAACGTAACTCACAATTATTCGTGCATGAGTAGCAGCACCGTAATTTCTTATAGTTGAAGTGAGAGTAAATGGGTCATAAAAAGTTTTCGGAAGAACCTCAGTATGTGATACAGCACCAACAGAAACAATATCGAGAGTCGAACTACTAACCGTCCATTTCCATTCACGGACAACTACTGAACCTGTTGAGGTAATGTAGGCAACATCAAACTGAGGATTTATTGGCGCGTTGCGTATATCACAAGCAACAGTTGGGCGTGTTGCAATATCAGTAATCGAGACTTTTGATGGTGCCATTGTGACGGTCCCATCACTGAGTTTTATGACCGTTGCCCATATTTCTTTCGTACCAGAATTTACTGTACACCAAACAATATATAGGAAATTTTTGTCTGAAGCAATATCAAATTGGTCATGATAATCAGGTTCAGCATTACTCCCAATAACAGGATGCCCTCCAGTGGAAGCACTGTTGTATGAGAAAATCGGTTTTTTTACAATCTGTCTATTTATAACTGGATTTGGCAGCCCATTAAGAGCAATACTAATTTGTTGGTCAGCAGATGTGCCCCCACGCTCATCGTTTAAGCCTTCTACAAAGAAATTTACACGAGTAGAACTACCTGAACCAGGATCAATCCATACATACCGTACACTCCCGTTTAGATTAGTCGTTACTTTTGGGGTAGCAGGGAAAGTTTCATTGAACATTCCACCTGATACTATTCCCGGTGGCTGACAACCCGGATGATGGATTTGATCATTAGCTTGAAAACGTTCCGATGGTTGCGCGAGAATATTACTTAGAAGAAACCACCCGCTACTATGATTTTTGGTCGTCCAGGAATTTGGCGGAATTTGGTTCGGGCTAAATATCCAATTTGCATCGTCATCTGAGTGTGATCCCATATCCGAGGAGACAGTCCACTGCCCGTAACCATTTGCGGCAAGGCAATCCATTGTTAGATTTACTGTTGGGTCAGGATTCGTATTTCCACTGTTAAATCTTGAATCATCATCGACTTTATATTGAGTAATATCATACTCATCATTCGATTGTGTGAATATCTGTGCTTTTGCGAGTCTATTGTTGAAGAGCATCAAACAAAGTGATAACAGTAAATACATAGTCAGTCGTGATTTACGAGTGTTCCTCAACGAAAAATGTTTTTTTTGGGCAAATGATGTAAGCATAAGAGTTCCTGTTGTTCTATTTTGTTTTAAAAATAACACTTTAATGCACTTGTAAGCGCGACCATTTATCTGAACCAATTCTTCTCTCCCCGTGGCATTGCTATGATTCAGGTAACCAGTTGCTCATAGAATGCTATACTAATATACAACAGTTTATCCGCAATTCCAAATTTTATTTTCATTACCCCCTATTTTAGCCCCTTTTCAGGGGTTTTTTAAAAAAATGAGATTTCTTGAAATTAATTTAAACTTTTTGTGAGATGGGGTGTCAATGTACCAGAAGGCAGACGTGTAATCAGTCTTAAACAACAACTATACGACAATGAAAAAATCGAATACTTTTTTTGCAACATTATTAATGTTGGTGCTTGCAAGCTCCCTCGGCTTTGCACAGCGTGGCGGACCAAATGACCCAGGCGATACGACCAAAGGTCATCGCGACACCACCGATACCAAAGGACCGCGTGACACCGTCAATACCAAAGGACCAAGAGACGACGGACGCCCGAAAGTCGGCAGCCCTCGCACATTCGGACTTTCCGACTCTTGTTGGCTGGTCTTCTTACAGAACATTCCTGCCGACTCGGCACGAATCCTCGTAAACGATCTTGATTCATTGAGATCAGTAGAGGCTTCGACGAAGAATTTGGAAGGCTTATTGCGCCGTGCTCGCCAGGCGAAAGATACTTCGGCTATCAAACGTATCACCGCGGCACTTCGAAGCAACCGTCAGACAAGCCAAGAGCTTCGCAAAGAGATCATCTTTATTGTCCGCAGCCACCAGTCAATTTTCGTTCGTGTGAAAAAAGCTTGTATGGGCGATGTACCGCCACACAAGGGCACACCGGGTAATGGCGACCCACAGACCGAACTCAAGATGACACCAGTAACACCAAACCCTGTCCTCAATGGCGGAACTGCAGCATTTAGCTACAGCTTGCCACCCAACAGCGCGAACACGCAGGTTAATGTCGTGATCAACATTTACGACGCAATGGGCAACATTGTTAAAGATGTCTTTTCTGGTGCTGTCGATGCAGGCACTCAGCAGAACGTACAACTTGATCTTAGTGGCTTGAAATCTGGCGTGTATATCCTCAGAGTACAAGCTGGTAATATGGTCGGATCGCAAAAGATCATTATCAAATAAACGATTTCTTTCGGGGGAAAGAATGCAAGGGCGGTCAAGGCAAGGTGAGCAATCGCCAGGCCCGACCGCCCTTCAAGTTTTAAAGATAGCGACACTATTTCTGGCAAAACACTAAGATTGGAGTCAATTTAAACTTGTCTTAACAACGGAAATATCGTATTTTTGTACATCTTAGAAGTGACAAATCTTCGCAACTCATTATTTTTATGTGAGTTACCAAGAATCAAGCTTCGAAGAAGATAGTAGAAATATCGTGGAAATGGGAAAACCTTCCACTCGAGAGTCACTCCACAAGATTCATAATAATCCTGTCACGGGATAACAAGCGCTGCACCTGAGACCTCAGGTGCAGTTTTATTTTAAACCATTGTTTGCACATCAGTGCTCGGGAAAGCTCAATACCGAGGTTTCTAAGAATCAAACACTAATGTTTTGCAAAAACCGTACGTGATTGCACTCGTTTCAGAGAATTACTGTTCTATGTGTTCGAGATCAGAAATTCATCACTCTTCAACAGATGCGTTTACTACAACAATTCATTACGACACTCAACGCAGATGAACTTGCCCTTGTCAACACCATCGTGTTGCGAGGCAAAAAGAAAGAAGTGCTCAAGTTGGTGATCGCCTCCAAGTCGTTGTCGGAAGAATCGCTTGCGACTGAAATACAAAAACTTGAGATCAGCAAAGAACATTCTTACGAGATCTCTTCGTTATTATTGCGCTCGTGCTATCAAAAGCTCTGCCCCAGTGATAATATCGAACTCTTGAACTTCTTATCGATCAAAAATCTTCCGACCCATTACAAAAAGCAACTCCGTGTCGTCGAAAAAGAATTGGTCACCCGAGCACGAACCGACGAAGACCCTCAATGCCTCTCAAATTTTTATTTAACGGTGTATCTACAGTTACAACGATTTTCGTATAATTTGTTTGACTGGAAGCTGATCGCCAAATATGAGGCGGCATATTTAGGATGCATCGGCGACTCTGACCCGGAGGGAGTCCTTGCTATTGAAGCACACCGAATTCGGAATTCCCTCTTAAGTACCCAAATTGCAAATCGTAAGAAAGATCAATCGCAAGTAATAACATCATACAAACGTTTGAAGGAGCTTGAGATCATTGCTGAGACGACACAACACACACTCTTAAATTATTTTACCTTCGGATCACTTTGTTGGTACCATCAGAACCTCGAAAAAGAGCCGAGTTTGACCCTGCACTATCTCGAAAAGGTGATGACACATTCGGCTCATCTCGATAGTGTGATGTTCCCGAGAGAAAGCATCCGCATTAGGCTTCAAGTAGCTGATGCCTACGTGAACATCGGTCGGCTCGATGAAAGTATTGCCATCTTTGAGTCGGTCTTTGCAAATCCAAAACCATCCGACCACGCTTGGCGATTTTACCGATTCTCATTACGATATATCGAGACACTTATTTCACTTGGTCAGTATGAAAAAGCAGAATTAATATTGCAAGAACAATTTGGCCCCCAATTTATCGGAGAGCCAACATCAGTGACCATAGGAGCGGCATCATTATATCTGTTATTATTTCTTTTTGACGGACAATATGCAAAAGCAAAATATTATCTTGATCTTTCTATCACTTTGAATGTCGGCAAGAATCACCTTGTCTATAATGAAGTTCGCAATAGATACATGGAAGCTGCGTATTCATATTTGATCGGTGACTGGGCAAATACTCCCGATCTGTGCGAAGGTGCATTGCACTACCTCCGTGGAAAAGGATTAGGTCTCAAAGAGAATAGCTTCGGCTACTTTTTCAAACTGATCGTGGCTTCGATCGATCTTCATACCAACAATAAAGCGTTTACACCCGAACTCGAGGCTCGATATGCCGAGCTGACCTTGCCGCAAGAAGTACTCTTTGGTAAACTCTTAATAAAAATAAGAAACGGCGAAGGGCAAGGCTTGAAAAAGAAAAAAAAGTGATCGGAATTCCTCCCGACCACTTCCCTTCCAATTTTTTATATCACATCAACGATCATCGCCGCCAAACGAAACTCTATCGTTGACAAACTATTCTCTTGCTTGATATTAAGCAATGACAGTTGCGCACTATAATACACACCATCACCAAAGAGTGGGTGAAGTGCTTCGTGATAATTTGCCTGCTTGTAGCGAAGCAAGAATTTCGCCAGCCCGGGCATTGATGCTTGCGGCAGTGGCTTGAGTGTTGCTCGCAGTGCGTAGCGATCTTCAGTGGTCATCGTTTCAGGACAACCGCAAGGAGTTTCAAATTCAGTTGTAGAATATAGCCGCAATGTTTCAGCCGGCACCGAGCCAAGCGGTTGTCCGGGATAGACTGTTGTAAGTAACGGCACTTCTGTCCAAGTATCAGAAAGAGTGTTGCGGTAACGGAGATAGAGCATAGAGTTTGGAGTGAGAGTGAGTGAGTGAATGAAGAGTGAAAAGTAAGAAAGCCCGCCCACCATTGAAATGGTGGGCTATGTAGTTGCCGTCGCTGAAGCGACTCAGATGCAGAATATTCCAGCCTGTCATTCTGAGGGAGCAAACGAATAGTTATCACAAACGCGAAATTTCCGCGACCGAAGAATCTCCGTCAGTACAAGACATCAAAGTTAGACAAACGGAGATCCTTCGCTCGTCGCTCAGGATGACATATTTGAAGTTTTTTCTCCATCCCATGACAAACTTCAAGTTTTTCTCAATGTTTAAAACAATGTAAACAAAAACCGACCTCTGATCACGAGCGTGAATCTCGTATCACCCGGAATATACCTTGTGCTATCAATGCCGACCAGTTGTGCTTGGTCGATGCGATAGGTATCGCCGGGTATGACGACTGGCGGCACAAAGACGGGATCATTGACAAAATGCTCGACAGTCATCGCCGCATCCGAGCGCATTATTTCTACTGCATCGCCGAGGTATTGTGGTTGGGTAAAATAGATCGTGATCAGAAATTCCTGCTCGCCACGAGTGGCTTTGCCACTCAGATCGTAATTCGTATATGTTGCCCTGCCACACTCCAGACCGAATCCTGTAAAATATGAATGCGGTATTTTTTGCTTTGGCAGTAACGGCACACGATTCCAACCGGTATAGACAATGAACTGATTTCGAAAACTGGTCAGAAAATTTTGTTCTCTGCTCATAGTGCATATCTCCTGTATGGTGAGAGTAATTGACGGTGGCGGTTTTCTAATTCATAAAAGCGTTGCTCACCACTTGTATTATTTTCTCGAAACCACGCCGACGCCTCGCCGAGCGAACCTCCGCCCTGCTTTGATTCGCGAAGCACCACCGCGGCGATCTCGATGATAACTTGCTGTACTGTTTCTGGGCAAGTCAGTGTCGCGGGCAATGTATAAGTGATCTGATGCTCGAACTCGGAAGAGAAAATGTCATCCTTCGAGCCGACAAATGTGCCGCGAAGAAACAGTGCGAGCGACGTGAGTGATCTTGTTACGATCGTGCCTTCGCGATCAACGGTTTTCCAGCTGACAAGCGCGCCCGCTGGTTGATGGAGCGTATGACATTCGGAATTATCACCGATAAAGACATCCGTTTTTTCGGCCGATGCCGTAAAATCACGATCAAGAAATGTATAGACTTGCTCGGTCGCATTGTCGAGGAGTGATTGATAATAGTCAAGTGTCGGCGTGTCGATGCTCGCATCGTTGAGATAGGTTTGAAATCTTGCGACTGAAACAGGAGAAGTAAATGATGGCATAACGGTATTTCATATTTAGTTGGAGAAAGATCTATATAAAAAATCATCCGAGCGGTTCGCAGTATTTGCGAACCGCTCAGTTGTCGATTATTTATGATATGCTGGTCGAAAGTACAGCGAGATATCCGGGTTCGGCAATTCCGAAAGCAACACGTTCAGTAAGACGCATCATTTGGAGATCGTTAGTGAACGCATTGACTCCATCGGCGGTCGCATCATAGGAAATGCGAACATCCATTGCGCCAAGCTGACCGAACCAACATCCCGCTGTTTTCAGATTTCCGAAAATAGCAAACGGCGTCTCGGGATGTGGCGAGCTGTCATAGACCGCTGTGAGCAATCCGTTCGGCAACACGACGATCGGAAAGCCACGGAAGCTGAGCGTGTTTGCCGTCAGTCCTTGCATACCGGCAACACTTGGCATGATCGCACTGGCAAGATCCCAGAGATAGCGACTGTTGCTATCTTTTTTCTTTAGGAGTTCGGTCAGCGTGTTCTGCTCGATGAAGAGTGCGGCATCGCGTTGATACGCCGGCGCAAGCGATTGCACGAGAGCGATCATATCATCGAAGTTCACATCAGTAAAATGTGTGTTGCCACTCGAAGAGCTTCCGCCGAGATAGGTCGTGTTCACACCCGATGTTGTGAGGATGCCCGTGAACGGTGCTCCACTTCCGCTGAAGACTTGAGTATCTTCTTCTTGCGCAAACACATTTGCGAAAATGCGGACGATGGTGTTATAGACATCGATGTTCGCATCTTGCAAGAGTTCGTTCGAGATCGGATAGATCGCCGCAAGTTTTTTTGCTGCAAGCGTTAGCCTTCCAAAAGTCGCTTTTGATGCAGGGATGATCGAGTTTTCATCGACCCATTGCACCGTGGGCTTCGAAGCGAGCGTCGAGACATTGAGCGTGTTCGAGTTCATCTCCACGACAGGGCAATATTTGCGCGCGAACCCATATTCATTAAGCGCAAAGATCACATCGGCATAAAACTCCTGCGGCACGAGATAGCCACCGGCTGACTGTGTGCCCTCGACTTGTGGCGAAAGCACTTTGAGATATTCCGGATCGTAACTCGAATGCAAGCGCCGAAGCTCATCGTGATCGCCACTCGAAAGCGCGGAGAAGAACCGAAAGGTCTTTCTGATCTTCTCGCGCTTCGCCGATTTTGGATGCTTGGTCGTGATAGATTTCAATGCTGTTCTATCTGGTAGTGATTGAATACGTTTGGTCACTGCTTCATCGATCAATGATCTCATTTCATCGCGTGAAGCAGAAAGTGTTTGTGTGTCTTCGTGTAGTGTTATCATTCTATGTGTTTGATTTGTGAAAAACAAATTAGTATTTATCGAACATTTTTCTTATGATGCGACAGCGTGAGAGTATTTTTTAATTGCCGATCATCTTCGCTGCTTCGCTTAGGCTGAGTAATTTTCCTTTTGTTGGCGTGCCGTCATCTATTGCAAATGGATTGCAGGGGAGTTCTACTTTCGAGCATTCGATCAATTCCCATTTGGTGAAGCGAATACCGCCGAACCTATTCGGCTCCCACTCGATCGGATGAAAGCCGATGGAGTTTGCCGGAAGCAAACCCGCATCGTCCATCTTGAAGATTCGCTCGGCAAGGGGTGATTCATTGGCATTGGCATATTCGGCAAGTGCATATAACGCAGATGAAGTTTTGACAAGCTTTCGGATACGACCGATGGTGTGCACGGGCTCGCTAGTCATACCGTGTTGCCATAGAAATTGCGGGTTGCGTTCAAAATTTGATGTCACCGCACCTTCGATCATCATTTCATCCCCAGCCCGGTCAAGATCGGAAGTCGCGATCGTCAGCCATCGCAAACGAGACTGGTCTTCACTGG
Source organism: Kapaibacterium sp. (SeqCode) (assembly GCA_038229915.1). Lineage (GTDB taxonomy): Bacteria > Bacteroidota > Ignavibacteria > Palsa-1295 > Palsa-1295 > JAFDZW01. Next base: position 1,666 of record JBBRNY010000083.1, on the reverse strand, counting down.
CGAGCAATTTTAGTTTATTGAGTTCTGCAATGTCTTTGTAGTCATTGGTTTGTGGTTGGTCGCAGGCAAGTGTTAATGGGTCATCTCCACGGTGGATGATCTTCCCCGGAGTGGCTCTATAGCGTTCACGGAGGATCTTGTATCTATTATTCATGAGTGTTTCTTGTTTTATTGAAAGATTGAACTGTAACTTCTCGTGGTAATCCGAGTTATATAAGTATGAACTACTGCGCGATCTTGGTGCTCGCAGTGATAGTAGCGAGCTGTGGGTTATCGAATCCGGATGTGACTCCGGTCAATCGGGTTGTTGTCCATTTCCGAGATCGATCAGCGCAAGAATATTATCTCCTGTCGGTGCGCGACCGATCACTTGTTGTTTCGAAAGAAAATCCTTGTGGTCATCGGCTTGATAAGATGATCGATGAGGTAAAGATCATACCGTTCGATCAAGTTGAAAAAGTCTATCGCGAAAGCGAGCGCACGATCACCGGCACACTTATCCCGACGCTTGTTGATTGTTTCCAAGCTCCATCGGCATTTCACGTAAAAGTCTATGGATATTCGCTCATCCCAGTTTTTAATGCAGTCCAATACACCATTGGATACTTGACGAGCGATAAATATGATCAGTTTACACTCACCAGAGAACGAGACGTTCAGAATCTTCGCACCTATATCGCGAGCTTCCCCGAAAGAGAACCCGAAGTATTGAAGTTTGCAAAAAGTAGTCGTTAATACTTCGAAATTCTTTTTTTTTGCTCCGACTAAAGTCGGAGCTACAGATCGCAAAAGAATATTTCGAACCATTGTTTGCCTCCTTTCGTAATGGAATACCCGATTATTTAACCAGTATTCTTTTTCCGGATTTGCGCCACTATCGTTTTTTTATTGTTGCGGTCATTGCTTTTTCGATCTGCGGATGCGGACCGAAGTACCGTGCCGATGTTGAGTTTCGCGACGGTAGCGTGCATACATACTCGTTAGTGAGTGTGCGCGACTCGAGTATCGTCGTGCTCGAACCATACGAGCGCACCGACCGATATATTACGTTTAGTCACTCCATCGTCATTCGCGATTCGCTCATCAAGCGTATCAATCTTCCGGTTCGTCAAGATTTTATTCGCACCATTCCGTTGATGCTTCTTGGTTCGGCCGTCGGCATCACGTTTGGTAGGTGTAGTTGCGATGATTATATTTATAAAGCCGTGCTTGGTTTGGTGATCGGCTATAATGTAAATTCGATCAGCCTCTTTATTGAATCACTGATGAACGACTGGCGATACCTCTGGATAGCTGATGATCGCAAAACCCTCCGCAATGCCGCCGTCTTTCAGGTCGAGCCCGAGATCATGAAGTATGTGCGGTAGCAGAGTACAATTCATTAAGCCCGCGCATTGAAATAATGGGCTATATAGTTGCCGTCGCTGAAGCGACTCCGATGCAGAAATTTCAAGCGTGTCATTCTGAGGGAGCAGACGAATACTTCTCTCAAACGTGAAATTTCCGCGACCGAAGAATCTCCTTTAGTATAAGACATCAAGATTAGACCAACGGAGATCCTTCGCTCGTCGCTCAGGATGACAAACCTCAAGTTTTTTGTCAATCCCATGATAAACTTAAAGTTTTTTACTGTTCAAAAAAAACGCAAAGCGTGTCATTCTGAGGG
>JBBRNY010000082.1:0-11193 GCA_038229915.1 Kapaibacterium sp. (SeqCode) | reverse complement strand
GATCTCACTTCTCGGTGGACGAATGCTCATCATGGCTCCGAGCGGAATGGAGACAACACTGGCATCGCTCTTGACGCTCATCGCAGTCGAAATACATATCCGCTCACGAGATAGAACGCAAATTCGGATTCGCGAGGCTGTCGTGCTTGGTCTTGCAATTGCCACACGCCCCGAATTATATTTGCTCGCCGCTATTGCCGGTATCGATTGGCTCATTCTGCTTTCAAAGAACAAAGTAACGGCAAAGTCTTTCGCCAGTTTCTCGATTGTCCTTGCGATCTTCTTTGCCGCGGTGCTTTCGCTTCCATATATTGAGCGCGGAAGTTTGTCATATCACTCAAGCGTCGTGCAGGGCGCGGGCTTTCGATTAATACCCGACTTTTTTTACTTATTACGCACATTTGCTATTCTTTTTGAAATGTTCGGAGTAATATTGATCGCATCGTCGATGACGACATTTCATTTCCCGAAATTTCGAGCGCGATATGCGATCATCCCAATATTTATCTTCGCACTTCCACTGATCCAATCCTTTATTGCGCCGCAGTATCGGCAATTCGGTCGTTATATCTTTCCAATACTTCCGTTGTGTACGTTGTGTGTTGTTGCTTTTGTAAAAAAGAGCAAAATGCAATCGACAACTTGGTTGAATAAAACTTTCGGTTTTACTATCACCGAGAACACTCAAAAATTCATAGTGATAGTGACCGTTGTAGTGATGTCAAATATTTCACTTCGTTGGATCACCAACTATGGCGGAGCCGTCTCGAATATCAACGACCAACATCTCGCCGCTGTTGAGTGGGTGAATACGAATCTTTCGCAGAGTGATATGATCGCCGCTGATGATGTCGGCGCACTTGGTTTTTTTACCAAGAGAAATATTATTGATCTCACCGGACTTGTCTCGCCGGAAATGTATTCGTTACAGCATGACCAAAAACTTGTCTGGAAAGCAGCTCGGAGCAAGGGCGCGAATATTTTTATTATTTATACGCGGCTCAACCCAACTTTTTACCAATATGCCAAAGACTCGCTCGAACTTGTCAAAGAACTTCCGGTGCGTAAGCCGCTGATCTCGAGCGCAGATACAGTTATGAGCATTTTCAAAGTCAAAGGAACCGCGTATGCCGCTCGGTGAAAGAAAACTTAGACGCATCACCGGAGTCGGGCTCGTCTTACTGACGCTTGCGACAAGATTGCCGCTGGCAACAAAAATGCTGTACGAATTCGATTCGATCGACTTCGCTGTCGCAACATTTCGATATAGCCTCGAACAAGTGACTCCGCACTTTCCTGGCTACATTTTGCACATCTTGTTTGCAAAATTGTTGTTATTATTCACAACCGATATTAATTTTTCGTTTGTGCTCATCAGTACTCTGCTTTCGGTTGGTGCTGTGCTCTATCTTTGGCGAGCCGCGGCCGCGCTCCGTGGCGAGCGTGTCGGGCTTATCGCCGCCGCGCTGTGGGTGTTGCTTCCGATCTTTTGGTTCTACGGTCTCGTGGCGACCGTCTATGAATACGAAGCATTCTTTGCTTGTGCATTGCTCTATCACGGCATCAAACTTCTGCGCTCGCCGCAAAACGAAAAGCATTTTGTTGCACTCGCGATCTTACTATCGCTCGCTACCGGTGCACGGCAATCGAGCTTTGTATTTTTTGCGCCGGCAATATTATTTGTTGCACTCATTACCAAACAGCGACTTCGCTCACTTGGAATTGCGTTCGGATCGTTTATCCTCACAACAGCAATTTGGCTTTCGATACTACTCGTAATGTGCGGTGGGGCACACGAGTACCTGACAGCAATGCGTGCCGAGCATATCTATAAATCGCAATCATTTCTTTTTGGCAATCCGCTAACCGAGCATCTTGCTGTCATGGCAAAGGTGATCGTCTATCTTATTGGCGGCTCACTACCGATCATACTGATCGCTTTTTGCGCGTTGCTTCTGTACCCAAAGCGATTGCTTGCTTTTATCATGAGTGTTCGAAGATCAATTACTCTTCAATATATAAGTTTGATCGCTATGCCACCGCTCATTTTTTATCTTGCTGTCTATTTTATGAAAGCAGGATATTTGCTCAATGTGATTCCGAGCATTGTACTCTGCGGAGCAGTGCTGATCGACCAGCTTGCAATTTGGCGCGCTGAAGCGATCAAAACAAAACCAGCAAACACGATGCGGTTTACTCGACCACTCATCGTTCGTAATGCAATGATCTGGACGGGTCTGGCGATCGCATTCAACATTTGTTGGTTTACGATTCGCTTCCCGGTCACCAGCGATCAAGAGTTTTTTAATGCATTCACTCGCGATTCATTTGGCGAGCTTCGATCGGCTATCACCAAGACCAACGGAGGTATCGATTATATTTTTAATCGAATTCTTTCCTTCACATCATATCATTCAGCAGTTGAAAGCGACTTGCTTCACAACATAGTCTATGACACACTTCGTACGGAAATACACAATAATAAGTCAGTGGTCATCCTCGGATCGTGGTGGCATCGCTGGGGATATTTTTATCTACCCGAAGCGACGATCTACGACATTCGCGATCTCCCTAATTCCGATGAGTTGATGCTCGGCGTTGCCCAGCACTTCATCAGAAAAAATATTTATGAACCCGAAATTATTATTCCGAAAAATACTGAGGTAATACTCACACTTCGCGAAGACCACCCTGCTTTTGAAATGATCTCAAAACAAGTTCATCTTCAACGTTTTGCTATGCCACACTATCTTGATATGTGGAAGATCACTGACACCACATTTACTCTACATTGGAAAGATAGAGTGTTCGTTAAACGATAACGTTACTTCCACACCCTCTCATTTTACATCACCGTAATAGGCGGCGTCATCGGCGGTGGTACCTGCGGAGCTTGCTCAGGTGGCATCGTTGGCGCTTCTTCTGGTGTCGGCGGCACTTCTACCGGAGTTGGGGTGGTCGGTGCCGGTACTGTTGGTGGTATTAAAATACCTGATAAGTCATTGCTACTATTCATCTTTTATTTCCTTGTTCCATTCTCTCGTTTCTGATGACTTCAACTTCCTTTGTAATTTCCTCAAGTGAAAGTGGGGTATTGTTACGGAGTTTATTACGCAATAAGGTAAAACGCTCTGCAAACAATGACTGCTCAAGTTCGCGAACCAACGCTAACTTGTCTGCCATCGATCGTTTCATTACCGAATCACGAAAAGCATTGTAGTCTTCGGAGATATATGTAAGCATATTCATTAGTATTGCTATAATAAGGTAACCGCTTCTGAATGATTGAAGGTTTCATCTTTTTTAGAGATCCCCCTGCAGGTATATACAATACCCACCATCCCTATTTCATTGGCTTGCTTTTTTATTTCAATGGACAAACGGCATCCGTTACGCACAAATTCTCCACTTCCATCACTGCGCAACCTTCCACCCGCTCTGCTCGTTTTAGCTTTCACTTAATACGAACATTTTATGAGCAAAGATATTTTGAACGGCATTGCGTCTAACGGACACAGCACCAACGGCCACTCCGCTAACGGCAATGCGACTTTCGAGAACAGCCCTGAGTACATCGAAGCGCAAAAACGATGGGCTGAGCGCAATGCAAAAAACAAAACGTTCGGTTGGAAGCATACCACGCTTTCCGGAAAAATGATCGAGCCGCTCTATGCGCCCGAACAAACTTCGACACCGAAAGACTTTCTCGAAAATATCGGCTTCCCCGGTGAATTCCCGTACACACGCGGAATTCATCCGAACGGCTACCGCGGCAAGGTCTGGACGATGCGCCAGTTTGCCGGCTTCGGTTCGCCCGAAGATACCAACGAGCGTTTCAAATATCTTCTCGCTCACGGACAAACCGGTCTTTCGACAGCGTTCGATCTGCCAACACTCATGGGCCGCGACGCCGATGATCCTTGGAGCGAAGGCGAAGTCGGCATCTGCGGCGTTGCCATCAGCTCGCTTCGCGATATGGAAAAACTTTTCAAAGGTATTCCACTCGGCGAAGTTTCGACTTCAATGACCATCAACTCGCCGGCTGCAATGGTCTTCGCATTCTATCTCTGCGTTGCCGAGCAGCAAGGTGTCCCGTTCAACCAACTCCGCGGTACACTGCAAAATGACATACTCAAAGAGTATATCGCTCAAAAAGAATTTATCTATCCGCCACATCCTTCGATGCGTATCATCGTTGATATGATCGAGTACTGTACCAAAGAGGTCCCGCAATGGAACCCCGTTTCGGTCTCAGGCTATCACATTCGCGAAGCCGGCTCGACCGCCGCGCAAGAACTCGCGTTCACACTTGCCGATGGCTTTGCGTATGTCGAAGCGTGCATCGCTCGCGGTATGGATGTCGATGAATTTGCTCCGCGCATCTCGCACTTCTTCAATTCGCATATCGACTTCTTCGAAGAGATCGCCAAACTTCGCGCCGCGCGCCGCATCTATGCTCGCAGAATGCGTGATAAGTATGGCGCAAAAAATCCGAAGTCTTGGACACTTCGCTTCCATACTCAGACCGCAGGTTGCTCCCTCACGGCGCAACAGCCCGAGAACAACATCGTCCGCACAGCCTTCGAGGCAATGGCGGCAGCACTTGGCGGCACGCAATCACTTCATACAAATTCGATGGACGAAACGCTAGCCTTGCCATCGGAAAAAGCGGTGAAGATCGCGCTTCGTACACAACAAATTCTTGCATACGAAACCGGCGTGATCAATACTGTCGATCCGCTCGGTGGTTCATATTTTGTCGAAGCCGAAACCGACCGTCTCGAAGCCGAAGCCCTTGCATACTTCGATAAGATCGACGCCCTCGGCGGCGTTATCGAAGCGATCGAAGCCGGATTCTTCCAACGCGAAATTGCCGATGCATCGTATCGCTATCAATTAGAACTCGACAAAAAAGAAAAATATATTGTCGGTATCAACGAGTTCATCGAGAAAGATGAAAAGATCACGATTCCGATCTTACAAATTTCTCCTGATGTCGAACGCAATCAAGTCAAAGAACTAAAAGAACTCAAAGCAAATCGCTCGCAAGCTGATGTCGATGATCGCATCAAAGAAATTCTCGATGCTGCAGAAGGACACACCAATCTGATGCCCGTCCTGATTCGCGCCGCCAAAGACTATGTCACCCTCGGCGAAATGATCGACGTAATGAAAGCCCCATTCGGCGAGTACACCGAGGCGTTAGTTTTTTAAGCATCTCTGTCATCCTGAGCCTTAGCGAAGGATCTCATGGTTGAAAATTTATCAACGCTTGGGATTTGGTATGATCTCAAGCCCGCCCCATTGAAATGGTGGGCTATGTAGTTTCCGTCGCGATGCGACTCTGAGGCATTGCAAATGTTACAGCCTGTCATTCTGAGGGAGCAAACGAAAATCTATCTCAACCGCGAAGTCCCCGCGATCGAAGAATCTGATCTTGAAGTTTTATCTAAACTTCGGATTTGGTGTAATCTTAAAGATAAGATCCTTCGCCGGGCTCAGGATGACAAACCGCAAGCTCTTCGCCATCCCACAAAAAAAACGTAAAGCCTGTCATTCTGAGGGAGCAAACGAATACTTGCCCCAAACGCGAAGTCCCCGCGACCGAAGAATCTCCGTTGGTACAAGACATCAAGATTAGACAAACGGAGATCCTTCGCTAAGGCTCCGATGACAAATCCGACATTTTTTCTCAATCAAAACTCCCAATTCCATTGTTAAAACCCCCACGCACTTACACCATACATTAATGACGCCGTTTGAAATACTGAAGCTCAACCGCGCCGATGTGGGCTGGTATCAGATCCGCAAAGCCCTACAAAAACGAAACGACAGATGATCCCAGGACTCACGTCCTGGGCAAAATATTGTCGTCCCTGACGGGACTCATTTCTCGTAGAGAAAATATTATTTAGCCCAGGACGTGAGTCCTGGGACAGAAAATCTGAGTTTGAAGAATTATCTATATTTCAAGTTCAGATCCCTCGCAAGCTCAGGATGACAAAACCGAAATTTTTTCGTCATCCCAGAAAAAACGTACAGCCTCTCATTCTGAGGGAGCAAACGAAAATATATCTCAATCGCAAACTCTCCGCGACCGAAGAATCTGAGTTTGAAGTTTTACCTACACTTCAGATTTGGCATAATCTTAAAGGTAAGATCCTTCGCCGGGCTCAGGATGACAAGCTTGATACAAGAGGCATTAAAATTACAACCCAGATTCGATAACGTCTTTGAGGGTCTTTAAATGTTCTTTGCGCTCTTTTCTCTTTTTCATCTGATACAGAGTTATCTTCATGCCAATGAGGAGTTCGACAAAGAGAAAAGCTACAAAAACGGGTATTGAAAAAAGTTTGAGAGCCATACCGAGTACCATGGCGCAGAGTAGCACAAAGTAGGTTAAGTAGTACCACTTATTCGCGGCATAATATTTTGGCATCTAAATTTCTTTGTTCAAATAAATTTATCTGTCCCTTAGCGGGCATGCCAGCGGCATGCCCCTACGAAATGCATTTAAAAATCTTGGCTAATCTCGTAATCCCATTAATCACGGTCCTACTGAACCACAATCATCGCCCTACTAACAACATCACCCGAGCGCGTTACGACAACATAGGTGCCGCTTGGTAGTTGCGATAGCGTAACATTCGTCTGCTCTTGACCACTAATATCTTGACGGATCATTTCTCTGCCGAGCATATCTACGATCTGTAGCGATGCTTTTGGCGACGACGGATGAGTGATCGTGAAGCTCGGATTCGCTTTTGCGATCGGGTTCGGATAGATACTCAAACCTGTTGGCGTTTGCGAGTTTGCGACAGCCCCATTATTTATGAGCGCTGATGTTTCTTTCATAAAATAAATATCGCCTTTGTCGGTCATCGCATCTTGCCAACACAAATAGCGTGTGCCGCTGGCGTCAAACAGTACGCTTGAAAAACTTTTTGCTGAAGTCCCGTTTGCAACGATCGGGCGATTATTGACCAACGGCGTGCCGCTGTAGGTGTCATTCAAAATATATCGCATCCCATAATTAAATGTTTCGTAGGCGATCACGACAAAGCGGTGATGGTCATACACAGCCACATTCGGATAGTTTGGCGACTGCGCACCCGAGGCTTCGATCATCGTATTCATCGGTGTCTGCACCGAACCACTTGGGACGTAGGCGTAGAACAAATGTGTCGCGCCGCCATTGTCGTCGCGCGAGTCGCGCCAAACGATGTGCGCGCCACTTGAGTCATCAACAGCGATGTTTGGTCCGGTCACCGGGCAGTCGGCAATATTCCAATCTCCGTCCATCACTTTTAATGCAGGTTGAAATGTCAAAGCTTTATCATTCGAACGCGCCATCCAAATATCACGAACGTTATTAATGTTCGAACGGAAGACAATAAAAAGATGCCCGTCCGGGCTCGAGGCAATATGCTCGGCGCAACACTCGCACGTACCGCCAACGCCATTCGGCAACACATCAGCTTTGGTATGCGCCGACCAACTCATACCCATATTAGTCGAGCGAGTGATATACAAATGCACATTCGCCGATTGCTTTCTCTGAGATTCACGAGAATCGAGAAACGAAACATACAGATTGTCGCTCGAATCACAAGCGATCGAGGGAAAATCTTGCGCATACTTCGATGAATCATCGGCATCGGAGATGCTCACGGGCACCGTCCAAGTTTTACCCTGATCGACCGAACGGGTGTACCAAACATCGGGCTGAGTGCCGACTCTTGCTGCCGTCCAAACCAAATGAATATTGCCTTTCGTATCAACAACAAACTCGCCGCCGCGCTGAAAATTTGAATTACATTTTGCGTCGGCACTCACGACCATTTCGGCAAAAGTCGCGCCACCATCGGTCGAGACCGCCATATTCAGGTCGCCATTACCCGACCCATCAGCACCGCCAACCCACGACACATAAATATTTCCTGCATGGTCAAGCTTCATGATCGGCGCCCGATCAGCGCGCAACGACTTATCCTGATTGACCCGAACCGGCATCGTATAAGTTTGCGCAAACACCGAAGAAGACATCAGCAACACCGCAAGGAGTAAAAGTTTGTTCATAGCTATTAAAGTATAGAGTATAGATATACAGTAAACACCACCGAACCCAAGAAGTTACACAACCGCCACCAATGCGAACCCCTCAGCAAATCTTGAACCCAAGCGTGCAGTGGGATTGTTGGTCAGACTCAAAACAAATACATCAGGCAATCACGATACACAACACGAATGCCCTCGACGCTTAAAAGTCTTGCACGCAAAGCTCTGCGATCTTATTTAACAAATACGCCAATTAAAAAAGGGCGTTATCCATTGATGATGCTTGTCCATAATTGGGCATCGGAACCAGTGACTGTCGAGGTCACGACCAAAGATCGCGGCAAGATGAAGCTCGATCTCGACGATATGGCGCAGTTTCCGCTGTACTATAATATCTATGAATGGCGCGACACCCCGACCATTATGAGTCTTGCTCGTGGCTCGCGAGTTATTCTTGATATCGGTGGCAATATCGGACAAATGGCACTGCTATTTTCGCAATTAGCCGAGAAAGTCTATACCTTCGAGCCTATCCCAGATATGGCGAAACGTTTGCAAGAAAATATTGATCTTAATGGGCTCGGAAAAAAAATAACACTGACACGTGTTGCCCTGACGAATATGACGGGCAAGATCACCTTCGGTCTTCCGCCAAAAGGGAATCGCGGCACTGGCAGCACCATCCTTGCCGACCACTTGAAGCATCATACGATCGAAGTCGATGCAATGATCCTTGATGATTTTATCGCAAAGAATTCGATCAGCGGAGTTGATTTTATCAAGATGGACATCGAAGGTGCAGAGTTGTTTGCATTACAAGGGATGAAAAAACTGCTCGCCGATGAGCAGCCGATCATTCTGTTGGAGATGACGATCTCAATGATGAAACAAGCAGGCTACGGTCCGCAAGAATTATTGGCGTATTTAGGAGAGTATGGGTACCAGTGTTTCGAGATCACAAAACACGGAATTCAGGGTCCCCTGCTCGACCCAAAACCAGCCAGCGAAAACTACTGCTTTTTGACGAAGAAGCATTTATCACTCCAGAAGGTAAAAGATGTGCTTATTTTGAGTTAAAGTTGTAACTTTTGGGGGTCTTAGGAGTTTCTACTTATGTACAATAGATCGTAAAAAGTACATTATGAAAAAAACTCTTGTTTTGCTTATCCTCCTGGTTGTTAGTATAGGGTCTGCGGGTGCACAATGGTCTAAAACGAGCAACGGCGTTTTAGGTAAATATGATCTGGGTTATGGTGGTGCGATGGGTTTTAAAGACGGAATAGTATGGGTTGGCGTCACTGATCTGTTCAACTCTCGTGATAGTGGTATAACTTGGAATCTTGTTACGACTCCATTCGCAGGTCATGTGATTTCCGATATTTGCTTTTTCTCAAAAGACACCGGTGCGGTTGCGGTCAATGATCTTGGAATTTACATTACGAATAACGCCGGGAAAGATTGGCAACAGGTATTGTCGATCGGTAGCTGCCTCAGTGTTGCGTTTACTCGAACCGGTAAAGAATTTTTTGTAGCTGACCGTGATAATTACAGCGGCACAGCAAGCTACACCAGTGATGGTGGCACGACGTGGGCCAGACAATCAGTCGAAGGCGGCGGCGGTGGTGCATATCAAGCACTATATAATCCCAACAGTGGCACAGGCTATATTCTTTCGCGTTCTGTTTCGCCCAATCGTGCATCACATATAAGTGTTTCAACCGATTTCGGAAAAACATGGAAACGTGCTGCCGGAAATGTTGACCTCGATAGTTACTCATTTGCACTGGATTCTTGCGACCAAAATAAAGTGTATATTATTAATGAAGAATACAATGAATTGAAAGATGGTCAGTCCGAAGTATTTGTGACACTCGACAATGGCAAAACATGGACGATCAATGAGCAACAAACTGCAAATTTTTTCTCGTCAGCGTGTTCTTCGACACCCAATGCGATCTACATCGGAAGCTCATTAGGTGGTGGGGTCTTTCGTTCAACCGATCACGGAACGAGTTGGGCAACTATTGGCGGACCCGCAAGTCACCAAGACTCGCGTTTGGTCTGCGCGATCAATGATAATATCGTGATCGCTGCTGATGAAGACGGCTCGATCTGGAGAACAACCAATAGCGGCGGTGATCCGATCTCTACGACAATCACCTCTCCAAATGTCTCGTTAAAATTTACAAGCGCCCGAATTCTCAATGATACCGTAGGGGCTACCGTAAGATTGCCCATTTATCTGCATCATACAGGAAAATTGTCTTCGATAGATATGGTCGTGCATTTTCCTGATGGTCCACTGGTCTATTTGGGAAGTTTTTTGTATTACGGTAAAAGTATTGATGTCTCGGGTAGTCGCTCGTACGGAAGATTCAAATTACACATTGATGCAGATGACCTTAATGCCCTCACCGATTCATTAGTCGGCTATGCGGTTTTCAAATGGTATCCCATCGAATTCTTTTGTGCCGAAGTTGTATTTGATTCGATCAGTATGTCGGTTCGTAACACCATTTGCGATAATGCTCACGTAGCCATTGTCGATTCGTGCAATGGTTTTATCGACGGATATAGATTTTGTGATCCGTTAGCAAGAGTCAACGGAAGAACCGGTGCGCCAAATATTGATCTGTTTACATTTGCTCCGAACCCTGCCCGACAAAGCAGTGCACTCTATTCTTCTCTTTATAATGGGCGTGTTGATCTCTCCATTTTTGATCTCACCGGAAAATTTGTCAAGCAGATCGACGGCACGGTTGCACCCGATGCGCCGCTAAGCCTGTCGCTCGAAGATCTAGCAAGCGGATCTTATTACATGACGATCTCGGGTGTGAATATTCTTCCATACCAGATCAGTTTTGTACATTTCCACTAAGGACCGTGATTAATGGGATTACAGGATTACCCAAGATTTTCAAATACTCCCCGTAGGGGCATGCCGCTGGCATGCCCGCTCCCCAGACTTCCACTATGGAAAGAGAACATTAAAAATGTATCTGTGCTCTTTTCAAGATCATCTCAATCGATAAAATATACCTTGTTTGTAATATTCGTTGGCGGGCATGCCAGCGGCATGCCCCTACGGGTTTGGTAAACTAAAACATCACTCTCCGATTGCGATAGAGATTCATT
>JBBRNY010000081.1:0-11354 GCA_038229915.1 Kapaibacterium sp. (SeqCode) | reverse complement strand
GAGAGTTTCATATCATAGAAACGAACATGCAATGGTTTCGAAAATCCTGAAACCCATAACCGATAATACGAAATATCAGAAAATGATGAATCGAGCGAACCAACGATCTTCTTGAATGAAGTGATCGGTATTCTGAATTGATACCACGTATTGTTCGTATTGCCGATGATATACGGATTGTTTACCGGGTCGAGCGGTATTTCGTATTCGTAATAATTATTGTCAAGATTGACATTTAGATCGTTATCGAGATCCTCGGTATCAGGGCTATACCCACTCGAACGGTCCTGCTCATTACCTTCGGTGCCGTTAATATTATCATAGTTCGAGACGGTTTGATCATACGAATAATTATCGTTGTTCGGGTCATCGGCATTTGCCGCTGACGGATAGGCGGCTTTTTCCTGATCGTTCGAGAGTGTATCGAGACCGATATCTTCGCCCGGATCATATCGCCCGTTACCATTTTTATCTTCGGTCTCTAACTTTCCATCGGGTATCACATCTTCCGATATTCTACCCATATCAAAATGGATCACACCGTTTTGTGGGTTGCCGCCGTCACGCCCGTCTTTGATGTTCATCCAAAACTCGATAGCGTCGGTGTTGGTCGCAAGGACGTTCAAGCCTTGATAATACTGCGTCATACCAGCCCAAGTATTTTCTGGGGCTTCTGTCAGATCGGGATTGTGATTATATATTCCAGCTCTGCGAGTTGGATCGAACTCAACATCAAGCACCTGCGCTTGTTCATTTGCCGAGGCAACACTTTTGTTTGGTTTAATATCGGTAATGCGTACATCATTCGGATATGGCTGGTACCACCATAGTTTCGATTTACGCGCCGTGATCTGGTCAGTCGTCAGTCCTCTGCCAATATAATTATCATTGATCGGCTGTGAACTGTGTTTCCAACGACCATACGTCGAATTGAGCGAGAACTCCGTTCGTCCGCCTTCGAAGTCATCAAGATATGCAATGCTTGCATTGTTATCAACTGCCATCGGCGATTTTTGTGTGTTCGGGTTCGGTAGCGAAAGCGCAGCATCAAGCTTAAAATTAACTTCTGATTTTTCGCGCAAATTAAAGATCGGCAGTGCATTGAGCCAATTGGTCAACGATGGAAACGGTACTTTGTAGCTCGCATCACCACCGAGTATCCAATTCGAAAGCGGTTCTTCACCCTGTCGGGTTTTGATCGACGGCAGACGCATCGAATAATTCATCAATGACAACCCGACCAAGCCATGATCGATGATCGGCACCTCAGCCCTGAAACCAAGAACACTCTTTGTTGAGGTCGTAAAAATATCGTGCGTATCATATTCAACATTGATCGCTCCAGCTGTTGCGAGATCGGGCTTGAGAAGTGTCACCGTACCACCATTCACATCGATACGATAATCTTCGCCTTCAACAAGTGTACGACCGGCGGCAGTAACACGGACACTACCTTCGACTATGTTAAATGCATTCAGATTGATCGTCGTTGAAGTACCACCGGCGTATTTCACATTGATCGAGATCTGAGAATTTTTTGCTGACTGATAATTCGAAGCCGTAAAATACTGCGGTGGCTGAACGTAAATATCAGGGAAATAAAATGTTGAGTCGGGGTGATATTTATTGTTTTTGCGAAGCTGGATCTTCTGGTACTGAAGGATTCTACTTCCGAATGGCTCGAGGTACGGGAATATCAACGTACCGGTTCTCGAATCGAGCAACGGCGACACCGCGCCGTTTGCTACAACATCGAACAACCCATCTGGTTGCGCTGCCAAAGTTGCATTGTCATAACGGTCTAAGCCCGTAACAGAAATAACTTTCTCAAATCCCGAAGCAGCGCGTACATTTTCATAGACAGCTCCATCAGGAAAAGTGTAGGCGATCTTTACACTAAAATTCTTTTGGTCGATATTCGTTGCCCCGACATAATAACCGTTCTTTAGAAGGTTGTTCCATGAAGGTTTATCAGCAACGTTGTTGTAGAGATTACGCGGCTTTAATAATTTCAGAACGATAGAGGTATCTTCGCCACTTCCAACTTGCTCGCCATATTGCAACCCATCAGGGGTTCGATAACTGACCGCAATAAAATCATAATCAGATGGCTCCTGATAGAGTGTAATAACACCAGTAAAACTGTTTACACTATATTGAGACGTATCCATTTTTTCAACGTAACCCGACTCAAATAATTTTCTATCCGCTTGAATCGCCTTTGCACTTGGCGGATACAAATTTCCGGCAGGAATACCCGTCAGAAAATAGGAGACATACGCCTGTGTCTTTTTAGTCGATTGATTATTTGTCATACGCCATACCTCGACCGAGCGATCGACGATGACATTACCATTCTGTGGAGGTGTTGGCGGGATCGTTGAATAATATCGCTCGTAGTTCTTAATAAACGCAGTATCGAGGAAGTACATATTCTTCCTAAAGTTTGCCGGTTGGATCACAAAATCAGTAGAGACGTTACTGCCCGGTCCGCCGCCGAATGATTTTGATTGCCGCTCGCCTTTTTTCTGCGCCGCAATAGCGGTGAGATACATCGGCCCGAAACGAAACACGCCCTTAAAGCCGAACAGCGCAGACTGTGTACCAATATACTTTGATGGCGTAATGAGTGATACATTACCTGCTTCGACCGATTGAATGATCTCTTCAGGGAAGCCCTGGTAGCTCAACTTAAAAAGATTATCGAATGAGAACTGACGCAAACTTCCGAAATCGGTATTGATCTTTACTTTATCACCGATCGACCCGCTGATATTCATATTGACTTCTTGCCGGAAATCAAGACCCGTTTCAGATCCCGAAAACGCCGCACCAGTAGTCTGCAAAAATTGATTATCGCGATACGCTAAATGTATTGCGACATCGCCGTTTACTCGAAGATTAATAGAAGGTTTACCAAAGATCGTCGGGACAATTGATGGCGGGATCGGAATTTCGATATGACCGTAATCACTCAGAATTCCTGTCCCACCCTGATCTTGATTACCACTCTTCGTATTTCCGCTACCCGAATTTGCGACATTAATGTGATTGATCGCGCTCTTGGTGAGCCCATCACGAAGCCCCTGCTCGCGCTGTTCTTGAATATAATTGTCGATCGAATACGTTTGAGGTTGATTAATATCACTCCCAATAAAATCATCATGCAGTGTTACCCGGTGGAGCGAATCAAACTCCAGACGGCGTTGGACGGGCGAAGGCGGATAGCTCCACTTGCCTTGTGGCTCGATCTCAACCGAAGGTCGTATCTCGGAACGTGGGTGAATGAGGATGACACTATCTTTCGCGAGAAGACCCGGGATGAGACCACCGAAAAAATCGCCAACTTTGCCGATCGTATTGCCAATGCTACTCGTAAGAGAATCAATATCATTGACCAGACCAACTTTCGAGCTGTCCTGTGGGTCGGTTGGTTTCGGGGTGGTAGATTTTTTGAGACCGGAACACGATACAAGAAACAACAGCGTGACCGTAAGCAACAGTATCGCCACCGACTGAAGTCTCGGCTGCGGTTTAGAAATACGGCAATATGTTTCCCTCGCTACTTGCAGGAAGTGTTTATCAAACGTACGATTATTCCCACCAAGCTTGCGTCGCTTGGTAAGAATGGTTAGTAATATATGCTTATTTGACCGAAAATCGGTCTAAATTGTCACAAGTATTCGATAAACTACTCCATTATAAGGGTAAATGCTCCATTTACTAACAGCCCGTAATTTTTTGCCGTTCCGACGAATAAGGGCAATGTTTTTTGGTGAAACATCCCCCAGAAGTCTTTCCAAGCTCAGTTTGTCATTCTGAGCGACGAGCGAAGAATCTAATGCTCCGAATATCCTACGCGGCATCTGTTTAATAGTTGCAAATCATCACGATAGCATTCACAATCCTAAATTCTTCTGAATCCTTAACTTTCTCTGCACGTTAAACAACAGATGATAAGCCCAACTCAGACCCTTACGCGCCATTGGTGGAAGACTTCCTTCCGCTTATGGAGCTATGCACTCAATGCACATATTGGTCCGTTCCTCTTGGCGTTTATGGTAACGATGTTCGTATTCTTGTTGCAGTTTCTAATGCGATTTGTCGATAAGATCGTCGGCAAAGGGCTTGATCTCTGGACGATCGTTCAACTCATCACACTCAATCTTGCCTGGATGGTCGTGCTAGCGTTGCCGATGGCGGCATTAGTGGCAAGTCTAATGGCATTTGGTTCGATGGCTTCATCGCAAGAATTGACAGCAATGAAGGCATCGGGTGTGAGTTTTTTTCGGATGCTCTTTCCGGTGTTGCTTGCTGCGTCGGCGCTGGCGTATGCCGATCTGTGGTTTAACAATTCAGTCTTGCCGGATGCTAATCACCGCGCAAAAGATCTGATGAGCGATATTCAGAGAAAAAAGCCGACGTTCATTATGCGTCAAGGTGAATTTTCGGACGATGGTGCGCTTCCCGGTTATTCGATCTTTGCAAAAAAAACGTTTGCGAACTCCAGCAATCTCGAAGGAGTCGTGATCTTCGATCATACTTCACCAACCGAAGTAAAACTCATCACGGCAAAAACAGCGGAGTTTACGTTTACTAAAGATCTGGCGAGTTTGATCTTGAATCTTCATGATGGCGAGTTTCATCAGTCCAAACTTACCACATCCGATCAATACCGCAACGGTGTCTTTAGATCGTATCAGGTCAGAGTACCGACCAATGGGTTTGATTTTATGCGTCAGGAAAGTTCTGATCGAGGCGACCGTGAGCTATCAGCAAACGATCTGCTGGCTCGTGTACGCGACCGCGATACTATTGTCCAACGACAAGTCAAGGCTCTTCGCACAACCCTGAAGACGTTTTCGTCTGGACTTGTCTCTTCATTGCCCGACTATCGAGTCATTCCTTCGAACGATAGTATGAAAATTCCGCCGCGACCGATCAGCGGCGCGCTTCGACAAAATATGTTTGAGATACAAAGTCTCAGCTCGCAAGCAAACTCGTCACGGCTTGATGCCGGAAGTTATATGGTCGAGGTCCATAAAAAATATGCACTGCCAGTTGCGTGTTTGATCTTCGTGCTCGTCGGTGCACCGCTTGGTGCGCTTGCCAAACGTGGCGGCATTGGGATGGGCGTTGGGCTATCGATCGGGTTTTTTATTTTATATTGGGCGTGTTTGATCGGCGGAGAAAAACTTGCCGATCGCGGGCTCATCGCACCATGGACAGGAATGTGGGCGGCGAACATTGTCTTGGGGGCCTTGGGTGTGTATTTGATCTTACGTGTGCTCAGCGAACGCGCGGGGCTTGGTCTTTCATTTCGTCCTATCCTTAATCTTTTTCGAAAAAATGTTTAAATATTTTTTATCAGTTTCTCTCTTGGTGCTCGCATTCACTATTTCCTCGTGTTGCGACCCACAACAAAAGCACTCGAATGCGGACGTGTTGTATAACACCTACTCGGATACTGCTATCAAAGATTTTCCGTTACTCTTCGATCTCAATACTCCGACCGACTCGGTGTATTACCCGATCTATAGTCTGAGTATTCACAATAGCGGTAGCGAAGGTGATACATTTAGATTATTGATCAAAAGCCGCGACGGGTTTGATTCATTGTTTGCCGAAGACTACATCGAAGCCGGGCAGGTAAAGACGTTGCGGACGTATGGCCCTATTCCAAAAAATGCGCCCGACACTTCAAAACTACGATACCTCTCATTCTTCGTATCAACTCCTGATAGTGTTGCCCTTCGTTTGATCCGTCCGATCGTAACCGTTTCCTTCGGTGGCACCGCCAACGGTCCCGAGCAATGCGGTACAGCGAATAAGATCTTGCAGATCAACATTGATAGTCTGAGCAAACAGTAAGCGTTGATGCCATTAAAAAAACGAATTGCGGCTATACCAGTTCGAGTGCAATCGGCATTCGATCAATTTACGTCATCCGAGTCTTCGAGTGGTGTTATTCTTATCACTACGATCGTCATCGCTCTGGTTATTGCAAACTCGGGTTTGCAAATTCCCTACCAACAGTTTCTTTCTCATCCACTGTTTCTCGAGCATCAACAACACACCATGACGGTGCGTGATTGGATCAACGACGGTCTCATGGCGTTCTTTTTCCTGGGTGTTGGGATGGAGATCAAAAGAGAAATGACTGACGGCGAACTCGCCAATGACGGTCTTGGCATATTGCCATTTGTCGGTGCACTTGGAGGCATGGCAATACCCGCACTGATATTTTTATTGTTTAATGCTTCGAATGAATTCAATCACGGTTGGGCAATACCAACCGCGACCGACATTGCCTTTTCTCTTGGGATATTATCATTACTCGGCAATCGTGTTGTCCGCAGTCTAAGAATATTCGTTACATCACTTGCTATTATTGATGATCTTGGCGCGATCATTATTATTGCGCTTTTTTATAGCAGTCACATTGATCTAAAATATCTTTTCGTTTCGCTGTTGCTGATCGGATTATTGTTCCTTTGCAAACGATATAAGCAATTACCCCTATTGCTCTATGGCGTGATCGGCGCAGTGTTGTGGTATGCGCTGCTCGAAGGTGGTGTTCACCCAACGATAGCTGGCGTTGCGGTCGGAATGCTCATCCCTCATAGTGTAGGAGCGGCGCGTTTTGAAAAAGTTTTGAATAGTATCGTCGCCATTGCCATCGTCCCGATCTTCGCACTTGCCAATGCCGCAGTGACGATTGATCTTCATTCCATCTCTCAGTTGCTATTGAGTCCGCTCTCACTGGGGATCATCTTCGGACTGTTTATCGGCAAACCCCTTGGCATCTATTTATTTTCGTTCTTTACGATCAAACTTGGGAAAGCAAAACTGCCTACTGGTTTGAATAACAATATGCTCCTCGGGGCATCGATGCTTTGTGGTATCGGATTCACGATGTCGCTGTTTATCAATCAACTCGCCTTTGCTTCAACACCGGAGACGATCGAGGCAGCAAAAGCGGCAATACTTTGCGGGTCTATGCTATCAGGAGTCTTTGGATATTTGTATTTGAAGTATCAAAAATCATAAAGTATTGAAATTCGAGATCCTTCGCAAGCTTAGGATGACGGGGTTCGATTTTTGTTACGGCAACTCAAAATTTATTTCCGTCTCTTTGCTTTTGCTCACAGTTACGGTTTGTTTTTTAGACAAATCGGTACCCCATTTATACGAGGTGATTCTTCCTTCTCCATCTTTTAGGGACTCCACATTCCAGTTGTCTCGCCATAGGGCTACTTCATAATTTCCTTCCGGAATATCTGAAATAGTAAATGCTCCCATTGAATCGGTAACAGCATAATACGGATTTTCAGCAACAAACAAATAACCTTTCATCCACGGATGCACGTCACATGCGATAGACAACAACCCTGCTGAGTTGATCTTGACTTCATGCGCTGGGCCGCCGACAGGTTGGGCTTCGTTCATAATGTTCTCCGTACCTTTGGTGATATGATAATTATGAATAACCCCATCAGAGTTTGAAACGACCAGCGATGCACCAAGCGGGAGTGCTTGAATATGAGGCAAAAATTCACAGCCATGTTGATCGAGCGTAAACTTCCCTGTCGAGAATGCCTTGCCTTCCTTCACCTTTTCGAGATAAACAACACAGCCACCGATCCTATTGCTATTTGGCACAGCACTATTGCGATGTGATGCGCCACAGACATCCTGATCTTTTTGTGTTTCGATCATCGATTGTGCTGGGACTACTCCGACGAGTGTTACACTTCCTTTAATACTACCCCCATTACTAACGGCTATCGTCTTGTAGCCAGATACATACGGAGTTGTATCATCTTCCTTCTGGGCGCAAGAAACAAGGCAGAGCATTAGTAATGCGGCGGAGAGATATTTTATAGTCATAGGATATCCTTAATACACAAAAGCCCCGTTGTAACAACGGGGCTTTGCATTTGAATTCTACAGTACATCGATATTATTTCGCGGCAAGTTTTTTACCGTTCTTCTTCGAAATATTCATCGATTGCTTCGCATTTTTTTGTGGTGGCGCTTGTGCCGGTGTCATCGGAGCAGGCTTTGCCATCATCATATCCGCATTCGGCATCATCGCACGAGCCATCGAACCTTCGTAGTCACCGTTTGGCAAGACATATTTGTCAACGCCATTGATCGTGGCGTACGCAGAAGATGGAGAAATAACGTCAGTGCCGATCGAATGTAAATATTCTTTCACTGCTTCGATCTGCATCGCAATATTTCCGCCAAGTATCTCAGGGTCGGCAGGTACCGCTTTACCACTGCTCCACCAAAAACCGGTCATTGCCGTACCTGGCATGATCGAATCAGGACGAGCGAGCCAATGCCCAACCCAGTCCGGACGAATACGTTTTTTGACGTTTAAGAGATTTGGCGCTTTTGCTCCGTCAGCACCTTGAGCACCGATTGAGTGACACGATACGCATTTGAGTTTATCAACAAGAGCTTTGCCATACGGCACAAGCGAATTGTTAACGGGATACTCATAGTTAGTCATCACAAGCTGACGCTTATGCATCGAAAGGAAATAGTTGGTTGCTGTCGAAATATCGACATCACTAAATCCATAACTTGGCATTCTCATCTTTACCAGTGGACGGATCTTGAACGGTCCATTCAAGAACTGATGGAGCCATTGTTCCTGCACACGGCTACCTTCAGGTCCGAGGTATGGTGGAGCAAAATAGGCAATGTTTGCATCGCCAGCAAATTTATCATTCACTGTTTTAGCGACGTAACCTCCGTCGGATTCGATCTTATGACAGCCCACGCAATTATTCCAATGCGCAAATAAACGACCTTGGTTCAAACCATGCTGTATAGGGTCGCTATTGAGATCGCCATAACCTGCGGCGACAAACGCACCTTTTTGTGAACGCAAGAACACCGAAAGCGCATACGCTTCTTCAGTACCCATTTGAAAGTTCGGCATTTTCTGCGCCAAGCGATCAGTGGCATAGACACGCGAGTTCATCATCTTGCCGACCGTCCAGGTAAACCAATCCTTATTATCATGGACTGAGTGTTCGTCAAGTTGACCGAGTTCAAGCCCAGCTTTCGCGAATTTTTTCCTGTACGAACCTAAGACTTCTCCATCAACATCACCGTATGAAAGTTCGCCTGGCGTTTTGCGTCCGAATGTCGTCAGGGCGACAGAGACTTTTGCCTCGCCTTCCATACCTTTAATTTCGTGACAGCCGAAACAGCCATAACCTCTGACAAGATTTTCACCTTTTTTGATCAGATCACTGCTGGCAAGATCACCACTGAGTGATGACTTCACCGAGTCGTTGCTTCCTGTATGCGACATCACATAGGTCGTCAGATCAGATGCTTCTTGATCGGTCAGACGAAGCGACGGCATTCTTGAATGTGCTTGATAATTCTTCGGATTTTTTAGCCAATCAAATAGCCATTCTGAAGTAACTTTCGAGCCTTCTTTATTCAGGTCGGGTCCGAAGCTATTGCCTTCTTTGACACGCGAATCAGTTTTGTACTCATCGATCGCGTGGCAGGCGACGCAACCCGCATCGAAAAATGTTTGCTTGCCTCGCGCCATATCACCGCCACCGCTATTATGAGCGATCGGGGCGTAATTCGAGCCTTTTGATTGATTCAAGATGTATGCAGTAACTGATTTCGCTTCGTCGTCCGAGAGCAAAAAGTTTGGCATTCTCGTATTGTGCGACCAACCACGCGGATTCTTGATCCACTGGAACATCCACTCTGGTGTCACTTTCTTCGAGACATTCAAGAGTGATGGTCCTTGACCGGTCCACTCTTCCATACCATTCATCGAATGGCAGCCGTAGCAACCAAAATCAACAAAAAGTTTTTTACCCATCGAGATCCACTTCGCGCCTTCGAAATCAAATTTGCTGTCGTGACAATTTTGGCACGATGCCTGAACATAATGTCCGGTAAGCATCGGTTCAGCCCAATGTGATTCAAAACCGTGAGCAAATTCAGGAGAAACAATCGACTGCCCTTGTCCACTATGACATGAAGTACAGCCAAGCACACCTGGTGCCGATGGCTCACCGACTTTATGACCTTTGATCATTAAGTCAACATTCGGATGGATTCGGAACAGTGCGGAAACCACTGCGATAACAGTATCCTTATTGGCGCCAAGCGTTTTGATCTTGTAATGATCTTCGTCATTATACTTATTGCTCTTGAGCCATGCTTTTACTTCTTTGGCATCGGTTGAAACAATTGTATCATTCTTGAACAGCGGGTCAGCATAACTTAAGTGACAAGTTTCGCAACGATCGACACGCATCTTCAAATTATTGAAGTTGGTCTTTTCGTAATTCAACAACATTGTCTGTTTTACCGAGATCGTCATTTTATCGACAGCTTCGAGCTTACGATCGATCGCAATGACACCTGCAAAGACCGAGTCATAGATCGCTTGCTTATCTTTTACCGTTTTTTGGTACGGGTTCATCTGCTCGACGATCAACTTACGTTTTCCAAGCAGACCATCGACGACCACTTTCTCTTTTGCCATTTCGGCTTCGAGCGAGCGAAGCGTTTTCGCATTACTGGTCGTATCCTTATGCTGAATGCGTTCTTCGTCAAAGAAATAATACGTTTCGTCGGCTCTACTTTTGGTGAAGGTATAATCGCGTTGCGCTTTGGCAACTTGAATATCCATATCATCAAGTTTATCTTTGAGCGCTGTATATTTATCAGACTCCAGTGCATCCTTTGCTTTAGCAAGATCTTTCTTGAGCGATTTACGAACAGCAGGGTCGATCTTCGCCAGTACTTTTTTGCGTTCGATATTGAGACGGGTCGTCTTGAATTCTTTAAAATCGGCTTGGATATCCTTCCACGGACGGCGTGTGATCACTTCATTGAGCACAGCCCATACGGTAAAGGCAAACAACAGCATCGCCATGATGCCGTATATCTTGGTATAAGAGCGCTGCTCGATGGGCACGGTACGACGTACCGCAAACCATTTTGCAGGATTCCACCACGGTGCTTTTTTAGGAGCTTGATTTGTCATAAAATTATCAGATCGCGATAGGTTACGCCAACACTTTAGATATTAAAGAACAGGTCATGTCCGACACCGAACACCCAGACATATTTAATATTGAACATCAAACGCAAGAACATCTTGATCGGCAAGCCTGCCATGATCAAAAATAATGCGGCTGTTGTTGCGTATTTCCAAACACCCATTTCTTTGAGCGTCGGAGATTTTGTCTTGTACTTTTTCCAGATCATCATTGGTAATATTACCAAATAACTCACGATCAGCATTCCGCCAAGCGCAACTTGGATAAGATTGAACGAGCCGTCGATATTTTTGG
>JBBRNY010000080.1:0-11422 GCA_038229915.1 Kapaibacterium sp. (SeqCode) | reverse complement strand
GTGAACACAGAGAATCGTCGGATAGCCGCTCGGGGGCATTGGTGTGCTGGGCGTGTAGTAGCTCATTGCTAACGATATACCATCACTCACTGTGAGTGTCGAATCTTTACGATATGCGGAAGCATTTACTGAGAGCAGTAACATGCAACAAAAAATGCAAATATATTTTATCATAAAAGCTCTCTATTTTAACTCGACGATCGTCACACCCATGCCACCTTCTTCGCGGTCTGCAAAACGAAACGATGCAACGACCGGATTCGTCTTGAGATATTGTTGTATTCTTCGCCCGAGCGCACCCGTGCCTGTTCCATGTAATATTTCAAGGCGCTCCAAACCACGAGCATTGGCATCAGAAATAAATTTATCAACTTCCATTACACCATCATCGCCATATTTTCCGCGAAGATCAATTCGTGGTTTGATCATCTCGTCAAAATACGTCCCCGTCTTTTGAATAGGCTTGCGCTCAACTTTTCGAGCTTCTGCGCCGGAGATCACTTCAAGTTGAGAGCTTTTCACTTTCATTCGCATCGAACCGAATAAAACTTCAGCATCATTGCCGTTGATAGCCGATACCTCGCCTGTTTGTCCCGGATTTGAGAACAAACGAACCTTCGAGCCAATTTGCAATGGCGTATTGACTTTCTCAGCAGCAGTACTCGCGCCCGTATTTGCTTCGATCAGAGTAGTGATCTCTTTTAATTCTTTCTTTTGTTTAATGCGTAATTCTGAAAGTGTATTGTCTTTCACATTTTGCACAGCATCAAGCGATGCGGCTTCTCGTGCTTCGCGGATAGCACGTTCGACAAAGCTATTGGCTCGAGTTAACAATTCATCAGCTTGTAGAGATGCTTTCGAGAGAATATTTTTTCGCTCTGTTGTTACCTCTTCGTTCTTGCGCTCATACTCAAATTTTTCGAATTGTGCTTTACCAAGTTCACGCTCGATCTCCTGTTTTCTTGTGGCTAATTCTTGTTCTTTTTCGGCAAGCGAATTAATGAGCTGTTCGAGTCGATTTGTTTTTCCTCCGGCAAGTTCACGAGCACGCTTGATGATATTGCGAGGCATTTCATATCGCTCCGCAATTTCAAACGCATGTGATGAGCCAGGGATACCTATCTGGAAGCGATATGATGGTGTCAGTGACGTCTGGACAAACTCCATCGAACCATTGATGACTCCTTCGACTGCTTCGGCATATCCTGCGAGCCGGCCGTAGTGAGTGGTCGCGATAGTAAAGCCGGCAAACTTTGTCAGATGCTCAAGGATACTCTCGGCAAGAGCCCCGCCTTCTTCTGGTGCGGTTCCGCTACCGATCTCATCAAGCAACACGACACTATATTCATTCACTTGCGCGAGAATATTTTTAAGCGATTGAATATGTGAGCTAAACGTAGAAAGATCATCGGCGATAGATTGTGAATCACCAATATCAACATACAATCCATCAATGCTTGGCAAAATCGACTCACCACCACACGGGATGGGCAAGCCTGCATAAGCGAGCAAAAACGTCATCCCGACAGTCTTGAGCAATACTGTTTTACCACCAGCATTTGGTCCTGTCAGAACAAGGGTGTGTTGATCGCTATTGAGTTCAAGTGTAAATGGTACCGTTTTTTCTTTCCCAAGTTTTGCGATCAAGAACGGATGTCGCGCTTCGATAAGTCGAAATTGCAATTCACTTGGCGAGCGTTGGGTGACGATCTGCGGAGTGATCGCAAAAATAGAATTCGCGAATCTCGATTTCGCATACACTGCTTCAAGATGACCGGATATTTCAAGTGAGCGAAGCAGAGGGTGAACAGAATCGCGAAGCCGATCAGTCAACTCACGAAGAATACGATCGATCTCGCGTTGTTCGGCAAATTCTATTGAACGAAGTTCGTTATTAAGATCGATCGTTTCACTTGGTTCGATATAAATGGTTTGCCCAGTCTGCGAAACTGAATGGATCATTCCAGGTACGCGACGCTTGTGCTCGGCTTTGACCGGTATCACCGAACGACCATCACGTTGTGTTATGATCTGCTCTTGAATCAGATCATCTTCGGTATATCGTTTAAGGAGCGACGCTAATTTATTCCTGAGTCGCTCACTGGTGCTGACGATCTCGCGGCGTATTCTATGCAATTCTGCACTCGCATTGTCACGAACATTTCCGTTTTCATCAAAGACAGAATCAAACGCCATTTCAAGCAAACGATCTTCGAAAAGATAGATAGCTGATTTCCAAAGACTCGGCGCCGCTTTGGTACGCTTTGCAAAAAACTCGCGCAACAAGCGCATCGCACGTAGCGAAGAAACCAGCGGCAGACCTTCATCGAGATAAAGTGTACTACCTTCGATCTCCACTTTATGCAATGTATTGCGAATGTCAGCAATGCCCGAATACGACGGCGTATCACCACCCGCTATCAAGTCGCGAAGTTCATCGATCTCTCCATACGACAACAGAATTTTATCGCGATCGAGATTAGGGACAAGCTCTTTCAAAAGAGCGGCGCGACCGAGCGGAGTTGATACAAAACGGAGATGCGACTCGAGAATGATATGAAATTCGAGTTTCTCGGCGGCGATATGAAATTGTCTGGGTATCGAACGTAAAAATTGTTCGCGAACTTGCTCAAATTCAAAACCGGAAGATTCTTCTAAAAATTGTTCGTCCATTTTAATTAATGCAAGACAGGATGGTCATCAAAAACATCATTCGATACTTTTACGGCAAGCGGTTTCAGCTGTACTACAAGAGTTGAAGTTGCTTTAAGCGTTACCGGGTAGAGTACTGAATCTTTAACAGTGTCAGCTGATGGGAGTTGGAATAAACGGAAGAAAGCGCAGACAAGCCCGATGATCAACACGGTTTTCACGCCTGAAAGAACTGCCCCGAGCAAACGATCAAAAAACGAGATCACTCCGCGTTTGGGCTTTATGCGTTTAATAATGAATGAGCCAACGATCATTAAAATAATAAATACGATAAAAAAACCGAAGATCGGTCTTAGATAGCCACTGCTTCCGAGTGCATTGCCTACTTGAGTGCCAAAAGCCGAAGCAACAAGCATCGAAACAATAAGCAATGCCAAAGATGCAACGATCTCGACAGCACCGCGCCGCCAACCACGCCAGATAGAGAGTGCGAGAAATAATCCTATAATAAGATCAACGATCATTGTTAACTTGCCAAAGCTGTTAATTTCGTCTTCACGATCTCTTGGATCAACTTGCCATCGGCCTTGCCCTTCATCTCTTTCATCAAGATCGGGATAACTTTATTGATCTCCGCAGGACCTGTTACCCCTGTTTCGGCAATCACTTCAGCGACACGCTTTTCGATATCAGCTTGCGAAAGTTGTTGTGGCAGATACTCGGTTAGAATCTCCAACTCAGCCTGTTCCTTTGCGGCTTGCTCAGGTCGGTTATTCTTGGAATAGATATCGATCGACTCGCGGCGTTTTTTTGCTGCGGTCATCAGCATCTTTAGCTCGTCTTCCTCAGTCATTTCCCTTCCAACTCCACTTTTTTCAAACTCAAGGATCAATGCCCGAATCCCACGAAGCGTTTCGGTTCTGAGCTTTTCTCCAGCTTTCATTGATGCCGTAAGTTCTGTCGTAATTCTTTCCTTTAATGACATATAAAATATAGACTTAAAATTTATTAGAAACCCGAATTTAGGCTTTATTTGGAAGTCGAAGCTGTGCTCCGTTTATGGCTTTGCCTGCATCAGAAGCGAGGAAAAAACACATCGCGGCGATGTCTTCCGGCTTAGTCCAACGTTTGAATTCCTCAGGTGTTCCCCATTCTTCGCTGGCTTTGGTAGCGATGACTTTTGGAATGATACAATTTGCAGTCACGCCATACCCTTTTGTCTCCTCAGCAATGGCCTGAGTGAACGCTATGACCGATCTTTTTGCGGCAATGTATGCCGCCTTTTTTGGCTCGGGATGGAGTGCTGTCTCTGCACCAATAGTGACGAGCGACCCTTTCGAGAGTGGCTTCATCAATTTTACTGCTTCTTTGGTGCAAACAAAGGTCGAGACAAGATTAAGATTGACAACCTGTAAAAAGTCGATAAACGACATCTCCTCAAAATTTACTGGTGGTTTTATCCCGCCTATCGTAGCGATCAATTGGTCAGGTACTCCGAACTTCAGCGAGGCAGCATTAAATGCAGTATCAACCGACATTTCGTTGGTACTATCGATCGTAGCAAAGGAAAACTTGTCGTGCTCGAAATGGTCATCAAATGCGTCAAAGCCTGCTACATTCCATCCTTTATCAAGATAAAATGTGCGGATCCCCCGACCTAAACCACCCGATGAACCTGTGAGATATAACGTAGCCATATTGTTGTAGTACTAAGTGCTACAAAATTACGGCTATTTAGCTATACTATTTCGCAATCACCAGCTTTCCGCTGATGTGCGTCGAGCCGCAGATATATCTATAATAGTATGTGCCTGTTGCCAGGTCTGATGGTATAGTGATCTGCTTTTCGAATTTGCCTTCAGGATGTAGATCGGAAGAGAGCAAAACCGCAACAGTCTTGCCCAACTGATCGAACAACTCCAACCGAAGTGGGGCTTGTGATTCGAGTGAGTAGCGTGCAATTAATACCGAGCCCTTGTTTAATGGATTAGGTGTGATCGACTCCGCCGAGAAACCAAAATTTAATGGCAAGTGCTCGCGAACAGAAGTTTCAAGACCATTGATCGTCTTGGTGCCAAGCCCACAAGACATTGCATAACTATCGTCCGTCGAGAAACCATAGATATATGCTCCAATGACACTATCTGAAGTCAACATGTGTGCACCTTCCGAGCCAGCCTTAAATGTAGCTTCAATAATTTCCCAAGTTGAGTCAATAATATATTTTTTTAAATTACTTATATTGCTCCATATCTCGACATGCTTACCATCAAGAAGTAATGAATCGTGATGCGCTCTCGGACTAATGACTGCTAAACGATTTGTAAAATTCGTTTGACCAGAAGATAAAATTTGAGTAGGAACAGTGAGTAATATATTGCTTGTAAATTGCTCAGCAGGATTTATAGCCAGCATTGCCGGATCGCCAATGTTCCGATTAGAAGCGGGTGCAGCGTGAGTTGAACTAAGGACATACTGCACAAGCATAAACGGCGCACTGCTTGTCCAATCAGAAACACCAGTGACATCATAAATGTATGCGTGATCAAATTTCGGACCCATTGTAGCAACTTGAAGACCATTTTTATATATTACTTGTCCTGCTTGAGAGCCAACCATAAGAAAGCCATCACCTCCGAATCTCCTTCCTGCGAAAGGTCCAGTAAAATATCTACTTCCCCAAACACGGGTTGGAATCAACATTTCGAGGATATAGTCACAACTTGGATCAGCTGTGGGTATGTTTGGACAAACCGAAGCACCTTCAACCCCAATCGCTTTGTCAGAAATGATATGAGTACCACTGAAATCCGTTCCGTCAAATGGTGGAGTAACGGTTTGGTATTGCACACATTCTCCTTTATTTAAAGTAACGGTAAATGCTGCTCCTTTCTGGTGAGCCACTATATCGGGAGCTCCATTTGTTCTAATATCTGATGATGGGGTGATAGTAACTTGAGTATTATTTTCATTCGCTATTATAGTAAATTCTGACGGGAGATCAGCAATCGTGGGATTAACAATAAAAGCATTATATGATGCTACTACATATTCCTTACCCCAGCCTATTGTGGGGATACAGTACATACCATCGCTTGTAAATGGAGCCTTCGAGAGGAATGAAACCGACAGATCAGCATCATTTGACCAAACATGAATAGCTTTATTTCCCTCGATTACACCACTTGAATACAACTCAGCACTATTAGGTATTTCATTACCCGGCGATAGTGAAGAAAGTGTAGTTGTCCGATTAGCTGTTCCTGGTCTTACTAATATTGGGGTGTTCCCTATTTGGATATAGATCGTCGTATTCGAAGCCGGAGTAACATAGAGATAGAAATATCGTGTAGTCTCAAGCTTCGTGTCGTAATTCTGCGGGATACAAAACCAGAAATCACGACCGAGATCTGTCTTGGGTTGGGCGTGGGTCGTTTCGGTGGATACAAATGCCAAAAGTGTTAATAACAGAATTTTATAGAAATGACACATAGTTGATTCTCCAATGAAATAATGCTTTACGAATTTAAGAACCTCCTTATATTTGTATTGTTACACTCTGGCGAAATAAATTGTGTTATTGAGTGTCATTACAGTAGAAATGAAATTCGATTGTTCGTCTCAGACAAGAGACACGCGAAACTTCAATTGGTTACAAATTATCTTTTTTATGGGGCGATCGTCCTTTTATACCATTGCCGTACTATTGTTTGTGCTTTGTTCAAAGGTTGTACAAGCCCAAGAACAAACGTGCGAACCGTGCAAACGTCCGGGCGAGTTGGCTTCGTTTGCCGATTCGGTATTCGATGTGCAGTTCAACAATGCAACGATCCTTCGTGGTGTGCGCTCAGCAAACCGATCAACACTCTTTCGCTTCGGCCGCTTTGAGCAAGCAGTCACAATGCATTGGCGTGTTAATGATGTCTGTCACGACACGACCGTACTGGTCGAAAGTATAAAAGCCTTCTCACACGAAGGCATCGGCGGTTCGCACGATCCACTCAGGTACCCTGTCTATCCGGCACGCGATATATACAAAGATAATCCACTTGATGTACCCCAAAATTTTATCGGGATCTATGGATTGCTTGCCTATGCGGGTAAAGATACGACGACTCGGAAGATAGGCTTTACGCCTATCTATGAATCACTCGAAGCGATCGTCTCTCCATTTGGATCATTACTTGGCGAGCGATTAAAACTTGGTATCGGTGGCGGCATACTCTTTGAAGGTGGCCGTACGCGTTTTCCATTATTCGGACATCTGCGATATTCTTTTCTCGGATCAGATCGTATCGAAACAGTCAGCTATTATTATCCCGATTCCTGCAGTTTCCAAACCCCGGGGCGAACTCCGGTTGATGCACCGATCCCTGATTATAGCGAGCGAAGCATTATACATCCCGACTCCACTGTCATTCTCGTCCAACAAGTAAAACGGGTGACTTCGGAGTTTCGACCATTTATCTATATAGAAGGTGGTACACTCTTCGACGGCAAATTTGAAGGCTCAGGTACACCTACCAACACTGTAAATCCTGAACTGAGAAAACCTCTGTTACTCGGTACCGGCATCGGTTTACCAATTGGTGATCTCTTTATGGTCGCTCTTGGCTATCGTTATATGCAATTACATCTGGCAACACCATGCCCACAATGCGAAGACCGCTCGATCATTAATCGTAACAACATCCATAGCATCACACTAAAAGCCGGAGTAAGATTGCCATGGTAAATAAGATACCTCAGAAATTTCTACTGTTCGCATTGATGCTTCTCAGTTCATTTGTAGAATTGTCTTGTCAATTGCCGAACGAACCATCTGCGATCAACGTCCCAGCTGTGCTGAGAGTAAGAGTTCGTGATCAGGCGAACATCGCACTCCCAGGTTCAAGAGTATTTCTTATTCGCAAAGACGGTGGTGTTGGCGTTTCGCCCACCGCGATTGACGAAGCAACAAGCACATATATCTATCAACTTGAAGTACCTATTATCGGCGAAACCTATACCATCATCGCCGACCCACCACCAGCAACTACAACGACAACCTACTCTCCGCTTCGCGATTCATTAACATTTATAATGCCGTGCCGAGACCATCTCGAAACGATCGTCTTCACTCGTCACGATAGCATACCATGCGGCACGAACATCGAACGTACATTAGATTTCGAAACAGTCTGCGTCGATGCAGATACTACTATCTCCCTCGTCGCCGGTATTTTCACGCACAATTGCACGCCGCCTGCAACGATCACTTCGGTAACGGCGACAACAATAAATGGCTTCACGAATGTGGTGTCGTTTGAAAACCCACAAACACCGATCACGACATATCCCACTGCTTGGCAAGCCGGTCGTGGGCTTAGCGTGAAAGTCACCTATACAAGTGTCGGCCATCAACCGTTTTTACTTGATGGAAATGATATTGTTATTAATGCCGCACCGAATGTGACGATCACGATTCACCTCAAAGGAAAAGGCATCGTCTGTAAACATTGTGATTGTCCGCAATTTGATTCTATAAGTTTTGGGCTTGATGGCAGTGGAAAAGATACGAATCAAGTTGACATCGGCGACCCAGCAAAAGTCACAACGATAGACCTGTCAAGTATTACCAACTCCAACGACCAAGGCTGCGATCTTCTTGTGACACAACTGAGATCATTCAAACGACCAGAACTTCGTGTGCTCAGTTTTGGCGGAGCATCGGGCGCAACGACAGCAACACTCAGTTCAAAGCAAGCACTCGGTTCGATGATCGTCGAGTTCACTCCGATCGTTCGAGGTGAGTTTGTTGATACATCGTTTTATAAAATTCAAAAGAGAGCTTCCGACGGTACGATCACTGATTGTGATACTCTTCCGATAATTTACCACGGCAAGGTAGGACTGGGTATCTGTACTATCGACACAATAAAGACCAACGGATATTCAAAATCATTTCTGCAGAATGATACTGTTGCAAATTGCATCGACGTCGATGACGATTTTAGAATGATCTGCATAAAAAATACCGGTGACGGCAAACTTCGTTTCGATCTAAAATATTTGTTGAACGATCCGCAATTTCAGATCAGATATGATACTGCCGGGCCGCAATACAAAGGCGAAACGATCATTCTCGCACCTGGCGCAAGCGAGTGCTTCTTGATCAGGTTTGTGCCTGACGGAAACAAGGTCTTGGCAACAACTCCTCCGACAACGATATTCAATAATTCTATTGTTCTTTGTAACGTAACGCTACCAGTTGTCGGGCAGGCGTTCCCCGTGTGTATCCATTGCCTCGATGGCGCGATCAGCCAATATGGGATCACCACGACTTCTTATGGCGGCTTTGTTTTTGTTGGGACAGATCAATTTATATTTAATTCTACCCCAACAGTCAAGCCCGACATTTATTCTACTGCTGTTACCTCCACTACGATCACGATGGAATCGCAAAGCGGTACGACATTCCAACTGGTGCAATCGAATTACGCACCATCAAAAGCAGGAATAAAGTTTTGTGATGATCCAATTCCTGCCGGGGCAAAAGTTCTCTGCGGAAGTGGCGGATCGAGCACGATCACTGCCAAGATACACGATCTCATTATTTTTCGGTCGTCATCCGGACAATGCGGCTTGATCTATATCGATAATATTATTCTCTCAAATGGTGTCTGGGTAGCTGTGTTCCAAGCATCATATCCCATCTAAATTTCGAATGAAAGTATTTATTGTTGTCATAGCATTCCTGTTTTCCGCCGCGAATACTTTCGCGCAACTCAATACGAAGAGCGATGACTATGCCGCTACGTTTCGCTCATCAAAAGATGGTAAGACCCAATGTTGGTTCACCTCTGCAAGAGCGACTAAATCAGGCAGATCACGCTCGCTCTATATTTCAGATTGTTCGAGTGGAAGTTTTGGAGAACCAATAAAAGCTGATTCTCCCTTCTCTGTTATCAAGAATGACAATACAATCGTGCTCGAAGGCACTCCGAGTTTTGCTGCCTGCGACCCTGGCGTTGGTGTCTTTGGGTCTAATCGTTTGGTTGACGGGAAATATTACGGTAATGACCTTTATGAAATGAGATTGGTGGACGGAGTCTGGAGCGTCAGAAGACTAACCGAACTATGCTCCCCTGAATGGGACGATTCACCCGCGCTTTCCCCTGATGGTAAAAGGATCTACTTTGCCTCCGACAGGAAAAATCCGGGTACTCGCAAAGCTGATCTGTTTATGAGTAAGCTTGATAATAGTGGTCATTGGTCAGAGCCAGTCGCTCTCGATCAAATAAACTCAATTGCATATAGTGAGGAAACGCCGTTCATCTCTGAAGATCATTTTCTCTATTATTCCACAAACATCAGCGGCGACTTCGATATATGGCGCGTCAGAATTGACGATGCTGGCTTGCCGATCGGCAAAGCAGAGCCATTGGCATTTGATGCTATCAACTTCAAAGGCTCGGATGAGATCCATCCGTGTGTTTCCCCGGGTGGGTCTTTTTTCTTATACTCAACGAACAAAGGGGTATATGATCAGAAAAAGGATTTTGATATTGTATGGGTAAAGCTTACCGGAAATCCTGCACGGTTGGAGTTAGATGTGCGCAAACGCCGCCGTCAAACGACCGAGCGTGTCGCAGCACCAGTGCATTTAGTAACAGGTGATCGAGATGTCACGATTCGATCAAGCGCAAAACAACCACTACTGTTATTGCCATCTGATTTTCTTACCACACCAGATAATCCTGCCGCCGATACAAAATATTTTACCACGATCATTAAAGCAGAATCTGATTCTGCTAAATACATTAGTGCTATCGATACAATAGTGGGAGAAAGAAATTGCACGGCCTTTGCACCACATACACTTTTTATTTGGGACACGGCGACATATTTTCAATCAGGCTGCATTGATACTTTTCCAATAAAGAAAGTACAATATTTTGTTACTGGGTACTGGTGCCCGACTACAAAGAAATATGCTAAGTATGTGGATTGCCCATCGCTGTTCGTTGACTCATCCTGTTTGAAAGGCATCTGCCCGCCGGGCGAACTCTACTCCTTCAAAGTGGAGACTATTCGTCAGCATTCCGAATGTATTGACTATAAAGAATTCGATAACCGAGGCCCCGAGTTTGCCGATCAAGTTGACAATGCTATCGAACAGCATCTTAAAGCAATGGAGTCAGCGTTTGGTAGTGCCTGTATCAAAAGTGCCATTGCAAAACGAAAGCCGATCGAAGTAGTAGTTGAAGGATTTACTGACCCTCGAGGTTATGGCGCCGATTGCCATTATTTTGGATTGGATATTGATTTTACGAAAAGTGTCGTTCAAGTGCCTGAAAACGAAAAAGATCATTTCCGACATAATGTCGCAATGAAAAAATATGGCTTTGGTGGTAATCAACTTCTGAGCGAACTCAGAGCATACAATCTTGCCACTCTCCTTGATAATGTTTGGTCAGAGAATATCGAGCAATACCGACTCCTTAAAAAAGAAGGCTTACTTCATATCACCGCAATAGGAAGAGCGATCGACCAACACGATATTTCATTCGAGCATCGTCGCTCGGCTGAAGTCAGGATCAGCGCTATTAGTGATGAGCCGGTTGCTCGATCAACGACCCCTCCGCCGGGTGAGAAAGTCGTAATTTGCAATGATTGCCAGTAATCTTGCCTGTATTTCATAAAATTACCCATAATAATAGACTTTCTACCCTTTTTCTGCCATTTTTCTTGAACTTCGCGGCCTCAGGAGCTGTTTCTGTATGGCTTT